>JBKPAK010000161.1:0-11697 GCA_046726415.1 Candidatus Methylomirabilota bacterium
GCACATCACCGCGGGCATACGCTCACCCAGAGGAGTGCCGACAGCCTCTGACGATGAACGGAGGGCACGCGATGCCACGAATTCAGGGGATCGATCCGGCCAGTGCGGAAGGCGAGGTGAAGGCAACCTTCGCGGCCCAGACGAGACAGTGGGGGGCGCCGCTGGGGCCGCATCTACTCTACGCGCGGCGGCCGGCGATCTTTCGGGGCGCCCAGGCCATGTGGCGCGCGATCTACGCGTGCCAGAAGGTCGACCCTGCGTTGCGGGCTCTGCTCAACCGGCGAGTCGCCTCTCTCAACGGCTGCGAGTTCTGACAGGACATAAATGCTGCCGTGGGCAGCGAGCTCGGCGTGCCGCGCGAGAAGATCCTGCAGCTCGCGGACTACCGGAGGAGTGGGCTCTTCAGCGAGGCCGAAAAGACCGCCCTGGAATACGCGGATGCCATGACCTTGAGCGACCGCGAGGTCGAGGACGAGCTGTTTGCCCGGCTGCGCCAGTTCTTCGACGACGACGCGATCGTCGAGCTGACCATGACCATCGCCTGGGAGAACGCCTCGTCCAAGTTCAACCGCGCGCTGCGGATTCCGTCGCAGGGTTTCTGGAAGCAGGCCAGCCCCTGACGCGGGTGTCGATGGCGTTCACTCTCTGCCGGGCGCCGACGCCGGGCGCGCCGTCTCCTCGAGCATGGTGCGCGCGGCGGCCATCAGCGAGGGGATGCGGTCGGCGATGGTCGCCATCCGTGGATCGGTGCTCTCGCCCCGGACCCAGCGCCGGTGGAGCTGCTGGACCACCACCACGGTTTTCCACAGTGCGAAGGCCTCCCACCAGCGCACGGCCGCCGGGTCCACCCCCCTCCGCGCGGCGTAGCGTGCGGTGAGCTCGGCGCGGGTCGGCAGGCCCATCTGCGCGAGTCCCGGATTGCTCGCGCGCTGGGCGTGCTCGGGGTCGACGGGATCGGGCCAGTAGTTGAGGAGCGTCCCGAGATCGATGAGCGGATCGCCGAGCGTCGTCATATCCCAGTCGAAGATGGCCGCGACGCGGTCGGGGTTGGCGGGATCGAACTGGCAATTGTCGAGCTTCAGGTCGTTGTGGACGATCGACACGCGGCTCATCGACGGCATGCCGCGGACCAGCTGCTGGTGCAGCTCGTCCATCATCGCCGGCGAATCGTCGAATTTCGACAGCTCCCATCGCTTGGCCCACCCGCTCACCTGGCGCTCGATGAAGCCCTCGGGCTTGCCGAGATCACCGAGGTCGCAGGTCGTCGGGTCGAGGGCGTGGAGATCAGCCATGGCGTCCACCAGGGCGAACGCGATCCGGCGGGCGACGTCCCGGTGCGCCCGCATGGAGGGGGGCAACGTGGCGCGGACCACCTCACCACGGCGCCGTTCCATGAGGAAGAAGTCGGCACCGAGGACGGTGTGGTCGTCGCAGAAGAGATAGGCGCGCGGCGCCCGGTCGAAGTGACGCCAGAGTCGCGAGAGCACCTTGTACTCGCGCTTCATGTCGTGGGCGCCCGGCGCGATCTGGCCCATCGGCGGTCGGCGCAGCACCAGCTCCGCGTCGCCCAGCCGCAGGAGATACGTGAGGTTGGCGGAGCCGTTCGGAAACTGCAGCACGTCGAGCGGCCCCGTCATGCTGGGTAGGAGCTGGGCCAGCCGCGGGCGCAGCCACGCCTCGAGCGCGGTCCAGTCGAGCTGCTCGCCGGGCCGGACGGGTGCGAGCTCCTGGGGAACGTCTACCGAAGAGACGCCGGCACTGGGGGGGTCCGCGCGCCCCGGCGGCTCGCCCGGAGGAATTACCCCGCCAGGGGCGGCTTTCTTGCGAACCATGGGCGCGCCTGCTCGAGCTGGGCGGCCAGGCGAAAGAGCGTGGCCTCGTCGCCGAAGCGCGCCACGAGCTGGACGGCCAAGGGCACCTCGTCCTCGGACGACCGACCGAGCGGGAGCATCATCGCCGGCTGTCCGGTGATATTGAACCACACGGTGAACGGCGAGAAGTGGAAGACGCGCCGCCAGTACTCGTCGAAGTCGTCCATCGTCATGTCGATCCAGCCGAGCTGGACGGGCAGGGTGGCCAGACCGGGGGTGAGCAGCACGTCGTAGCGCCCGTGAAAGGCGGCCATTTGGCGACCGAGCCGGTGAGCGGTCTGGGTGGCGCGCACGTAGTCAGGGGCCGGGATCTTCTCGCCCCTCTGCGCGGTGAGCCACGTCACGCGCTCCACCTCACCCTCGCGCGCGGGGCGGCCGGCCGTGGGATGGGTGGCGAGGTTCGCCACGGTGTTCGCGGAGGCCAGGGTCAGGAACGTGGGGACGATAGTGCTGCCGTCCACCTCGGGATTGGCTTCCTCGACGCGATGACCGAGGTCGGCGCAGAGCTTCACCGTTTCCGCCAACGCGGTCAGGCTCACTTGCTCGACCGGCGCCCCGTTAGGCGCCTTCGCCGTCCAGGCGATGCGGAGCCCGCGGGCCGGGGCAGCCACCTCGTGGAGGTACGGCTGGGCAGGGGGCGGCGCCGCGTACGGATCGCCCGGGCCAGGACCGGCGGTGGCGTCGAGCAGCGCGGCACAGTCGCGGACGGTGAGGGTCACTGCATGCTCAGTCGCGAGGCCACCCAGCCCCTCCCCAGCAAACGGGGCGAAGGTGTTGCGGGCGCGCGTGGGCTTGAGGCCGACGATGCCACAGCACGCGGCGGGGGCCCGGATCGATCCGAAGCCGTCGCTGGCGTGTGCCATCGGGAGCATCCGCGCGCCGACGGCTGCCGCGGCACCGCCGCTCGAGCCGCCCGAGATGCGCGTGAGATCCCAGGGATTTTTCGTGGGCCCGTACAGCTGCGGCTCGCACGTGAGGCTGAGACCGACCTCGCAGGTGTTGGTCCGCCCGAAGATGACGAGCCCGGCGCGCTTGAGCCGGCTGACGTGCTCGCTGTCGGCGGCAGCTGGCGGGGAGTTCGCGAAGAAGCGCGAGCCTCGGGTCATCGGCACCCCGGCGATGGAAGACGTCAAATCTTTCATGAGGTACGGCACGCCGGTGAAGGGTCCATCGGGGAGCCCGCTGGCGATCGCCTGGCGCGCCAGGTCGTAGAGTTTCATCACGACGGCGTTGACCGCGAGGTTGCGCCCGTCGACGCGCTCGATGGCCGCCTCGAGCAACTCGACTGGCGTGACCTTGCGCCGGCGCACGAGGTCGGCCAGCCCGAGGGCATCGTATAGCTCGTAGTCCGCGAATCCGCTCATGCTCGCGTCTCCTGCGGGAATGCGACCGTCCGACGGTCAGGCCACGATCATGCCATGGGAACGGGGGACCCGCGGCAATCGCGTCTTGCCAGTGAGGGATGACCTGCCCGATGATGCTGAACACGCGACAGCCCGGACGCGACCCGGGCAAGGTGTGAGGTGCGCATGACCACCATCCAGTTCGGTCCAGTGACGATCTCGCGCGTGGTGGAAATTGGCCGCTCGTCCTATCCCACCGCGACGATGCTCCCCGGCTCCGATCCGCAGAAGATCGCCGCGCACCTGGTCTGGATCAAGCCGCACTTCTTCGACGCGGCCACCGGCGATATCGGGTCGCGCATCCAGACCTTCATCGTGCGGACGCCAAAGCACACGATCCTGGTGGATACCGGCGTGGGCAACGACAAGCACCGCGAGGAGAATCCGATCTGGCACCTCCGCCAGGGCGGGTATCTCGACGATCTCCAAGCGGCCGGGGTGACGCCCGAGCAGGTCGACGTCGTGCTCTGCACTCACATGCACGTCGACCACGTGGGCTGGAACACGCGCCTGGTGGACGGGCGGTGGGTGCCCACGTTTCCTCGCGCCAAGTACATCTTTGCCGGCGAGGAGTGGGAGTTCTGGCGGCACGAGGCCGCGACCGGCAAGGAACCGTTCGGCTGCATCGACGACAGCGTGGTCCCGATCGTCAGCGCGGGTCAGGCCATGCTGGTCAATAGTGACTATGCGGTGGACGAGTACCTCCGCTTCGAGCCGGCGCGCGGGCACACGCCCGGGCATTCGTGCATTCGCCTCACGACCCCGGCGGGGGAGGCGGTCTTCTCTGGCGACCTCATGCATCGGGTGGTCCAGGTGGCGGAGCCGCAATGGAGCAGTCAGTTCTGCTACGACCCCGCACAGGCGGCCGAGACCCGGCGCGCCTTCGTGGAGCAGCAGGCCGACTCGGGCGTACTCATCCTGGCCGCGCATTTCCCGCGGCCCGGCTACATCGTGCGGGAGCACGGCGGGCACCGCTTCGTCTCGGCCGACTTCACGTAGTCATGCCAACCTTCCCCGGGTATCGGTTGCCCGACGAGCTGGTCGCCGTGCGCGATCAGGTGCGACGGTTCATCCGCGACGAAATCGTGCCGCTGGAGCAGCGGCTCGACCCCGACGCGCCAGAGATCCCCGACGAGGACTACCATCGGCTCTCCGAAAGGACCAAGGCCGCGGGGCTGTGGTGCCTGGGCATTCCGGAGAAGTACGGCGGCGGAGGCCTCGACACCTTCTCGATGTCGGTCATCCTCGAGGAGATGGCGCAGCACCGGATGGGACTCTACAACCCGGGGTGCGGGGTGTTCGGCCGGCCGCCAGCGCCCTTCATCTTCGGGGGGAGCCAGGAGCAGATCGAGCGCTATGCCATGCCGGCCATCCGCGAGGGCTACCACACATTCTTCGCCATCACCGAGCCAAGCGGCGGCTCCGACCCGGCCGGCGCCATCCAGACTACCGCCGTCAAGCAGGGCGGGTATTGGGTGCTCAACGGGACCAAGATCTTCATCTCCCGCGCGCACCTCGGCGAGTGGGGAGTGATCTTCGCGCGCACGGACCGCACGAAAGGGCGGGCCGGGGTCAGCGCGTTCATCGTGGAGAAGGGGACGCCCGGCTTCACGGCCCGACCGATCCGGACGATCAGAACGGCAGCGGTGCCGTGCGAGGTGGCGCTGGAGGACTGCAAGGTCCCTCTCCAGAACCTGGTCGGCGACGAGGGAGCTGGCCTCAACCTGGCTCTCGGCGGCCTCGTCCGCCAGCGCTTTCCGTACTCGGCCTGCAACCTCGGCGTGGCCGTCGCTGCCCACCGCATGGCCGTCGCCCACGCCAAGCAGCGCTCGACCTTCGGGGTGCGCCTCAGCGAGCGTCAGGCCATCCAGTGGATGCTCGTCGACGCCGAGGTGGAGATGCGGGCGGCGCGCTGGCTGATCTGGGAGGGCGCCTGGAAGGCTGACCGCGGAGAGGATGCCCGGGTCGAGGCCTCCATCGCCAAGCTCTACTCCAGCGAGGTGCTCGGGCGCGTGGTCGACGCCGCGGTGCAGGTTCATGGCGGCTACGGGGTGGCCAAGGAGTTCCCGCTGGAGCGCTGGTACCGCGAGGCGCGGGTGCGTCGCATCGGGGAAGGGCCGTCGGAGGTCCAGCGCATGGTGATCGCGCGCGCGCTGTTCCGGTGAAGATTCGCGGCCAGGCCTGGCCGGTGCCCATCGCCCTCTGCGTCGCCGCCGTTCTGCTCGCAGGATGCCGTGAAGGCTCGCCCGCTCGCCCGCCCGAGCTCCTTCAAGTAGACGTCACCTCCGTCATCCCGCGCGACGTCACCATCCACGGGGAATGGGTGGGGACCACCACGGGGTTCGTGGACGCCCAGATCCGCGCCTACGTCCCCGGCTATCTGCTCAGCCAGAACTACAAGGAGGGATCGTTTGTGCGGAAGGGAGATCCTCTCTTCCAGATCGATCCCCGACCGTACCAGGCCGTCCTCGACGACGCACGAGCAAAGGTCAAGCAGGCCGAGTCCGAAGTCGACCAGGCCCGCGCCGACGTCAAGCAGGCCGAGTCCGGCGTGGACGAAGCTAGGGCCCAGGTGGAGCAGGCCATGGCTGACGTGAGCCGGGCGGAGGCCAATCAGCGCAAGACGCAGCTCGACGTCGATCGCTACACGCCGCTCGCGCAGGACGGGTCAGTCAGCCAGCAGGAGCTGGACGATGCTGTTCAGAACAACCTGGCCAACAAGGCCGCTATCGTCGCCGCCAAGGGCAACGTCGCCCGCGCCCGGGCCAGCGTGGTCACCGCCCAGGCCAACGTCGCCCGCAAGGAGGCCAACGTAGCGCGCGCGCTCGCTGACGTGGAAAGGGCGCGGGCCGACGTGGAGCGGGCCGCCCTGAACCTGAGCTTCGCGCGCGTCACCTCGCCCATCGACGGCGTGGCCGGCATCCGCGCCGCCAACATCGGCGACGTGGTCGGCCGACACGAGAACACCCTGCTCACCACGGTCTCCCAGGTCGACCCGCTGTACGTCGAGTTCCCCATCAGCGAGCAGCACTTCCTGAAGGTGGCGACGGCGTGGGAGGCGGCCGCTCAGGGCCGGGGCGCGCCAATCAGCCTCGAGCTGATCCTCGCCGATGGCAGCGTGTTCGCCCAGCGCGGCAAGCTCGACATCGTGGGGCGCAGCGTGGACGTGACCACCGGGACCTTGCGCATCCGCGGTCTCTTCCCTAATCCCGGCGGCCTCCTGCGCCCTGGTCAGTTTGCCAAGGTGCGGGCGCCGCTCGAGGTGCGGCGCGGGGCGCTGCTCGTCGCGCAGAGCGCCGTGCAGCAGCTTCAAGATCTCTACCAGCTGGCGGTGGTCACCCCCGGCGACACGGTCGAGATCCGCTCCGTCAAGGTCGGCCCGCGGCTGGGGCCCCAGTGGATCATCGAGGAGGGGCTGCGGCCCGGCGAGCGCGTGGTCGTGGATGGGCTCCTGCGGGTGAAGGCTGGAGAGAAGGTGCGGCCCAAACTCGTGTCCTGAACACTTTCGCCCGCTCCGGACCTCCACGAAGGAGCGTGTCGCCCAGAGGCTACTTCGCTTCCGGACTCGGCCTGCTCGGCTAGTGCCCGATTGTGAGAACAACCCGAAAACGTGCCTTGCCGCTCATCATGTGGTCATATCCTTCCGAGACGCGCTCTAACGAGTAGGTTTCGTTCATCGGCCGCACGCCGGTCCGCATGCTGAACGCGAGCGTGTCCTGCGAGTCGATCGACGTCCCGGAATACCAGCCCTTGACCGAGCGGCATCCCATCAACAGCGACACCGGAGACACTTGCATCGACTCGGCCGCTCCGACGATCAGCAGGGTACCGTTCACGGCCACTCCGCCCTGCACGGCGCTCATCGCCTCTCCGCTGGTTGCCGTAGCCAGGATGACCTTAGCGCCGCCCAGCTTGAGGAGTTCCGCCGCGGGGTCCTGGGCTTGGCTGTCAATGTAGACGGACGCGCCCAGCCGGCGGGCGAGCGGCTCCTTGTCCTGCCCGCGGGCGATGCCGACCGTGTGAAAGCCCATTTTCGCGGCGTACTGGACCCCGAGGTGGCCGAGGCCGCCCAGCCCGAGCACGGCCACAACCTCGCCCGGCCGCGCGCCGCTGTTGCGCAATGCGTTGAACGTGGTGAGGCCGGCGCACATGAGCGGGGCCGCCTCGACGGGCGCCAAGTCTGCAGGCATCAGTGCGACCGCGCTGGCGGGTGCCACCATATACTCGCCGTACCCGCCGTCATACGTGACGCCCGTGGTCTGGCCGCGCACGCAGGCGAAAAACGCACCGCGGCGGCAGTGGTCGCAATAGCCGCAATAGCCGCCGTTCCACCCGACGCCGACCCGCTGGCCCGGCTCCCATCCGGGGACGCCGGGGCCGACTGCGTCGATCACTCCGGCCACCTCATGGCCGGGAACTCGCGGGTACTGAATTCCTGGGTGAAGGCCCTCTTTCGTCATCGAATCGCTGTGGCAGACGCCGCACGCTTCCACCTTGACCCGCACGGATCCTGCGCCCGGCTCCGGTATCGGCCGTTCAACGATCTCAAAGGGCCCCTTTGGGCAAGAGACCTGCACAACACGCATCGTCGCCATGATTGCTCCCCTTGCCTTCTGTCAGCCGCAGCTGGCTCGAGAGTTTATTCCTCCGCCGGCGAACTTCGTGTTAACCGGCGCGCCAACAGCAAGCGAAGCACGGCTGTTTGCGTGTCCGATTGAACACCGGGTTATCGGCCAGCTTGATCGGGGCATTCTCGCGCCAACGGGCGGGTTCTCGATCTCGATCGAATAGTTGCTCGGAGAATAGTCGTCGGCCAAAGCAGGCGCAAGCGTGTCGACGGTCTCGGCAGGCGATTTTTCGAAGCCGGCGGCCGATGGCAAATCTCGACCCGGCCGAGGTCCAGCGGCGTCGGCCTCAACACGGCGATGAAGGAGTTGAGCAGCTCGCGAAGAACTCGGGCCGGCGGCCCCGGGGCGCCGGCGCGATCAGCCGGCGGCGAGGAGTGCCCGCAGGCAGGCGAGGTTCGAGGGGAGCCCTCCTGCCAGAGCCAGCCCACGTCGATCCAGAGGCCAGGGACGACGCGCGAGGCGGCGAGGCGCTGCGCCACGCAGCCGCCCGGGTCTCGAGCTCGGCGAGGATGGCCTGTTCGAACGGGTTGACCAGCCAGATCTCGTCGACGCCGGTCGGGCGGTAGCAGGGCAGATTCTCGCGGACGTCAGCCCCGGGCCTTCACTCAGCTTGTGACTTGTGGGCGGAGGGCCACCTATCTCATCATGCTGAATACTCAGTGCGGCACGCGATCCAGTGCAGACGCGAGGTGCCCGTGAATGCCCTCCCGCTCGGCCCCCTGGCCGGCCCGAGCGAGTGAAGGCCGGAGAAGACGTGCGGCCGAAGCTCGCGCCCAGATAGTCCGCCGCCATGTCGCGTTTCTTCATCAACCGGCCGGTGGTGGCCATGGTGATCTCCATCCTCATCGCCCTCGCCGGACTGGTCACATTCCGGCGCCTGCCCGTGGCCCAGTTTCCCGACATTGCGCCGCCGGAGATCTCCATCCGCACGATGTACGTCGGCGCCGACGCGCTCACCATCGAGGAGTCGGTGGCGACGCCCATCGAGCAGACGATCACGGGCGTGGACAACATGATCTACATGCGCTCGTACAACGTGAACGACGGGACCATGAATCTCCGGGTGGACTTCGACGTGGGCACCGACCCCAACGTGGACAACGTGCTCACCTACATCCGGCTGGCCCAGGCCATCCCGCAGCTGCCGGCGGCGGTGCAGAAGTTCGGCATCTCCGTCCTGAAGGCGCACACCAGCCCGCTGGCCATCTTCGCCCTCTACTCGCCCAAGGGCACGTACGACGCGACGTTCCTGGCCAACTACGCCTACGTCAACATCAATGATCCCATGACCCGCGTGAATGGCATCGGCCAGGTGCTGATCCAGGGGGCCGGCCAGTACGCCATGCGCTTCTGGGTCAAGCCCGATCAGCTCGCGAAGCTGGCCATCACCATCACCGATCTCGTCAATGCGCTCGACAAGCAGAACGTGATCAACGCCGCCGGCCAGGTGGGGGCTCAGCCAGCCCCGCCGGGGCAGCAGTTCACCTACACCATGCGGACGCAGGGACGGTTGGTCACCGAGCAGGAATTCGGCGAGATCGTGGTGCGGGCGAATCCGGACGGCTCGGTGGTGCGCATGCGCGACCTGGCCCGCACGGAGCTGGGGGCCCAGACCTACAACAACATCGGGCGCCTCGACGGGGCGCCGGCCGCCATCGTCAACATCTATCAGCTGCCTGGGTTCAACGCGCTGGAAGCGATGGAGGGCGCCCGCCGCCTGATGGAAGACTTGAAGCAGCGGTTCCCGGTGGACATGGACTACGTGGTGTCGCTCGACACCACCTTGGCGGTGACCGAGGGCATCAAGGAGATCTACGCCACCCTCTGGCAGGCGATGCTTCTCGTCATCCTGGTCGTCTTCCTCTTCCTCCAGAGCGTGCGGGCCACGCTGATTCCGGCCGTGGCGGTACCGGTGTCACTGATCGGCACGTTCATCTTCTTTCCCCTCCTCGGGTTCTCGGTCAACACGCTGTCGCTCTTCGGGCTCGTCCTGGCTATCGGCCTGGTCGTCGACGATGCCATCGTCGTCGTCGAGGCCGTGGAGAAGAAACTCGAGGAGGGTCTCGCGCCGAAGGAGGCGGCGACCCGGGCCATGGAGGAGGTCTCGGGGCCGGTGGTCGCCATCGCGCTGATCCTCATCGCCGTGTTCGCGCCGACCGCCTTCATCCCCGGTATCACCGGACGCCTCTACCAGCAGTTCGCCGTGACCATTGCGCTGTCGGTGGCCATCTCCGCCTTCAATGCGCTCACCCTCAGTCCCGCGCTGAGCGCGCTGGTGCTGAGATCACACGCCGGGCGGCATCGAGGACCACTCGGCCGCTTCTTCGGCGGCTTCAACCGGGCCTTCGAGCGGACCACCAACCGCTACGTGAGCATCTCGGGTGCCCTCATCCGCAAGTCCGCCCTCAGCCTCCTCTTCCTGGCGGCCATCGCGGTGGGCGCCGGCCTCTTCGGCTGGAGACTGCCGACGGGATTTCTGCCCACGGAGGATCAGGGCTTCCTCTACGTGAACGTCCAGCTGCCGGAGGCCGCCTCGCTGCAGCGCACCGACGTCGTGATGAAGAAGATCGAGCGGATCCTAGCGGACACCAAGGGCGTCAAGCACTACAGCTCGATCACCGGCTACAGTCTGCTCGACTACATCAACGCGACCTACTTCGGCTTCTTCTTCGTCACCCTCGAGCCATGGAGCGAGCGGCGAACCCGCCAGACGAGCCTGGAGGGGATCATGGACTCCCTGAACCGGCGACTCGCCCAGCTGCCCGACGCCCGGGCCTTTGCCTTTCCGCCGCCCGCCATCTCCGGTGTCGGGACGTCAGGAGGCTTCAGCCTCATGCTCCAGGACCGCGCGGGCCGCTCGGTGGACTTCCTGGCCAGGAACGTCAACCGCTTCCTGGAGGCGGCGCGCCAGCGGCCGGAGCTGACGCGGCTCAACAGCTCGCTCATCGCCACGGTGCCCCAGGTCTACGCCAGCGTGGACCGCGACAAGACGCTTAAGCAGGAGGTCGATCTCGAGGAGGTGTACCGGACGCTCAACGCCTTCATGGGGACGCTCTTCGTGAACTACTTCAATCGCTTCGGGCGCCAGTGGCAGGTCTACATCGGCGCCGAGGGAGAGTACCGGACGCGGGCGGATGACGTCGGGCAGTTCTATGTCCGCAACAAGCGCGGCCAGATGGTTCCGCTGTCGGCCTTGGTGGCCCTGGAGACGCGCGAAGGCCCCGAGTACACGAATCGCTTCAACGAGTATCGTTCAGCCGAGATCACCGGCGGCGCCGCGCCGGGGTACAGCTCCGGCCAGGCCACGATCGCTCTTGAAGACGTTGCTCGGCAGGTGTTGCCGCCCGAGATGGGGTACGCGTGGAACGCGCTCTCCTACCAGCAGGCCCGGGCCGCCCAGGAGGTGAGTCCGGCTGCCGTCTTCGGCCTGTCGCTACTGGTCGTGTTCCTCATCCTCGCCGCACAGTACGAGAGCTGGTCGCTGCCGTTCAGCGTGCTCCTCGGCACGCCCATCGCCGTCTTCGGGGCGCTTCTGGCCCTGTGGGCGCGCGGCTTCGAGAACAACGTGTACGCGCAGATCGGCCTCGTGATGCTCATCGGGTTGGCCGCCAAGAACGCCATCCTCATCGTGGAATTCGCGCGGGCGGCACGGCGGCGCGGGATACCCATCGCCGAGGCCGCCCTCAGCGGTGCGCGGCTGCGCTTCCGGCCGATCCTCATGACCGCCTTCGCCTTCATCTTCGGCGCGCTGCCGCTGGTGATGGCCTCCGGTTCGGGCGCGGTGGCCCGCCAGAT
>JBKPAK010000162.1:0-11680 GCA_046726415.1 Candidatus Methylomirabilota bacterium
GTCGAAAAGTGCCCGTAACCGTAGCACGGAGGCATGCCTCCGTCCACCGGGCGGCGGGTCTACACGCGGCGCGCGAGCACCATCCACTCCTGTCCTTGACGGCGCGGCGCGGACTGGAGCGGGGGAAAGGCACGCTCGATCCGGAAGCTCGGGCTCAGCCGCCGGCGAACCTCGCTCTTCGCCACGGGAAACGGTGGACCAGCGCCGCGCCGTCGGATTGGGTAGAAGCACCCGAGCAGCCAGCCTCCCGGCCGGAGTATG
Source organism: Candidatus Methylomirabilota bacterium (assembly GCA_046726415.1). Taxonomy (GTDB): domain Bacteria; phylum Methylomirabilota; class Methylomirabilia; order Rokubacteriales; family CSP1-6; genus CAVWFS01. The sequence goes on from JBKPAK010000162.1 coordinate 262, forward strand.
GCCTTCACCGTGGCCACGTACTCTCGCCGTCGGCGGGGGTCGATGGCGCAGAAGCAGGTGTACTCCCAGACTCCGTCAAAGACCGGAGGAGAGTTTCGCCCCAGACCGAAGATGTCCCGCTGCTCGAAGCTGACCTCCACCTCGCGGCGCCGCGCTAGCGCCCGCGCCGCGCCGATGGCGGTCGGCGAGAAGTCGAAGCCCACCACGTCGTATCCGCATTGCGCGAGATGGCGAGCGTCATGGCCCCGCCCGCATCCCAGCACGGCGACTCGTCCGCGCGGTGGGGGCGTCGTCTCGATGAAGCGCACGAGGGGAGGAGCGGGTGCGCCGAGCTCCCAGCCGTCGCCGCCACGTTCGTACAGATCCTGCCAGAACGCCGGTGAGCTCACATCGGCCACGTCAGCCCCGCGAAGCTCGTGATCGCTCTCTCGGCACCCGCCTGACTGAGCTCGTCGCTCGAGTGCGCCGTGGTGACGCCGATGACCCGCATGCCCGCCCGCCGGGCCACCTGCACGCCCACCACGGCGTCCTCGAACACGAGGCACTTCGCCGCGGCGACCCCGATTTTCTCCGCCGCCTTCCGGTAGACCTCAGGGTTTGGCTTGCCTCGCACCACATCATCGGCGGTCACGACGGCGCGAAGTGTCTCCCCAGGCCGAGGGTCCGGAGGACGTGCTGAGCCTCGTGGCGCGAAGCGGAGGTGGCGACCGCGCAGGCGATGCCGCTGCCGGACACCGAGGCCACAAAGGCCGCGGCTCCGGGCACCGCCACCGCGCCTCGGCGCACCAGATGGCGATACAGGTCGCGCTTGCGTCGGGCCAGCCGCATGGCCTCGACGGCGATCAGCGCTCGACCGAGCAGGAGCCTCACCGCTTCGTGGGCCGGGCGGCCGATGGTCAGTCGCCACGATTCCTCGATGGTGACGCGAGCCCCCAGCTCATGGAGGAGCGCGCCCCGTGCGGCCCGATGGTGTTGATCGGACTCAACCAGGACTCCGTCCATGTCGAAGATGACACCGCGGACGCTTACGGCAAGCGATACAAGGGCGAGAGCGCCCGAACCGTATCCAGGGCCGCCGCTCGATACTGAGCCTCCGTCCAGCGGGCGGCTTCGGATGCGGGAACCGCGCGCCCGACCACGAACTGACCGTCGCGCGTCCTGAGGATTTCGTCGCCGAGCGCGCCCAATTCGTCCACCGAGAGATCGACCAAGAGCGCCGCGGGTTGCTCGTCGTGCTCGGTCTTGAAGTAGGCCAGGCCCTTCATCCGATTGAGCACGGGACCCAACCGGGGAGCGTTCTTCTTCCAGGCCGCCACCCAGCGCTTCTTGTCCGCGTGTTCAGGACCCACCTCGAACAGGAAGCGCACGGCATTCCGCGAGACGGCGACCTTGAAGTGGCAATGCTTCTTGTAGCCACGGTGGTCGGGGGCGAAGGCGACCCACGTATCGTGCGGAGGGTTCACCGTGCGCCGGGCATGCCTGGCCACGTGCGCGAAGGCTTCGGCCCCGGTGGCCCGGCTCACCTCGGGCAGGAGCCGCTGCCCGAGCGTCTCGAGCTTGGGCCGGATACGCCCGCGGATCTCGCTCATGCGCGGGGCGAATCCTTTGACCTCGAACACCTTGAAGTCAGCGTTACCGAAGGCAGTGGACGGCATGGATGGTCTCCTCGGCTCGACGGATTCCCTAGAGGTCGTCGAGCGGGAAGATGGGACGGCGCACACGCGTGAAGGCGAAGCGCGCGAGGTTCGAGGACGAAAGGCCGGGCGCGTCGACCTCGACGATGGCGTGGGCGATAGGCTCGAAGGCCGCCCGATAGTGGATCGTCGACTTCACGACCAGGAGGCGCTCTCCCCGCGGATCGATGCCCACGAAGCGGATCATCTCGGGATCGAGGGTCTGCCAGCGGTGCGAGATCACGATGATTTTGACGCCGTCCACGTCGACGACGGCGGTGGGCCCGAGGCGCCCTTCGAGCCCCCTGAACATCGGCCCGTGGTGCACGAAGCGCCCGTCGGAGAGCGTGCGCACCCGGCCCGTCACCGCGACCGGCGCGCCGTGACTTGGATCGATCTTGCCCCCCACCGACAGGGTGAGGCGGGCCCCCACTCCGGCACCGAGGCACGCCCGCACCGCCTCCGGATCCCAAAGGCAGGCCACCGTTGTACCCCGGGCACCCACCCGCAACACCTCGCGCAGGATCTCGGTGGTGTCGCCGGCTGCGCCGCCGCCGGTGTTGTCGGCGATGTCGGCCAGCACCACTGGGCCTCCCGTTCCGGACAGGGTCAACGCCGTGGCGACGGCCTCCCGCACCGGCAGCGCGTGATGGATGAATTCGCGACGATGCTCCCACGCCGTTTGCGCCAGCCGATCGGCGCACTCGTCGGCCAGTGCCTGGTCGGCATGAGTGGCCACGTACACGCTCAGTCCGGCGTCGTGGACATCGGCCAGCGGGAAACCGGCGAAGACGGAGATCGAAATCACGCCGGGCCGCCGCTCCAGCCGCCCGGCGAGATCGTACAGCCGCCGCATGGGACCGCGCGCGGTGAGTTGACCAGCTATGGGTGGCAGCAGAGGGGGCTGGCGCAGCGCCACCGTCGGGCGAAGGCGTCCCTCGGTCACGTCGATCAGGCGCGCCGCGGCCTCCTGGCCGCGTTCGGCCATATCGACATGGGGATACGTCTTGTACCCGTGCAGCAGCGTGGCGTGGCGGGCCATGGCCCGGGTCACGTTGGCGTGCAAATCGAGGGTCACCACGACGGGCAGGGTGGGTCCGACCACGCTCCGGACCGCCGCCAAGAGATCACCCTCGCCGTCCTCGAGACCCTCGGGCACCATCGCGCCGTGCAAGTCGAGGAGGACTCCTTGCGGCGGGCCGGCCTTGACCAGATCATCGAGCAGCCGGCCCTTGAGGTCCTCGTAGATATCCTTGGTCACACGTCCGGCGGGCGACGCGGAGGCGGCCACCGACGGCACGAGGGTGAGGCCGCGCTGGGCCGCGACGTCGATCATGCCACCAAGGCAGGTACCGGTCCCCCGGTAGGCCTCGACGATCTCGCCGCCGTAGCGGAGATCGCGGGCCTCGAACTGGGCGCGGTCAGTGGGGATCGTGCTGAAGGTGTTGGTTTCATGCGAGACCATGGCGACGAAGATGCGCACGCGACCTCCTGACCGCGACGGGGCGAAGGGTAGTGTAATGGGTCACCGCGCGAGTGTAAACGGCAACGATACGCGATCGGTGTCCCGCGCCGCGCGGAGCCTTTGCGAGGGAGGCGCGCGCGCCGGTCGGGCGGGGCGGCGCCCCGCCACCATCAGCCGAGAGCGCACCCGGTCCAACCGGGACTCAACCGAAGAAGCGGTAGCGCACGATGTGGAAGAGAGCGGCGGCGCCATCGCGCCACGTGATCTTCTTGCCCTCGGCGTAGGTGCGGCCGTGGTATCGGATGGGCACCTCGTAGAGTCGCACCCCGAGTCGCGCCACCTTGATCGTGAGCTCCGGTTCGATGCCGAAGCGCTCGGCGGTCAGGTGCAGCCGGCGTACGACATCGGCAGTGAAGACTTTATACCCGACCTCCATATCGGACAGATTCAGTCCGGTCAGCGCGTTGGTCATCAGGGTCAGCGTCTTGTTGGCCAGGTAGTGCCAGAAGTAGAGGGCGCGATGCGGGCCGCCATGAAAGCGGTTGCCGAAGACCACGTCGGCATATCCCTCGAGGATGGGTTCGAGGAGCTGTGGATAGTCACGGGGATCATACTCGAGGTCGGCATCCTGGACGATGATGATATCGCCCCGGGCTTCCGCGAGGCCCGAGCGCAGGGCCGCTCCTTTTCCGCGATTGACGGAATGCCGCACAAGGCGAAGATCGCCGCGGTTCTCGGCGACAAGCTTCTCGACCATGGCCACCGTGTCATCGCGGGAGGCGTCGTCGACCACGACAATCTCATGCGGGAGGGTGACCGGGGCGGCCCGCACGCGGGCCACGATATCGGCAATGGTGTGGGCCTCATTGTATGCGGGAATGATGATGGAAAGAAGGGGCGGGCTCATCGTCGACGGCCTCCTCGCTGAAGTCTAGCTCGAATCGACGTCCAGATATGCCGAACGCCATCGTGCTCCCTCTGCCTAAGGTCAGCCGAAAATGTCCGCGCTCGACATCGACTCGTCACTGGGCACCATCCTGACGGCGCGGAGCGGTACGCTGGTGTCCCGGCCTGCGCGACGAGGCGCCGACTTGCATCCTTCGGGGAGATTCCCTAGGGTAGGGCACGAGGCGTGATGCTCACGGCCCTCCTGCCACTGCTCACCGTGATTCTCCTTCTGGTCACCGCGCGCGCTCGACTGCCCTGCTGGCGGATTGCGTTCTTGGTCGCCGCCGTTCTGTGGGGCCTAGCCGTCGTCATCTCGACCGAGGTTCTCAGTCTGTGGCACGCGCTCAACTTTTGGGGCGTGTTGCTGTCGTGGATGGCGCTGAGCGGCCTGCTCGCGTGGTGGGGCTGGCGAAATCGGGAGCAGCTCGCCAGGCTGAGTCTCGTCACGGCCGTCCCACTGAGCGCGGTAGACCGCCTCCTACTGCTCGGCGTGGCGGCGATCGTGATGATGGTCGGGATTCTGGGACTCCTCGCTCCCCCCAACAGCTGGGACGCGATGACCTATCACATGAGTCGGGTTGTTCATTGGATTCAGCACCAGAGCATCGCCCACTATCCAACGCCCATTGCCCGGCAGCTCCATGCGCCGCCGTGGGCCGAGTTCGCCATCCTACTGCTGCAGGTTCTTACCAAGGGCGATCGGCTCGCCAATCTTGTGCAGTGGTTCAGCATGGTCGTGAGCCTCGTCGGCGTTTCTCTCCTCGCCAAGCAGCTCGGCGGCGATCGGCGTTCGCAGATCCTCGCGACCGTGGTCGCCGCGACGCTCCCCATGGGAATCATGCAAGGGTCGAGCACCCAGAACGACTACGCCGCCACCTGTTGGCTGACCTGCATGGCCGTCTTCGTGCTCTTCATCAACGGCCAGCCTCGCGGGGCTCCGGTGCGAGCCTGGGCGCTCCTCGTCGGTGCGGCCCTGGGGCTCGCCCTGTTGACCAAGGCCGTCGCGTACATCTTCGCCTTGCCCATGCTGGTCTGGATGGCTTTCGTCCAGCTCCGCCGGGGCGCGTATTGCGCATGGCGAACCATTGCCCTCGTCGCGGTGGTGGTGGCCCTCATCAATGCGGGATACTACATCCGGAACATTGAAACGTACGGGGCGCCCCTGGGCCCGGGCCGGGAAGGCGCTCTCCAGTACGCCAATGCCGTGCTTGGCGGTCGAGCGCTGATCTCGGTGATCGTCCGCAACGTTGGCCTCCACCTCGGCACGCCTTGGCCCGACGTCAATGCGCTCACCAACGCGGCCGTGGGTAGAGTGCATCGATCCCTCGGCGTGGACATCAACAATCCTGCGATAACCTGGGGCGAGACGAAATTCGCAGTATCGCTTCCCGTCTATCACGAGGATTACGCCGGCAATGTATGGCATGCCATGTTGGCGGTACTTGCCCTCGGGGCGGTGGCGGGTTGCCCTGACCTTCGACGCCGACACCGGCTCGTCATCTATACCGGCGTGCCTCTGATCGGGTTTGTGTTGTTTAGTGCCGTCCTCCGATGGCAGCCGTGGCACAGCCGCCTCCTATTGCCGTTGTTCGTTCTGGGTGCCCCGGTGCTGGGGATTGTCCTCAGTCGGCGTCGCGTGCTGGGTTCGATCGTTGCGCTGGGGCTCGTCCTCGCGACGGTGCCGTGGCTGGTCTTCAACGAGGCAAAGCGTCTGGTGGGACCGGCGAACGTGCTGTACCAGCCCCGGGAGCAGCAGTACTTCGCCCTTCGCCCTGACCATCGGGGCCCGTATACGGAGGCCGTGGAGCAACTCAAGAAGAGACGGTGTGCGACGCTCGGCCTCCTCACCGCCGCCGACGACTGGGAATATCCGCTATGGGTACTTGTGGAGGGAGCGCTGGGGAGAGAGCAGCTTCGGCTGGAGACCGTGGGAATCCCTGACCAACGCACACATCCCTTCGAACCGTGTGCCATCGTGGCAACGTATCCGGTAGTATTCGGTGAACTCACGGTGGGCCGACAGACGTATCGGCGCACCGTGTTTGCCCCCCCGGTTGTCCTGTTTTTGCCGGAGGGCCAGCCGGACGGGGCCGGCTGGCCAGAACGTGGTGGCGATGCTCCACCGGGCGCGTACGAGGGTGCGGGAGATCGTCGGGGCACACGCGCGCATCCAACCGAGCGCCACCACGGTGCGTAGGGCAGAGCCGCTCCGGGTAGGTGTCGACGTCGAAGCTCCTGCGTGGAAATCCGTATCGATATCGGTGGGAGTCGTGCTCCCCGATTGATTCACCGCGCTCTTCGTGTCGCCGCGGACGCTTCAGCGATCCTCATGAGCTTCACGGCATCCGCGACCTGCTTTTCCCCGGGGACCTTACCTCCCGGAGCCACGTGGCGGAACGAGGCGGTGATCGATACCGTCGTGCCGGTCGGGATACCCGTTGGCATGTATCGCGTGTTCGTGGTCGTTGCCGAGGGGACCGCGGACGAGGCACCCGTCCTCGGACTGGAGTCCGTGGAAGTGGTGCCGTAAGGGCGGTGCGCAGGGCAGTAGCCTGGAGTCGGCGGACCGGCGCGTGGGCGATCCAGCGAAACGTCTCACCGCGTTCGGGAAGTGTCGCACGTGCGTGCTGTCGGGCAGCGAATCGGTCAGCGGTGTCGATGGGCAAGCGACGTTGACGACGGCCATCTGATTTGGGGGCCACCCGCCATCAGCTCGGCGATCTGCGGGGCTATTCGGGGATGATGCGCACGCGCACGTACTTGAAGGCCAGCCGGGGGCCCCAGTGGTCGTCGTTGCGCGTCAACAGATGTTCTTGCTTCTTGGTCCACGTTGACGAGCGTGTAGGGGCCGGTCCCGACTGGATTCTCTTGCATCCCTTCGTGGCCCTTGTCCGTGATGATCTTCTGCGACTGGATGACCTGCGCGGTCGGGCGCTTCACGAAGAGCGGATAGGGCCCATCGGTCTTGAAAACGGTCGGTGGAGTCGTCCACCACCTCCACGCTCCTGATCTCGGCGTGGTGGCCTCGAGCCGAAAGCTTGTCGGAGTCCATCCCGTGGTGCGAACGGCATCGAACCTCGTGAAATGTCCGCCATGTTCGGGTAGATCACGGGAGGTGTCAAGGTCGCCGTAGCCTCGACTGCTATAATCCGCGCGTGAGCACCGTGGCGCTGGTGACCGGCGGGGCGGGATTCATCGGGTCGCACCTGGTCGAGCGCCTCCTGCGGGACGGCGCTCGAGTGCGGATCCTCGACAATTTCTCCACGGGCTCACGAGACCTGCTGCCGTTTGCCTCCAAGTACGACGGCGCGCTCGAGATGATCGAGGGCGATATTCGAGACCTCGTGACCGTAAAACGGGCCGCCGCCGGCGCGACCGTCATCTTCCACCAGGCGGCCATGCGATCGGTACCGCGGTCGGTGGAGGATCCCCTTGGCGCCAACGAGAACAACGTGACGGGGACGCTCCACGTGCTCGAGGCGGCCCGCACAGCGGGGGTGGCCCGAGTCGTGTACGCCTCATCGTCCGCGGTCTATGGCGCAAATCCCGAACTGCCCAAGCGCGAGGACCAGGTGCCGGTGCCGATCTCGCCCTATGCGGTGTCCAAGGCGGCCGACGAGCAGTACGCCGCGGTGTGGAGCCTCCTCTACGGAGTGGAGACCGTGGGCCTGCGCTACTTCAATGTTTTCGGCCCCCGCCAGGATCCGGCCTCCGAATACGCCGCGGTGATCCCGCGATTCATCCTGTGGGCGCTTCGCAATGAAGCGCTCGAAGTCCACGGCGACGGAACCCAGTCTCGCGACTTCACGTACATCGACAACGTGGTCGAGGCCAACCTGTTGGCGGCGCGGGCGCCGGGGATCGGCGGCGAAGTGTTCAACGTGGGATGTGGCGAGCGCGTGAGTCTCCTCGCCATCATCGACATGCTCGAGCGAACCCTCGCGCGGACGGTGATGCGCCACCACACCCCGTCTCGGGCCGGCGACGTCCCGCATACCCTCGCCGACATTGCCAAGGTCTCGCGGTTGCTGGGCTACCGGCCCCTCGTCTCGTTCGACGAGGGCTTCCGCCGGACGGTGGAGTACTTCAGAGGAATGCTGTGATGCGCCTGGCGTTCGCCGTGCTTCTCGTTCTGCTGACCGCGGGAATGGCCAGGGGCCAGAGCACGCTCGTGGTGCAGGTGGCCACCGAGCCACCCGGCCTGGACCTCACGGCCAGTCCGGCCTCGGCCATCGCGGCGGTCGTCTTCTACAACGTACAGGAGCGTCTGGTGAAGGTCGACCACCACGGCAAGATCGTGCCGTGGTTGGCCGAACGCTGGCATACCGCCGACGAGAAGAACTACACGTTCTTTCTCAAGCGCGGGGTGCGTTTCCACAATGGGCGCGAGCTGAAGGCGGCCGACGTCAAGTTCGTGCTCGACCGCGCCATGAACCCGTAGACCAAGCATCCCTCTCCGCAGTACTACGCGGCCATCACCGATGTTGTGGTCAAGGACGACTACACCATCACCGTCTCGTTGAAGAGCCCCCACGCGGCGTTTCTCTACAACCTGGCGCGGCAGGGCTCGGTGATCTATCCGCGCGAAGCGGTGGACACCCTGAAACGCGCACCCGTGGGCACGGGGCCGTTCACCCTGGCGGAATGGGTGCGCGGGGACCGCATCGTCCTCGCCCGCAACGCCGACTATCACGTCAAGGGACGGCCGCGTCTCGATCGCGTGACCTATCGCTTCATTCCCGATCCCAATGCCGCTCTGTCCGCTCTCAAGGCGGGGGACGCCGATGCCGCCATGTTCGGGATCGGTCCCGAGCACGTCCCCGAGCTCCAGAAGGACCCGCGCTTCCAGGTGATCATCGGCGAGACCACCAACGACGTGATCCTGGCCATGAACAACTCGCGGAAACCTTACGCGGACGTTCGAGTGCGCCGGGCCATGACCCACGCCATCAACAAGGCCGAGGTGGTCAAGGGCGCGATGTTCGGCCTCGACCGCGTCCTCGGCTCGAACGTCGATCCGCTCAATCCCTACTTCGTCGACCTGTCAGGCGCCATGCCACACGATCCCGCCAAGGCCCGGAAGCTCGTCGCCGAGGCCGGCTATCCCAACGGCTTCGAGACGGTCCTCAAGGTGGCCACAGTACTACTATACGGTGCGCACGGGCGAGGTGATTGCGAGCCAGCTCCAGAAGGTCGGGATCAAGGTCAAGATTGAGCAGACCGAGTGGGGGCAGTGGCTGTCGCGGGTCTGGAAGGAAGCGGACTACGACCTCACCATCATCGGTCACGCCGAGGCCTGGGACATCGCGAACTACGCCAATCCCAAATACTACTTCCGCTACGATAGCGCCACGTTTCAGGATCTGTATCAGAAATCCGAGGTCACCGTCGACGACAAGGCCCGCCGCGAGCTGTACGTCCGGATGCAGAAGCTGCTCGTGGAGGATGCGCCGGTGGTGTGGCTCTTCGTGCATCCGCGCCTGGCCGCCACCAAGAAGGGCCTCCAGGGCCTCTGGAAGGATCTGCCCCTCCCCGCGTTGATCTGTCCGAGGTGTCCTGGACGAAGTAGCGGGCGCCGGCGAGCGTGCGGCGATACCTCTTGCGCAAGGTCGTCGCATTCGGGGCGACCCTGCTGTTCGTGTCGATGCTGGCCTTCACCGTGGTGCGCGTCTTGCCCGGCGATCCCGCCCTGCTGATCATGGGTACGGAGGGCAACCCCGCGGCGACCGCGCGTCTGCGCGGCGCACTGGGTCTCGACCGACCGATCCCTCTCCAGTACCTCGACTGGTTCTGGCGGGCACTTCGCGGGGATCTCGGCGTGTCCATCCAGTACGACGTGCCGGTGGGCCGCCTGATCCTGAGTCGGCTCCCGGTGACCGTGCCCCTTACGCTCCTGGCCGCCCTGTTCGTGGTCGCGGCGGCCGTGCCGCTCGGCCTGTACGCGGCCACGCACCACCGCCGCGCGGGCGACTATGTCACGATGATCGTCTCCCAATTCGGCATCGCCATTCCGTCGTTCTGGACGGGTCTGCTCCTGATCCTGCTCTTCTCCGTGCATCTCGGCTGGGTGCGGTCAGGGGGGTTCGGTGGTTGGTCGAGGGGAATAGTCGCCGGCCTGCGCTCCTTGCTGCTTCCCGCCCTCGCGCTCGGATTCTTCCAGGCGGCGGTGCTGGTGCGCGCCACCCGGTCTGCTGTCCTGGACGTTCTCCGCGAGGATTATGTGAGCACGGCTCGAGCTAAAGGTGTCGCCGAAGCGCGGGTGATCGCCGCGCACGCGCTCCCCAATGCGCTGATCCCCATCCTCACCGTGGCCGGCGTGCAGCTCGGCCAGCTGCTGGCGGGCAGCATCATCCTCGAATCCGTCTTCGCGTTGCCCGGACTGGGACGGCTGGCCCTGGGGGCGATCTCCGCTCGCGATCTTCCGGTGGTGCAGGGAGTGGCCCTCTTCGTGGCTGCAAGCATCGTCTTGATCAACTTCGCGGTGGACCTGGCGTACGTCCTCCTCGATCCGCGCATCCGCGCCGACTGACGTCGGTGACGACCCGCCGCGCCCTCCGTCACGTGACCCTCGTGCTGGGCGGAGCCATCACCGGCCTCTTGGCGGTGACGGCTGGGCTCAGCCAGATCTACACGCCGCAGGATCCCCTGGCCATGTCCATCGCCCGCGCGCCTGGATGGCCCGAGCTGGAGGCACCCCTTCGGCACCGATCAGTACGGCCGGGGCATCCTCTCCCGCGTCATGGGCGGCGCGCAGACTTCGATCGCCGTGGGGGTGATCGCGGTGGGGATCGGGGCGGGCTTCGGTATGGTGGTCGGCATGCTCAGCGGCTACATCGGCGGGTGGATCGACGAGGTCTTCATGCAGCTGGTCGACGCCGTGCAAGGGTTTCCCGCCATCCTGTCGGTACTCCTCTTCGCCGCCGTGTTCGCCCCAGGGGTGGCGGTGAGCATGGTCGCCATCGGGATTGCCTTCGTGCCCGTCTTCGCGCGCCTGACCCGCGGCGGCTTTCTGGAGCTGCGCGAACGAGACTTCGTGGCGGCCGCTCGCGCGGTGGGCGCGAGCGACGTCCGGCTCATCGGCCGGCACATTCTTCCGAACACGCTTCCACCCCTTATCATTCAGGCCACCACAGCCTTTCCGGTGGCCATCCTGGCGGAGGCCGGGCTGGCGTACCTGGGGCTGGGGACCCAGCCGCCGCACCCATCGTGGGGTCTCATGCTCAAGGAAGCTCAGAACTTCTTGTCCCTCAGCCCGTCCTACGCGGTCTTCCCCGGCGGGGCCATCGCGGTGACCGTGCTTGGCCTCAATCTGCTCGGCGACGGTCTCCGGGAT
>JBKPAK010000163.1:0-5382 GCA_046726415.1 Candidatus Methylomirabilota bacterium
TCCACCGGCGCCGCCCAGCCGCTGGTGACGCGACACCAGGTGCAGGGGATCATCCACGGACGGCGGCAACCCCTGTTCTTCATCGACATCGCCGTGCCGCGCAATGTCGAAGAGACGGTCAACGCGCTCGACCACGTGTACGTGTACGACATCGATGACCTCAAGTCCGTCGTCGATGCCAATATCCGCGAGCGCTCGCGCGAGGCCCACCGGGCGGAAAGCCTGGTCGATCGGGAGGTGGTGAAGTTCCTGGCCCGGCTCAGGGACGTGGAGGTGATCCCCACCATCGTGTCGCTCCGCGAACGGCTGGAGGCCATCCGCCAGGCCGAGGTGAAGAAGACCCTCACCCGGCTGCCTGACGCCACCCCCGAAGTGCGCGAGGCCCTCGACACGCTCTCCAGCGGCATCGTCAACAAGATCCTCCACACCCCCATTGCGAAGCTGCGCGAGTCGTCGCGCGCGGGAGCGGGACGCTCGTGGACGGAGCTGGTCCACGAGCTTTTCGGCCTGGGGCGATCGCTGTGATGCGGGTGGGCACGCGACGGAGTGCCTTGGCCCTGGCCCAGGCGGAGGTGATCGCCACGGCCCTGCGCGAGCGAGGCCTGCTGGTCGAGATCGTGGCCATGCGCACCGAGGGCGATCGGCTCGCCGAGGTGCCGTTGTCCGAGGCGGGCGGTAAGGGACTGTTCGTCCACGAGATCGAGGAGGCGCTTCTCGCGGGGCGCATCGACATTGCCGTGCACAGCCTGAAGGACCTGCCCGCTGAGCTGCCCTCGGAGTTGTGCCTGGCCGCGTTGCCGCCGCGTGAGGACCCCCGTGATGTCCTGATCACCCGGAAGGGCGGTCGCCTCCACGAATTGCCGCCCCGCGCCGTCGTGGGAACATCGAGCCCTCGCCGGAGAGCCTTGGTTCTGGCGGCGCGGCCCGACGTGTCGGTCGAGCCGCTGCGCGGCAACGTCGACACGCGACTCCGCAAGCTGGAGAGCGGTCTCTACGACAGCATCATTCTCGCCGCCGCGGGCCTGCGCCGCCTTGGTGTCGAGCCCGCGCACGCGGAGGTTCTCGCTCCGGAGGAGTTCATTCCCGCCGTCGGCCAGGGGATCATCGCCGTGCAGGCGCGCCGCGCCGATGAGAAGACACTCGCCGCCCTCGCCCCGCTGGATGACGCTCTCACGCGCGCGTGCGGCGAGGCGGAGCGAGCTTTCCTCGCCCGCCTGGGCGCCTCGTGCAACAGCCCGCTGGCCGCCCACGCCACCTTGGCGCATGGCGCCGGGACTCTCCGTCTGGTCGCGCTGATCGCCAGCGAGGACGGACGAGCCGTGATGCGAGCCGAGACCGAGGGCTCGGTGGCGCGCGCAGATGCCGTGGGTCGTGGACTGGCGGAGAGCATGCTCGGGCGCGGAGCGGCTGAGCTGGCGCCGTTGCGGCCAATAGCGCGGAGCATATGGTGATGGCGCGCGTTCCGGTGACGAGGAGCATCCGGTGATGGGAGCGTACCGGTGATGCGGAACAGCCGGTGATGGGCAGCGTTCCGGTGACGCGGAACATCCGGTGATGGCCAGCATGACGCGGGCGCGCCCGCTCGATGGTCGCAGCATCGTCGTGACGCGGGCCGCCGCCCAGGCCCAGCGGTTCGTGCGCCTGCTCGAGGCGGCCGGGGCAAGCGTGCTGCAAACGCCGACCATCGCCATTGAGCCACCGTCCTCGTGGGCGCCGCTCGACGCGGCCCTCGACGCGGCCGCGAGCTTCACCTGGCTCATCTTCACGAGCGTCAACGGCGTCATCATGCTCGACCGTCGTCTGAGTTGGCGGCGCCTCACCTGGGCGCCGTTGACCCACGCGCGCGTGGCGGCCATCGGTCCGGCCACCGCGGACGCCGTGGCCGAGCATGGGCTCCGCGTGGAGATCGTGCCGCGCGAGTATCGGGCGGAGGGCCTGGTGGAGCGGCTGCGGCCGGAGATCGTGGCCGGTAGCCGCGTGCTCCTGCCGCGCGCCGCGCAAACGCGCGATGTGCTGGTCAGAGATCTCACGCAATTGGGAGCAGTCGTCACCGAGGTGGCGGTCTACACGACGCGCCGGGTGGGAACGAGTGGCGCGGCGCTTCGCCACGCGCTGGCGGCGGGAACGATCGACGTCGTCACCTTGACCAGTTCGTCCACGGCCCGCAATTTCGCCGAACTGTTCACGGACGACGAGCGGCGCGCGTGGTTCCCGTCGCTGACCGTGGCGTCGATCGGGCCGATCACCGCGGCCACGGCGGCCGAATACGGCCTCACCACGCGTATCATGCCCAGCGAGTACACCATCCCGGCGCTGGCCCGGGCGATCGAGGACTACTGTTCCCGCGTGCCGCCGGTCGCGGCGCGGCGGGGGTAAGGGGCAGACTGATGGCACATGTGTTCCGCCCACGACGGCTTCGCGAAAAACCCTTGCTGCGGCGGATGGTCCGGGAAACCTCGCTGACCGTGAACGACCTCGTGTACCCGCTGTTCATCGTGCACGGGCGGGGCGTCCGCGAGCCCATTTCATCGATGCCCGGGCAATCCCGGCTGTCCATCGACGAGTTGCTCAAAGAGGCCAAGGACGTGGCCGGCGTCGGGATCCCCGCCATCCTCCTCTTCGGGGTGCCCGAGGAGAAGGACCCCCGGGGCTCGGAGGCCTACGCGGACGACGGAATCGTGCAGCAGGCGGTCCGGGCGGTGAAGGACACCGTGCCGGATCTGCTGGTCATCACCGATGTGTGTCTGTGCCAGTACACGAGTCACGGCCACTGCGGGATCGTCCAGGGTGGCGTGATCCGCAACGATCCTACCCTGGAGCTCATCGCGCGCACCGCCGTCTCCCACGTGGAGGCCGGCGCCGACGTGGTGGCGCCCTCCGACATGATGGACGGACGGGTCGGCGCGATCCGCGAGGCCCTCGACGAGGGCAACTATATGGAGGCGCCCATCATGGCGTACTCGGCCAAGTACGCCTCGAGCTTCTACGGTCCGTTTCGGGAAGCGGCGGAGTCGGCTCCGCAATTCGGCGATCGCCGCTCGTATCAGATGGACCCGGCCAATGGGATGGAGGCCATGCGCGAGATCGCCCTCGACATCGACGAGGGCGCGGACATCGTGATGGTGAAACCCGCCCTGCCGTACCTCGACATCATCTCCCGGGCCAAGGCTGAGTTCGGGATGCCGCTGGCGGCGTACTCGGTATCCGGCGAGTACGCGATGATCCGGGCCGCCGGCCGCCTGGGGTGGCTCGACGAGGAGCGCGCCATGGTGGAGGCACTCACGTCGATCCGGCGGGCGGGCGCGGACATCGTGATCACGTACTTCGCCAAGGACATCGCCCGCCGCCTGGAGCGCGGGCGCGATCACTGAGCGCGCTTTGCGGATCTCGGCCAAGGGCGAATACGCGCTGAAGGCGGTGCTCGATCTGTCTCTGCAACCCTCCCGGCGGATCGTGCCCATCCAGGAGATTGCCGCGCGGCAAGGGATTCCCCAGCGCTACCTGGAGCAAGTCCTTCAGGCGCTGAAGCGCGCCGGACTGCTGGCCTCCCGGCGCGGCGCCGCGGGCGGATATCAGCTCACGCGTCACGCCGACGACATCACGGCGGGTGACGTGCTGCGGGCCGTCGAGGGCGCCCAGGCTCCGTTCGAGGCGCGCAATGGAGGCCGCGGCTCGCGGGGCGACGACCTCGCCGAGCTGTGGGACGAGATCGGCCGTGCCGTCTGCGAGGTCGTCGACGGCCTGAGCCTCGGAAAGTTGGCTGAGCGCGTGCGGGCGCGCTCCGGCGCCCGGCCGATGTATCACATCTGATGGGCGCCTCGAAGATCGCGGCTTCAGTCCTGGAGCTGATCGGCCGCACGCCAATGATCAGACTCAATCGGCTTCCCAAGCCGGGTGGGGCCGTCGTGGTGGCCAAGCTCGAATCGGCCAATCCCGGCGGGAGCATCAAGGACCGGATCGCCCTCGCCATGATCGAGGACGCCGAGCGGCGCGGGCGGCTCAAGCCCGGCGTGACCATCGTGGAGCCGACCAGCGGCAACACGGGGATCGGGCTGGCCATGGCGGCGGCGGTCAAGGGGTATCGCTTGATCCTCACCATGCCGGACGACATGAGTGTCGAGCGGCGGCGTCTCCTGGAGCGCTTTGGGGCCGAGCTGCGCTTGACACCTGCCATCGAGGGAATGACGGGAGCGGTCTTCGCCGCCAACCAGTTAGTCGAGGAGCACGGCGACTACTTCATGCCGCAGCAGTTCGAGAACCCGGCCAACCCGGAGATCCACCGACGCACGACGGCGCAGGAGATCCTCGAGGCCCTGGACGGGCCCGCCGACGCCTTGGTGGTGGGTGTGGGAACGGGGGGTACCCTCACCGGCGTGGGGGAGGTCTTGAGAGCAAAGTGGCCCGACGTGCGCATCGTGGCGGTGGAGCCGGCCCGCTCGCCCGTGCTGTCGGGCGGCAAGGCGCGACCGCATCCCATTCAGGGCATCGGCGCCTCCTTCGTGCCCGGGATTCTGAATCGCGACATCATCGATCGCATCATCCTAGTCCGTGACGAGGATGCGTTGACATGGTCACGCCGTCTGGCGCGAGAAGAGGGGCTGCTCGTGGGCATCTCGGCCGGTGCGGCGGCCTGGGCCGCCTGCCAAGTGGCCGAGGAGCTGGCGCCCGGACAGCTCGTGGTGACCGTGCTACCCGACACGGGCGAGCGCTACCTGAGCATGGCGTAAGAGGAGGTGTCTCAGATGGCCGTGACCGTGTACATCCCGACCCCCTTCCGTCGGGTGACCCAGAATCGGGATCGGGTGGTGGCCGAAGCGAAGAGCGTTGGCGAGCTGCTCGCGAGCCTCGAAACCTCCTACGCGGGCCTGCGAGACCTGATGCGGAGTCCAGAGGGCGAGGTGCACCGCCACATCAACATCTACGTGAACAGCGAAGCCATCGAATCGCTGGGCGGGCTGGAGGCGCCGCTGTGCGACGGCGACGAAGTGTCGATCATTCCCGCCCTGGCCGGAGGGTGGGCGTGATCGTCACTCCCGCGGAGCTGGCCGCGATTCACGCGCAGGCCGTGCGCGAGTATCCACACGAATCATGCGGCGTGATCCTCACTCGGGGCGACGAGCGTCGGGTGCTGCCGTGCCGAAACATCCAGAATGAACTGCACGCCAAGGACTCCGAGCGGCACCCGCGCGACGCGCGCACCGCCTACTACATCGATCCTCAAGATCTGCTGCGCGTCGGCCGCGTGGAGAGTGAGGGCTTCGCCGTGGCGGTCATCTACCATTCCCACGTGGACGCCGGCGCCTATTTCTCGGAGACGGATCGGCGTCAGGCCCTGATGGGCGGCGAGCCCATGTATCCCCACGCGGCGTACCTGGTGTCCTC
>JBKPAK010000164.1:0-13321 GCA_046726415.1 Candidatus Methylomirabilota bacterium
GCTGAGGTACCGCTCGGTGAAGAATTTCGTCCACCGGCTACCAGCGAACCCGAGAAACAGGATGCCCGCGCCGATGACGATGAAGCTCTCCACCAGGACCACGAGCAGCTGGGCCGCGATTACAGCGAACGCGACGACCACGACGAGAGCGGTGATGCCGGCAATGAGGCTCGCGAAGAAGCCGTCCAGGAGACCGAGATCAGCGGTCGAGTTCAGGATCTTGTTGGCCAGGGCCAGGCCCTGGTCGAAGACGCCGGTGGGGCTGAGGTCGGTAATCCCCGCGGCGGTCGCACCGGCCTGGGAGAAGCCCTGAATGACCTCGGGGATCCAGGTTCCGCCGTTCAGCAGCAGCGCGTAGAAGAAGCCGAGCGAATCGCCCTGTCCTTCGCCATAACCTCATCCGGCCTACTTGACGACGATACGAGATCTCGCGACGGCTTCGGCGAACGTTGCGGGAGGGCGTGACGTGCTTCCAGACGGTTCCCACGTGACGTCGTGCGGCGCCGGCGTGGGAGGGCGCGACGGCCCTCAGGGGGCAGAGATCAACGGCGCGCGAAGAAGGGCGGAGGGGTAAGGAGTGAGTGGCGAGGCTGGCGAAGCGCAGCTACGCAGCACGGCGGACGTAGCGATGGTGCAGGCCACCGACTTCGCGGATAGGGACAACCTTGCCGAACTGGGGCGGCTCGACCGGCCTCACGTCCGGAGCATCCTTGGTCAGGGAGAGGTGGGTCCGGGTGCGATGGTAGTACTTGAAGTATCCGGTGAGGATGTTTCGCAGGTGGCGCGCGCTCAGAACGAGGACATGGTTGAGACACTCTCTGCGGATCGAGCCAATCAGGCGTTCCGCGAAGGGATTCTGCCACGGGCTTCGGGGAGCCGTGAGGACTTCTTGGATCTGCATGCCCCGCACACGTTGGCGGAAGGAGTCCCCGTAGATGGCGTCTCGATCGCGGAGAAGATAGGCAGGGGCGGTGTCATCCGGGAAAGTGTGCACGATCTGCTGAGCGGTCCACGCGGCGGTAGGATGCGCGGTGATGTTGAAGTACAGAACGCGGCGCCGATGGTGAGCGAGGACGACCAGGACAAAGAGCACCCGCAGCTGAGCGGTGGGAACGGTGAAGAAGTCGATCGAGACCATGTCCCGGACATGGTTGGTGAGGAACGTGCGCCAGGTCTGCGAGGGAGGTGTCGGGCGCTTCGAGATCAGGCGGGAGACCGTGCGCTCGGCTACTTCTATCCCGAGCTTCAGGAGTTCTCCGTGGATTCGGGGGGCGCCCCATAGCGGATTGGCGGCGGCCATTTTCCGGACGAGGGCGATGATGGCGGTGTTGACCGGCGGGCGACCCACGGTGGGCCGGCCGGAGAGCTTGGCCCAGTGCTCGCGGAAACGGCGGCGCTGCCAACGTAGGACCGTGTCAGGAGTCACGATCACGAGGGACTGCCTCCACCCGGCCCAGACCCTGGCCAGCCCGACCCAGAGCAGGCGGTCCGTCGTACGAAGCTTGGGCCGCGTCGTCGTCCGCTTGTAGACGGAGAGCTGGTGGCGCAAGGCCAGGTTCTCGATGGCTAGCTGGCGGTGGCCGCCGAAGAGGAAGGGGAGAAGCCGAAGCAGGTGGAGCAGGAGAGCGATCATCGAGTCGGGATTGTCCCCGGATCAGAACCGATAAATCAATGACCTACCCGCCGGCCGGGTTTTGGCGAGGCACAGGACTATCGGACGCGCGGCAAGCTCACGCCCCAGGTCCGATCCCATCTCGCCCCGATCCGGACGCACTTCGGCGGTTGGCGGGCGGCTGAGCTACGTGATCGGGACGTCCTGGACTACATCGAGGCCCGACGACGTGGGAATCCCGATGCAGAGGGAACGGTAGACCGGAAGGGTCGGGCCGACGCCACTGTCAATCGGGAATTGCAGCTTCTCGGGCAGGCGCTCCGCTACGGCGCGGCGAAGTACGCACTCCCGGTCCCGACCATTCCGAAGCTCTCGGAGAAGCACAACGTGCGGCGAGGCTTCTTCGAGAAGGCCGACTTCGAAGCCGTGGCGAACGCGCTCCCGGACGAGGTAATAGACGTCGCACGATTCGGCTACTTCTCGAGCTGGCGACGGGGCGAGATCCTCCAGCTCACGTGGTCGGATGTGGACCGGGCAGCAGGCGAGATACATCTGCGGGCCGAGGCATCGAAGAACCGACAGGCACGGACGCTCCCCATGGACAGCGAACTCGCGCCCCTCATCGAGCGACGGTGGCAGGCGCGGACGATTCGGCAGCCTGATGGGACGGTCCTGGTCACGGACCTTGTGTTCCACCGCGCCGGCGCTCCACTGGTCGACTTCCGCAAGACGTGGGCCTCAGCGTGCAAGGCCGCTGGCGTCACCGGGAAGCTGTTCCACGACCTACGGCGCACAGCGGTCCGCAACATGGTGCGGGCCGGTGTGCCGCAGTCTGTCGCGCAGGAGATCAGCGGCCACCAGACCTCCGCCGTCTTCAAGCGCTACGACATCACGAGCCAGGACGACAAGCGCCGAGCACTTCAGGCACGACAGGCGTACGAGGCAACGCTGCCCGCGGCGCGCACGGTCACTGTTCTTCAGGCCCCGTCCGCGCAGATGCTCCCGTGAAAAACTCGGATACTTTTCGGATACCGGAGGGGGTTCGCGTTCTGACCCCAGACGCAGGAAGTCCCCGAGACCTCAACGATCTCGGGGACTTCGATTGGTTGCGGGGGTCGGATTTGAACCGACGACCTTTGGGTTATGAGCCCAACGAGCTACCGGACTGCTCCACCCCGCGGTGACCCCTTCACGATATCGCAACGGCCGGGGCCTGTCAACGACCCGCGGACCAGGACGCTTCGGTCACCCGAGCGCGCTGGCCGGGCCATTCGGCGCCTCCATCTCCCTAGTTGATCCGCTTGGCCTGGCCTTTCCACTCGCGCTCGCGCAGCACGAACTTCTGCACTTTCCCGGTGGACGTCTTGGGCAGGTCGCAGAACTCTACCGCGCCCGGCGCCTTGAAGCGGGCCAGATGGGCGCGGCAGTGCTCGATGATGTCCGCCTCGGTGGCGCTCTGACCGGGTCTGAGGGTCACGAAGGCCTTGGGGCGCTCGCCCCACTTTTCGTCCGGCATGGCTACCACGGCGCACTCTAATACCGCGGGATGGCGCGCCACGCACTGCTCCACCTCGATGGTCGAGATGTTCTCACCGCCCGAGATGATGATGTCCTTCTTGCGGTCGCGCAGCTCGATGTACCCGTCGGCGTGCCACACCCCGATGTCGCCGGAATGGAACCAGCCCCCGCGGAAGGCCTCGGCGGTGGCATCGGGCTGCTCGAAGTAGCCCTTCATGATGTTGTTGCCCCGCATGACGACCTCACCAAGCGTCTCACCGTCCGTGGGCACGTCGTTCATGTGGTTGTCGACCACGCGCACCAGGTCGACCATGACGAATCCCTGCCCCTGGCGAGCAGCCAGGCGGGCCTGGTCCTCGGCGGGCAGCGTGTCCCACTCGGCGTTCCAGGCACACACCGTGTGCGGGCCGTAGGTCTCGGTCAGCCCGTACACGTGAACGGGACGGAAGCCGAGCTGCTTCATGCGGGCGAGGAGTGTCGGCGATGGCGGGGCACCCGCCACGGCGGCCGTCACCGGTCGGGCGAGCGGATGGGCCTTGGGATCGTTGATGATGCCGATCTGAACGGTTGGCGCCCCGGAGTAGTGGGTGATCCCCTCGCCGTCGATCAGGTCCCAGATGCGGCTCGACTCGACCCGGCGCAGGCACACGTGAGTGCCGCCCAGCGCGGTGACCCCCCACGTGAAGCACCAGCCATTGCAGTGGAACATGGGCAGCGTCCACATGTACCTCGCATCGAAGGTCATACCCGTCTCGATCGTCTCCCCGATCGCATTCAGATAGGCGCCCCGGTGGTGGATCATCACGCCCTTGGGCCGGCCCGTGGTCCCGGATGTGTAGTTGATGGAAAGGGTCTCGTACTCGTCCTCCAGCCAGCTCTCGACGGGCTCCGGCGAGCCCTGGGCGAGAAAATCCTCGTAGGGATCGCCGGCGGATCCGGTGTCATCGATCCGGATGACGCGCATGGCCGTCAGATCCAAGGGCTTCACCGCGCTTTCGAACTCCTGGTCGACGAGCAAGACCTTTGCCCCCGAGTGCTGGAGGATGTAGCCGATCTCGTCAGTGTTCAGGCGGATGTTGATCGGAACGAGCACGAGGCCCGCCATCGGCACCCCGAAGTGCGCCTCCAGCATGGCCGGCGTGTTGGGAGCGATGATGGCGACGCGATCGAGATGGCGGAGGCCGAGCGCGCGGAGACTGGAGGCCAGTCGATCGCTCCGCTCCTCGAACTTCCGATAGGTGTAGCGCCGCGCGCCGTGCACGACGGCCGTCTTGTCGGGGAACACATACGCACTGCGCCGCAGGAAACTGATGGGGGTCAGCTCCGTGCGGTACGGGAACGTCTCCTTGGAGATCCTGACCACGCGCCTGGCGCGCTCAGTCGTCATTGCCGATCCTCCGTCTCAGAGAGATGGATTCGAACCGTTACGCTACCACAGCGAGCCAGACACTCAGGTGGGCGCGCCGCGGGAGAGGGAGCTAGACTTTCAGCGCCGCGCCCCGGGAGCGAACGGGGTCGCGACCGAGCCTGCCGCGAACGACGCGGTCGGTCTTGGCCGGTTCGAAGTGCCCGGTCCGGGCCAGCGACCAGAGCACCCGCCAGGCCCCACGGGTGGCGAGGAGCCAGTACGTCTGTGTCCGGAAGGTCCCCGAGAACTTCGCCCACAAGGTGGTGCGGGCGACGCTGACTCGACGCGGGCAGTACGCCGTCAGGCTTTCGATCATGTCTTGGGTGACGATGCCTCCCACCCAGATCGACATCCCGAGGGAGATCGACGGCAGGGCCACGCCGAGTACGAACAGCAGCGGTTGGTCGGAGTACCAGTAGGCGAAGTGCCACCCGAAGTAGCCGATGACCGGATACGCGAGGGCCGCGATTGGCCACTCCACGACTTTGTTGCCGACGTGACGGAGGAGCTGGGCCAGGTTGAAGGCACGCGGTTCGCGGCGCCAGACCCTCCACAGAAATGGCGTGTCGTCGAGCACGCCCTTGTACCAGCGCGCGTTCTGGCAAACCATCTTCTCGGTGGTTTCCGGCAGGTCCGTCAGCTCCAGGAGGGGCATGGGCGCCATGAGCACTCCCCGGGCGGCGATGGCGTAGCCCAAGGTGGAGTCCTCGGTGGCACCCGAGGTCGGGAAGCCACCGAGCTCGGTGAGGAGATCGAGCCGCACGAACTGATTGTGCCCGAGGCAGATCTGCGCGCGCCGCAGGGTGAACTCGAAGATCGGCCTGATGGCGGCGGTCAACCGCGGCGCCCACGCGGTGAACCGAGCGAACCAGCGCACGCGCCGGGCCTCGTTGACCAGTCGGGCGATTGACACGCGGACAAAGATGGACGACTGCTGCACGGCGCACACGCGGCCCTTCACGGAGAGCCGATCGAAATTTGCCAAGGACAACGTCACGCCCTGGTAGGCGAGGCTTCCGCCTCCAGGGGCCCTCAGGTCAGCGGCCAGCCAGCGGTACACGTTGCGGTCGGGGACGGAGTCGGCGTCGCTGACTCCGATCCACACGCGCTGGGCATCGTAGCCCTCGCCCAACAGTGCGCGCAGGTGCTCCTGCCGCAGAGCCCAGTTGAGCTGGTGAGCCTTCCGGCCGGGGCCCGGCATGGCAAGCTGCGAGAGCATCTTCTGCTGGTAGGGCGGCAGTTCCTGCCGGAGCCGACGCACGAGCTCGACGGTGGGCGCCGCCATGGCGGGGTGGGGGGCGCGCTCCTCCTCCTCCTTGGTGACGACCACCACGTGCAGCTTGGCGTGCGGATAGCGCGAAGCCAGCAACGCGCGCACGGTGCCGGCGATGTCCGGCTCCTGGAAGGCCGGCACCAAATGGACGAAAACGGGGGCGTCGGACGCCTCTTCGAAGGTCGCCTCGTCGGGCAGCTCGGCGAGCCAGGCGTGAGCCTTCTCGACGAAGCGGAGCGTCGTCGCCATGCCCTTCCAGTCCAGGAGGAGCTTGAAGGAGGCCCGTAAGTTGAAGAGCGACGATAGCGCGAAGAGTAAGGCCCAGTACCACTCCATCAGCGCGAGGGCTCCGACGGGAACTTGAGGATGGTCTCGCCCTCGCGGGCCATGCCGAGGTCCTCGCGGGCCGACTTCTCGATGCAGAGGGGGTCGGTCCGCAGGCACTCGATGGTGCGGGCGAGCTCGTCGCTCTGGGCCCGCAAGGTGGCCAGTTCGCGCTCGATCGTCTGCATCTCCTGTTTGAGCCGCGACACCCGGGTGAATCCGCTGACGCCGAAGCCGGCCAGGGAGAGCATCAGCGCGGCCACCGCGCCGAGAGCGAGCGCGCGCCGTCTCACCGGTGGACGCGCGTGTAGGGGCTGTGGCCGGGCCACGAGGCAGCGTGGCCCAGCTCTTCTTCGATGCGCAGGAGTTGGTTGTACTTGGCCGTCCGCTCGCCGCGCGAAAGGGAGCCGGTCTTGATCTGGCCGGCGTTCGTGGCCACCGCCAGGTCGGCCACAAAGGTGTCCTCCGTCTCGCCCGACCGGTGCGAGATGACCGTACCGTAGCCGGCCCGCTTGGCCAGCTCGATCGCCTGAAGCGTCTCCGTCAAGGTTCCCACCTGGTTGAGCTTGACGAGCACGGCGTTGGCGATCCCCCCCTTGATCCCGTGCTCGATGATGGCAGGATTGGTGACGAATAGATCGTCGCCCACCAGCTGGATTTTCGCGCCGAGACGCCGCGTCAGGAGCGCCCAGCCGCTCCAGTCGTCCTCGCCCAGGCCATCCTCGATGGAGACGATGGGGTAGCGCGCCACGAGATCCTCGAAGGTCGCGATCATCTCCTCGCTCCCACGCTCGGCGCCCTCCCCTCGCAGGCGGTAGCGACCGCCATCCTCGGCGAACTCGCTGGCCGCCACGTCGAGAGCGAGCGCGACGTCGTCGCTTGGTCGATACCCGGCCCGCTCGATGGCCAGCAGGAGGAGATCCAGGGCCGCGGCGCTCGAGGCCAGCGCCGGCGCGAAGCCGCCCTCGTCGCCCACGCCGGTCGACAGCCCCTTCTCGCGCAGGAGCGTCTTTAGGACCTGGAAGATCTCCGCGCCCATGCGCAGGGCCGCCGAGAAGTTCTTCGCCCCGGCGGGGACCAGCATGAACTCCTGCACGTCCAGCCCGTTGTCGGCGTGGGCGCCGCCATTGATGACGTTCATCAGCGGCACGGGCAGAAGCCGGCCACCGACCCCGCCAAGGTAGGCGTAGAGCGGCAATCCCAGGTCGTCGGCGGCCGCGCGGGCCACGGCCAGCGACACGGCCAGGATGGCGTTGGCCCCGAGGCTCGACTTGTTGGGCGTGCCATCCAGCTCGAGCAACGCCCGATCCACGAGAGCTTGCTCGGTGGCCTCCATGCCGTCGATCTCGGGCGCGATCGTCTCCTCGACATTGCGGACGGCCTGCTGCACGCCCTTGCCGCCATAGCGCCAGGTGTCGCCGTCGCGCAGCTCCAAGGCCTCGCGCTTGCCGGTGCTGGCTCCCGAGGGCACGGCGGCCCGCGCGCTGGCGCCCGACTCCAGCTGCACTTCGACTTCCACGGTGGGGTTGCCGCGCGAGTCGAGGATCTCGCGGGCATAGACGCCGGTGATGGCGGACATCTCAGCTCCTGCGCTCGACGACGAAGGCCGCCAGGGCGCGAATCGGTTCGGCGGCCGGGCCGAGCGGAGCGAGCACCTGGTGCGCGTGCTCGATGAGATCGCGCGCCCTGGCGCGCGAGACGTCGAGACCGTAGAGCGCCGGGTACGTCACTTTCTTTTTTCGCTCGTCACTGCCCGCCGTCTTTCCCAATTCGGCGAGACTGCCCTCGACATCGAGAATATCATCGACGATCTGAAAGGCGAGTCCGAGATCGTCGCCGGCCGTTCGGATGGCGTCCGCGGCGGCGGGGGTGGCCCCGGCCAATATGGCACCGGCACTGAGGGAGACGCGGATCAGCGCTGCCGTCTTGTGGCGATGGATGAACTCCAGCGTGTCTGCCGACACCGTCCGGCCTTCCGATTCGATGTCCACCACCTGGCCGCCCACCATACCCCGCGTGCCGGCGGCCTCGGCCACGGTGGCGATGACCTCGCAGATCACCCGCGGATCTCCCGGACCGCGCGCGATCAGCTCGAAGGCCAAGGTGAGGAGGGCATCGCCGGCCAGGATGGCGATGGCTTCGCCGAACATCTTGTGGTTGGTCAATCGCCCCCGCCGATAGTCGTCGTCGTCCATGGCCGGCAGATCGTCGTGGATCAGCGAATACGTGTGGATCAGCTCGAGCGCGCAGGCCGTCGGCATCACGGTCTCGGCCCGCCCGCCCACGGCCTCCGCCCCGGCGATGACGAGGACGGGGCGCAGCCGCTTGCCGCCGGCCATCACGCTGTAGCGCATGGCCTGGTGCACGCTGGGCGGCTGGCCATTCTCCGCGGGCAGCAGGCGCTCCAGCGCGCGATCGACACGCTGGCGCCGTTCGGCGAAATAGGTGGCAAAGTCGAAGGCCGTCATGATTCCTCTTCGGATTCCCAGGTGATGGGGACAGCGGAGACGGCGCCGGATTCGTCACGGGCCAGCATCTCGATCCGCCGCTCCGCCTCGTCGAGATAGCGCGAGCAGGCGCGGGCAAGGGCCACGCCTTCCTCGAAGATGGCGAGCGACTCCTCGAGGCGAAGGTGTCCGGCCTCCAGCGCGCTGACGATCTCCTCCAGACGCCTCAGCTGGTCTTCAAACTTGAGGTCGCTCATCGCGTTCCCACGTCGCTTCTACGCGACAGTCGAGGCTCCCTTCGTGGAGCACCACGCGTACGTCATCGCCCGCCGCCACCTCCCGCGCGCTGCGGACGATCGCGCCGGAGGGGAGCCGGGTGAGGCTGTACCCGCGGCCCAGCACAGCGAGCGGGGAGAGTGAATTCAGGCGGCCGGCGGAGAGACCGAGGCGATGCCCGGCCATCACCACCCGCCGGTGCATGGCATTGTTCAGCCCGAGGCGAGCCGCCTCGAGACGCCGCCGATCCTCCTTAACCCGCACGAACGGACTGGCGGCCCGGAGCGCGCCGCTGGCCAGCTCCAGCCGATGGGCCGCCCGGCGCACGGCCACCGTGACCGCGCGCCCCAGACGGGCGCGCGCGTCGTCCACGCGCCGCTCCAGGTCGCGCAGGGGGCGCGCGGGATCAGTGAGAACGCGCCGTTGGGCGAGCGCCTCGACGCGCTCGCGCGAGTGGCGCAGCCGTCGCTGCATCGCCTGGGCGAGTCGGCCGCGCAGCGCGGCCACCTGTTCCACCACCAATTGTTTCTCGCGCACGACCAGCTCGGCAGCCACCGAGGGCGTCGGTGCCCTCACATCGGCGACGAAGTCCGCGATGGTGTAATCGACCTCGTGGCCCACCGCCGAGATGACGGGAATCTTCGATCCGGCGATGGCCCGGGCCACCGCCTCTTCATTGAAGGCCCAAAGGTCCTCGAGCGAGCCGCCGCCTCGCCCGCAGATGATCACGTCGACGTCGCCCCGAGTATTCAGGTCGGCCAAGGCCTGAGCGATCTCCGCGGCAGCGCCGTCGCCCTGCACCTTGCATGGCGCGATGGCGATGGACAGGCCATGGAAGCGGCGACCAAGGACGCGCAGGATGTCGCGCAGCGCGGCACCGTCCCGCGAGGTGACGATGCCGATGCGGCGAGGAAATGGCGGCAGCGGACGCTTGCGGGTGACGGCGAAGAGGCCCTCCGTCTCCAGCCGGGCCCGGAGCTGTTCGAAGGCGAGCTGCAAGGCCCCCACCCCACGCGGCTCCAGCAGTTCCACGATGAGCTGGTACCCCCCGCGTTGGGCGTACACCTCGAGGCTGCCAAAGGCGAGCACGTGCATGCCGTCCTTCGGCTCGAAGCGCAGGCGCCGGACGCGCGTCCTGAACAGCGCCGCCGGCAGCTGCGCACCCGCATCCTTCAGGGTGAAGTAGGCATGGCCGGATGCGTAGAGGCGAAAGTTGCTGATTTCGCCCTCGACCCACACGGCGGGGAAGTGCTCCTCGATCACCTCGCGAAGCCGCGCGGTGAGATCGGAGACGGTCAGGACGGCGCGCGTCACGCGGGAACGCGCAGGCGCTCGATATCGGTGGCCCGGCCAGTCTCGGGATCGAGCGTGATGACGGCCCCATGCAGGGCGGCGGGCCCCTTGGCCGTCTCGAACTTCATCGGCATCTGGGTGATGAATCGCTGGATGATCTGATCGCGATCCACTCCGATGACGCCGTCCGTCGGCCCGGTCAGCCCTAGGTCAGTGATGTAGGCGGTGCCGCCCGGGAGCACGCGCTCATCGGCGGTCTGGACATGGCGATGGGTGCCCACCACCGCGGTCACCCGGCCGTTCAGGTACCAGCCCATGGCCAGCGTCTCCGAGGTGGCCTCCGCGTGCATGTCCACGAGGATGATTGGCGTCTCCTTGCGGAGCACGGCCACGATCTCGTCGGCCTTGCGAAAGGGGCAGTCGATGGGGTTCATGAAGACGCGTCCCATCAGGTTGACGACGCCGACCCGGTAGGGCCCGGCCTTGACCGTCACGTAGCCCACGCCCGGCGTGCCTTCCGGGAAGTTGGCGGGACGGAGAAGGAGATTGTCCTTCACGATGTGGGGCACGATCTCTTTCTTGTCCCACACGTGGTTGCCGGTGGTCATCACGTCGACGCCCTGTTCCAGGAACGCCTTGGCCATGGGAGGCGTAACGCCGAACCCGCCCGCGGAGTTTTCGACGTTGACCACGGCGAGGTTGATCGCATGCTGCTCGCGCAGCCGGGGCAGCAGCGTCTGGATGGCGGCGCGCCCTGGCTCGCCGTAGACGTCACCCACCATCAACACTCTCATGAGCTACCTCGCCACTTCGACCAACACCTGCACGTCCTACCTCGCCACTTCGACGGCGCGGGTCTCCCGAATGACGACGACCTTGATGTGGCCAGGGTACTGCATCTCCGCCTCGATCCGCTTGCTAATGTCGCGGGCGAGCTGGTGGGCGTCGAGGTCGGACACGATGTCGGCTTTGGTCATGACGCGCAACTCGCGGCCAGCCTGGATCGCGTAGCACATCTCCACGCCCTTGTAGGACAGGGCGATCTCTTCGAGCTTGGCCAGCCGCCGGATGTAGGACTCCAGCACGTCGCGACGGGCTCCGGGGCGAGCGGCCGAGATGCCGTCGGCAGCCTCGACCAGAACAGCCTCGATCGTTTCCGGCTCCACGTTCTCGTGGCCGCACAGGGCGGCGTTGATGACCGCGGGAGATTCGTTGTACTTGGTCAGGACCTGCAGCGACAGCTCCGGGTGGCTTCCCTCCTGCTCATGGGTCAGCGCCTTGCCGATATCGTGCAGCAGTCCCATCCGCTTGGCCATCTTGGCGTCGGCTTTGACCTCGGCCGCCATCATGCCGGCCAGCCACGCCACTTCCTTGGAATGCTGCAGGCAGTTTTGGCCGTACGAAGTCCGGAACTTCATGCGGCCCACGAGCTTCACGAGCTCGGGATGGAGGCCGTGCACACCGACCTCGAAGCAGGCCTTCTCCCCTTCCTCCTTCAGGTGCTGCTCCATCTCCGTCTTGACTTTGGCGACCACTTCCTCGATCCGTGCGGGATGGATGCGGCCATCGGCGATGAGCCGCTGGAGGGCCAGACGGGCGATTTCCCGACGGTAGGGATCGTAGGCGGAAACGATGACGGCTTCCGGGGTGTCGTCGACAATGAGATCCACGCCCGTGTGCAATTCGAGGGCACGGATGTTGCGGCCCTCCCGCCCGATGATCCTTCCCTTCATGTCGTCGGAAGGCAGATCCACGATGGACACGGCCGTCTCCACCGTGTAGTCGGGGGCCAGGCGCTGGATGGTAGTGGCCAGGACCTCCTTCGCCTTCTGATGGGCGGTCTCTCGCGCCTCTTCCTCCAGTCGCATGCCGATGAGGGCGGCCTCGCGCCGAGCCTCCGCCTCCATCTGGCTGACGAGCTGACGCTTGGCCTCTTCGGCGGTGAGCCCAGCGATCACCTCGAGCTTGCGGCGCTGCTCTTCGATCGCCACTTCGAGGCGGGCTTCCTTGTCGCCGAGGGTCTTCTCGCGCGCAGCGAGGCTCCGGTCTCTGCTGCTCTGCTCGTTGAGCCGGCGGTCGAGCTCCTCGAGCTTGCGACCAACCTGCTCCTCTTTGGTGAGCATCCGCCGCTCGACCGCTTGGATCTCTCCTTCCCGGCGCCGCACCTCTTGCTCCAGTTCGACCCGCGCCTTCAGCTCGTGCTCTTTCGCCTGAAGGTCCGCGGCCCTCAGCCGGGCCTCCGCGACCTGCTCCGCCGTCTCCACGATGCGCTGGGCAGTCTGCTGGGCATCTCCCAGGCGCCGATCCGTCACGAATTTGTGAAGGAAGAATCCGACGACGAGAGCGATGATAGCGACGAGCGAATCGAAGAGCAGGATCTCGGTCATCTCACTCTATTTTCATGCCAGCCCGCCGCGTCCTGCGGCTCACACGACTTTTTCTCTGCTCGCCTCGGACGGTGGGGCCCCAGCCCCACGGCGGCTGCAGATTTGACTCACAAACCCGCGCCAGAATTGGGCAAGTATAGGTGGGAAGGGCGATGAGAGTCAAATCCCCGCCTCTGCCGTGTGCCGACGGTGTTTCGAACCTGGTGTCCACCAGGTGGGTGCTGTCTCATCCGAGGGCTTCAGGCTTCCCCTTCGTGAGGGGCTTGCGCACCACCCTCGTCCACAGCTCCCGATGCGTTAATGAGGTTGAAACTTCCCCCCGGCATCACGCACAGCGCAGGGACCTCCCTTTATGTACCTGCAGGGCGCGACGGCGTCAAGGCTTCGGGCCGACACGCCTGCCGCAGCTCGTTCACCAAGACGCCCAAGCGAGCGTCGACGTCACCCTCCTGGCGAGTCTGCTCGTCGCGTATGCGGAACAGCTCGTCGGTGACGTCAAGGGCTGTCAGCAGCAGGGTACTGATGAGAGAGCGCGTTCCGGCCCCCAACGTCTGGGCCCGCTCTTCCACGAACGCGGCCAGCGTCTGGAGGTAGTCTGGCGCTGCGGTCGTGCGGATGGACAGCTTTTCCCCCAGGATGGTCAACTCGACTCGTGTTGCCTCGGTCATCCGCGCCCTCCTGTTAACATGGGGGCCTCGAAAGGGCCCCCAAACCCCCCACCGCTCGGGCCCCCCCGGCACAGCCGGCGCGCCCCTCGAGCTTCCGCGGCGGGCCGGGGCCTCG
>JBKPAK010000165.1:0-11808 GCA_046726415.1 Candidatus Methylomirabilota bacterium
GACGACCCTCCTGTCCGACATCGCCGCGCATCTCGGTGCGACGCCGGGGCCCGCCATCACGCTCGTGCCGGTGCCGTACCTCGTCTATCCGGGGATGCTGGTCGAGATCGAGGCCGTCGCGATGGCGAGCGCCACCGGTGAACGGCTGCCTCGCATCGCGTCCGCTCCGCGCACCGTGGCCGGGCTGCCCGAGGCGTTCTCGCAGGCGCTGCGGAGCGGCCAGATGATCCACGTCGGCGAGCAGACGGCGCGCGATGCGGCGGGCGGCCCGCCTACCGGCGACGTCGGCGCGCAGGCGGACGCGGCGATGGCGCGCCTGGCCGCGGTGCTCGGCGAGCTCGGGGCGCGCCTGGACGACGCCGTGAAGCTCAACATCTACTACGTCGGGGACGCGTCGCGGGCCACCTGGCAGCGCGCCATGCAGGCCCTCGGCCGCCACTTCAGGGCGCCGGGGCCCGTGGTGACCGCGCTGCCGCTGCCGCGGCTCCCCGACGGGCTGCTCCTGAAGGTGGACGTCGTCGCGATGCTCGGCGCGGACGGTGCGCGACTGCCCCGCACGGCCGCGGCGGTTCCGGGCCACTGGGACTGGGGCCTCCCGCTGCCGTTCAGCCAGGGGCTCCGCTGCGGCGAGATGATCTTCGTGAGCAGCCAGAGCGCGCACGACGCGCGCGGCCACGTCGTGCACGGGGGGCAGCTCGTGCCGCAGACCCACACCGCGATGGAGAACGTCCGGCGCGTGCTCGGCGCGCTCGGCGCCACCATGGACGACGTGGTGAAGATGAACGCGTCCTTCAAGAGCGGCGGCACGGCCGAGGAGCAGAACGCCAACCTGCGCGTCCGGACGGCGTGCTTCGCGGATCCGGGCCCGGCATCGACCGGGATCTCCTATCCCTACCTCGCGCTCGACGGGCTGATGATGGAGGTCGAGGTCATCGCGATGCGCTGAGCACGGTCGGGAGCGGTCAGATTATCTGCTCCCCCGACACACCGTGGAATTTCGCCCTTGACCGCTTCGTCGTCCGCAGGGTATGAGGGCACGAAGGACGGCGTCCCCGATGTTCACTGAGAAGCTTGCCCGTGGCCCGAGCATCGACCGCGCCTAGACTTCGACCGCCTCGAGCGCGCGCCGGCGACCTCGTCTCGGGCTTCGCCAGGCCCGCGTCGCCGCCGTAAGGAGGCAGTCGTGCTCAGGGTGGCGCACTACCTGAACCAGTTCTTCGGCCAGATCGGCGCAGAGGACAAGGCGTCGGTCGGGGTCTCCTTCCGCGACGGCCCGGTGGGCGCCGGCGCTCTCCTGCAACAGCGGCTGGCCGGCACGGGCACGATCGTCCAGACGGTGATCTGCGGCGACACCTTCTTCGCCGAGCACGCCGACCAGGCGCTTCCCCTCATCCTCCAGCGGATGCGCGAGCTCCGGATCGACCTCTTCGTCGCCGGCCCCGCCTTCAAGGCCGGCCGCTACGGGATGGCCTGCGGGCGCGTGTGCGCCGAGGTGGAGCGCGTGCTCGCCATCCCCACGGTGACCGGGATGCACCCCGAGAACCCCGGCGTCGATCTCTTTCGCAGGCAGACCCTTGTCAGCCATGCCGGCCCCACCGCCGCGAGCATGGCGGAGGACGTCGAACGCATGGCCCGCCTCGCCCTCAAGCGCGCGGAGAAGCAGCCGCTGGCGGCGCCGAGCGAGGAGGGCTACGTCCCGAGGGGCCGCGTGAAGAACGTCCTCCTGGAGCGGCGCGCCGTCGACCGCGCCGTCGAGATGCTCCTGAAGAAGGTGTCTGGCGAGCCGTACCGGACGGAGATGTCGCTCCCGCGCTATCACCCGGTCACGCCGTCGGCGCCCATCCGGGACCTCGGGCGTGCGACGATCGCCCTGGTGACCGAGGGCGCCGTGGTGCCGAAGGGCAACCCCGATCGCCTCGAGTCGTGGACCGCGACGAAGTTCGGCGCCTACAGCCTCGACGGACTCGCCGACCTCTCGCCCGAGACCTTCGATTGCATCCACGGCGGGTTTGACCTGACCTTCGCCAAGGCCGATCCCGACCGCATCGTTCCGCTCGACGTCATGCGCGAGCTCGAGCGTGAAGGCCGGATCCGCCGGCTCTTTCCCTACCTGTACGCGACGTGCGGCGGCGGCACGCCGATGGACACCGCGGAGAAGCTCGCGCAGGGCATCTTCGCCGATCTCGAGGCGAGAGGAGGCGCCCACGGCGTCATCCTCACCGCCACCTGAGGGACGGGCACTCGTTGCGGTGCAACGATGGCGCGCGAGCTCGACCGACTGGGTCTTCCCGTCGCGCTGATCACGTGTCTCGTGGACGTCGGCGCCCTGATCGGGGTGAACCGCATCGTGGCCGCGCCGGCGATCGTCCACCCGCTCGGCCAGCCCTCGTTGCCCCTCGCGGCCGAGCGCGCGTTCCGCCGCCGGGTGGTGGAGCGGGCGCTCCAGAGCCTGCAGACCGACGTGGGAGGTCCGCAGGTGTTCCGGCTGGAGACCTCCCGATGAAGCTGACCGTGCACGACTTCGACGTGCGATCGCTCGGGTTCGGACCGAGGACCGGCCTCGACGGCCACCACCTGACGGTGAACCCAGACGAGCTGATCGAGCACCTCGCCCGGGATCCCGCGCTCGCCTCGATCGACGTCCGCCTGGCGCGGCCGGGCGAGCGGACGCGGATCGTCAACGTCCTGGGCATCACGGAGCCGCGCGCCAAGGTCGGCGACGACGTCGCTGACTTTCCCGGCGTGCTGGGCCCCCTCAGGCTCGCGGGCGTCGGGTCGACGAACGTGCTGCGCAACGTGGCGGTGATCGAGGCGGGATTCGTGAAGCCGTCGAAGGACGGCGATACCCGACAGGGTGTCGTCGACATGACGGGTCCGATCGCCCGGTTCACGCCGTTCTCGAGAACGCAGAACCTCGTGCTCCTTCCCTTCCCCGCACCCGGCATCGACCGCATCGACTACATCCGCGCCGTGAACCGGGCGGGGCTCCAGGCGGCCGCCCAGCTGGCGCGACGCGCGACCATCGATCATCCGGTCGCTCCGGACGCGACCGAGGTCTACCAGCTCGACCCCACGCGCAGAGCCGGCGGAGGGCTTCCGAGGATCGCCTACATCTGCCAGGCGTTCTGGCTCGCGGACGGATGGGAATCGTTCGTCTACGGCACCAGCATGAAGGACATCCTCCCCACGGTCCTGCACCCCAATGAGATCCTCGACGGGGCCCTCGTGAGCTGCAACTACGGCTCGCCTGCCAGCATCCGGAACCCCACCTACGCCCACCAGAACAACGCCGTCATCCGGACGCTCTACGAGCTCCACGGCAAGGCGCTGGACTTCGCCGGCGTGGTCCTGACGCCGCAGCCGTCCGTGGGAGACGTCAAGGAGCGCTGCTCGCTGCTCGTCGCCAAGCTCGTGAAGTACGCGCTCGGCGCCGACGGCGTCGTCCTGAGCAAGGAGTCGGGGGGGCACGCCGACGTGGACACGATGCTGAACTGCCGGAACTGCGAGGCGCTGGGCGTGCGCACGGTGCTGATGATGGACCTGCTCGAGGGCGACGCGCTGCTGTGCGCCACGCCCACGGCGGACGCGATCGTGTCGCTCGGGAAGTCCACCGAGAGGGTCAGGGGTGAGCGGGTCGACGCGGTGCTGGGCGGCAGCACGCTGGCGGGTGTGAACGGGCCCATCGACGGCGAGATCGAGATCCCCCTCTCGATGATCTCCTGCTCCACGTCGCTCTTCGGGGATACCTACCTGTCGACCGTGGAGACCTGAGCCCCGACGCCATGGAGAGTCGCGCGCGACTGGTGGTGATCGGAGCTGGCATCGTGGGGACGGCGGCCGTCTACCACCTCACCCGCTTCGGCTGGCGGGACATCGTCGTCATCGAGCAAGGACCGCTCCACGACACCGGCGGCTCGAGCGGGCACGCGCCGGGTCTCGTCTTCCAGACCAACGCGTCGAGGACGATGACCGAGCTGGCGAAGGAGACGGTGAAGCTGTACGGCGACCTCGAGCTGGACGGGCAGCCGTGCTTCTACCCGGTCGGGAGCCTGGAGGTCGCCTGCACGCGCGAGCGCCTGGAGGATCTGAAACGCCGCCTCGGCTACGCGCGGTCGTGGGGACTCCCCGCGGAGCTGCTGACGCCGCGCGAGACGCGCGCCAGGATCCCCCTCCTCGACGAGGCGCGGATCCGCGGCGCCTATTGCGTTCCCGGCGACGGACTCGCCAGGGCGGTGCGCGCGGCGGAGGCCATGACGCGCGAGGCGCAGCAACGCGGCGCTCGCTTCCATGCGCGCACCAGGGTCACCGGCATCGAGGTGGTGAACGGCCGCGTGCGCGCGGTGGTGACGTCGCGGGGACGCATCGAGACCGAGCAGCTGCTCGTCTGCTGCGGGATCTGGGGCCCGCTCGTGGGACGCATGGCCGGCGCGTCGATCCCGCTGATGCCGATGCAGCACATCTACGCCCGGACCGCACCGATCCCCGCGCTGGCCGGGGAGACGCGCGAGATCGTCCATCCGGTGCTGCGCCATCAGGACCGCTCGATGTACTTCCGGCAGCATGCGGACTGCTACGGAATCGGGTCCTACCGGCACGAGCCGCTCCTGGTCGAGGCGACCGAGATCCTGAGCCACGAGGCGGCGCCGGTGGCGCCGGCCCAGGTGGCGTTCACGCCGGAGCACTTCGCGGCCGCGCACGCCGCCGCCGTCGAGTTGCTTCCCGCGCTCCGGGGCGCCGAGGTCGCGCACGCCTTCAACGGGATGTTCTCGTTCACGCCCGACGGCTTTCCCCTCCTCGGTGAGGCCATCGACGTGCGGGGGTTCTGGGTCGCCGAGGCGATCTGGATCACCCACGCGGGCGGCGCGGCGCGCGCCGTCGCCGAGCTGATGCACGAGGGAGTCGCCTGGGTCGACCTGCGGGAGTGCGCCATCGACCGCTTCCACGCGCACGCGCACACCCGCGCGTACCTGCGCGCGCGGGGCGCGCAGCAGTACCGCGAGGTCTACGACATCATCCACCCGCGGCAGCCCATCGAGCACCCGCGCGGCCTGCGGCGGAGTCCGTTCCACACCCGCCTCGAGGAGCAGGGCGCGCTGTTCTTCGAGTCCGCCGGCTGGGAGGTGCCGCAGTGGTTCCATGCCAACGAAAAGCTGCTGGCGGGGCGAGCCTGGCCGGAGCGCTCCGGGTGGGAGAGCCGCTACTGGTCGCCGATCGAGGGTGCCGAGCATATTGCCACTCGCGAGCGCGTCGGTCTCTTCGACCTGACGCGCTTCGTGAAGATCGAGGTAGCGGGCGCAGGCGCGCTCGCCCTGCTCGAACACCTCTGCGCGAACCGGATCGACGGGCGCGTGGGCAAGGTCGTCTACACCTCGATGCTGAACACCCGAGGCGGGATCGTGTGCGACCTGACGGTGACGCGACTGGCCGGGGACCGCTTTCTCGTCTTGACCGGCGCCGCCTCGGGCATGCAGGACCTCGCCTGGATCCGCCATCACGCGGCGAGCCGCGACGGCGTGACCGTGACCGACATCACCTCGGCGTACTGCGGGGTCGGGCTCTGGGGGCCCATGGCGGGACACGTCCTGCGCGAGGTCTCCGACGACGACGTCTCGACCTTCGACTATTTCACGGCGAGGCGGCTGGCGGTGGGCAGTATCCCGGCGCTCGCGCTGCGTGTCTCGTACGTCGGCGAGCCGGGCTGGGAGATCTACTGCGCAACCGAGTACGGCGCGGGACTGTGGGACGCGCTGTGGAAGGCGGGACAGCCCTTCGGGATGGTCGCCGGGGGGAGCGGCGCCTTCGATTCCTTACGCCTCGAGAAGGGATACCGGCTCTGGGGCGCCGATCTCCACACCGACTACAACCCCTACGAGGCAGGTCTGGGGTTCGCGGTCAAGCTGGACAAGGGCGACTTCATCGGCCGCGAGGCGCTCACCCGCGTGAAGCAGCGGGGCCTCACACGCCGGCTCTGCTGCCTGACCTTCGACGATCCCGGTGCCGTCGTCGTCGGCAAGGAGCCGGTCCTCGACGGCGACACGCCGCTCGGCTACGTGACGAGCGCCAACTACGGGTACACGGTGGGCCGGGCGATCGCCTACGCGTATCTGCCGATCGATCACGCCACCGTCGGCAGCAAGGCCGAGGTCCAGTACTTCGATCGGCGCTACCGCGCGACTGTCACCGACGAGCCGCTCTACGATCCGAAGGGGCTTCGCCTGCGGCGATCGTCGGCCCGGTCTCCTTCGACCAGGCCTGGGCCATGATCGAGCTGGGCCCATGGGGAATGCCGAGTGCGACAGATCGTGGCGCTCGCCGCTGCAACCCGAGAAGCGCTCAGCCGACGAACACTCCGCCGGCGGGGTGCAGGAGCTCGCCGGTGAAGTACGACGCGTCGTCCGAGGCGAGAAAGAGCGCGGTCGCCGCGATCTCCTCAGGCTTGCCGTAATTCTCCACGAGTACCATACGAATGGGATGGCCCTCACCGCGACGAGTTATGCAGGTCAACTTCACTTCTTCGCCAACGTGATCGGCAATTTCGCAATCGATCATGGTTGGTGGGACGGTCAGTGGAATTTTGAGGATCTCGACGTTGACGAAGGTAACGATCCATCGTCAACTGCGATAGTCGGGAAAAGGCTGTGGGTGGTTGGTTCGGGAAGGTTTGATCCCTACTATCCTAAACTTCGTTGCGGCGTGTGGGATCAAGGAGCTTGGCATTTCGCGACACTGGACCAAGGGAACGGCACTAACGGCGATTGTGTTTCAGCTGCCTACGGAGGGCAGTTCCACGTTTTCAGCCGCCGAGGTGGCCCAGTAGACCCGATCCCCGGAATACGGCACGGCTGGTGGGACGAGGCAAGACCTCTTCAGCCGCTCGGGCCTGGCGGTTGGCACTTCGAAACGATGGACGAGCAAGAATTCGGCAGCGCCGCGGGCAAGCTCGCGGTGGTTAACTACGGTGCGCAACTTGACCTTTTTGTTCAAGGAGCTAATCCGGGCGGTGGGTTCGTGTTGCGGCATCACTCGTGGAACGGAAATCGTTGGAACGCGGAGTCACTCGACCAGGGAGTCAGCGAAGCAAGGGGCGTTGACAGCAGCAACCTTAGGCAATCAGCTACACGTCTTAAACTTGGGACGTGAGGCCGGAGGCGCGCCGGTACTCCGACACGTGCTCTTTACACCGTAGCCGTCGGCATTGGCGCGCGGCGGATCCGCGCACGCAGACCCCCGCCATACCTGGCCGACCGACCACCCTCAAAAGGGGGCCCCATCCGACGCGGTGCGGCGCTGACGTAAGCCGATCAAACGCGTACATCTGAGCCGCGACGAGTCCGAGACCGCCGACCGCCGCTCAGGCCCGTTTCCTCCCAACTTCTGCGCTGGATTAGCAACCAGCGGGCGACGCTAACCGACTTGATTGCACGGTGGCCTGACAACGCGCCAGCCGGCCTATGAGCTGGACGAGTCGAGGCCGTAACGCTTGATCTTCTCCAGCAGCGTCTTGTAGCTGATGCGGAGACGGTGGGCAGCCTCGGTGCGGCGCCAGTGCACCTGGGCGAGGGTCCGCTTCAGCGCCTCGCGCTCCACGATCTCGACGGCCAGCCGGGTCATCTCCTTCAATCCCGGGGACTCGTCGGCCAGCAGGGCCTCGGCATCGGGCAGCACCGCCGGCCCGTTCCTGGGCGCCGCGGGAGGCGGCTCGGGATCGTCGAGCTCGGCCACGACCGACTCGGTGCCGAGCACGACGATGCGCTGGATGACGTTCTGCAGCTCACGGACGTTGCCAGGCCAGGGGTAGCGCTGCAGCCGTTCGAGCATTGCCGGAGAAACCTGCCACGGTCCGCCGCCATGCTGTACTCGGTACAGGGTCAGGAAGTGCTGGACAAGGATCGCGATCTCCTCCGGGCGCTCCCGCAGGGGCGGAACTCGAAGGTGCACCACGTTCAGCCGATGGAAGACGTCCTCCCGGAAGCCACCCTCGACGACGTACCGGGCGAGATCCCGATTCGTCGCCGCGATGACGCGGACGTCGACGCGGATGTCATGCTCGCTGCCCAGGCGGGAGAACTCGTGGTCCTGGAGCACCTGCAGCAGCTTCGCCTGCACGGAGAGCGGCATTTCGCTGATCTCGTCCAGGGAAATCGTGCCTCGATGCGCCTGCTCGAACTTGCCGCGCTTGGGATGATCGGCGCCGGTGAACGCGCCGCGTTCGTAGCCGAAAAGCTCGCTCTCGAGAAGCGTGAAGGGGAGCGCCGCGCAGTTGACCTTCACGAACGGCCCGTCGTGTCGGCGAGAGCGGTGGTGGAGCGTCCGCGCGACGAGCTCCTTGCCCACGCCGCTCTCGCCCGAGATGAGCACAGTGACGTCGGTCGGCGCGACGCGCGTCACCGCCGCATCGATGAGGCGCATGCTGGCGCTGTTCACGAGCGCCTCGTAGCCATTCGGTGCGTCCTCGCCCGAGGAGCCCATTTCCTTCCCGTTTCCCAAATTCTCGGACACCGCCGCGCTGATCCGGAAACATAAAACCCCAAAATGCTAAGGAAAAGGTTTACCCAGGGAGGCAGCGTCTTGCGCGAAGGCCACCGTCAGCGCCGGCCACGAAGACGGCAAGCTAAGCCTTGGGAGGCCGGCCTTAGCGCCTCCGCTGGACGTCAGCCTACTGTTCTCGGAAGAGGGGAACGGTTGCCCGCCGTCGCCGGCGTCTAGATTTCGTGACTCATGTTCGTTCACGCCTCGGAGCCAAGGTTCGGGACTTGTGCCTGCTCGAGCGCGACTTGGGCGCCAGCAGGGCCCTGAGCTTCGGTGTGAGGTAGACCACGCGACGTCGTGATCGAATCGGGGTAGCGTGCTCCGCTCTGAGGATGCCGATCCTCGCTAACGGCTGCTCAAAGCTATGCGCAAGCGGCAATCCGGCAAGTGTCCGCTCCCGAGCTCGGAAGACGCACATTGGACGGCTAGAGGTGGGCAGCATGCGAGGTTGCGACGACGACCATGCGCGGCGAAATAGCCACCACCGCTCGTCAGGCACCCGTGTTCCCCGCATGTTCTACGGCGTCCGCGACGAGTTGGGCCATCGTCGCAAGCTGAACGGTTTTTTGAATACCCCGAAGAATCCTTCGCTCACGATTAGTGGATTGCCCGAGATCAGAATTACTGGGAGCTGACGCCGGTTCGCCGCAGCGAATCGAGAACATCTCTCCCCGAGAAGCCGGGCATCTGCATATCGACGATGATGACGTTCGGTTGGAAGATCGGCACCGCCTGGAGCGCTTCGGCGCCCGTCTCGACCGTGCTCACTTCATAGCCCTGACCGGCTAGGAAGTCACGCAGCAGCGCAAGAACCCGAGGCTCATCGTCGGCAATCAGCACGCGCCTGGAGGCCGGATTCATAGCCTCAGTCCGTTCAGGCGCACCGCGATTCCCGTAGCACGACGCCGGTATTCCTGCCGGGCGATCTGACAACGTATGTCCAGTGCGCGGCGAAGCAGCGGGTTCACTCTAGGCCTTGTCCTCGACGGGGGGCGCGCTGGCTGGGCTGGGTGGGTTCATGGTGGCCGGCTGTCCCGCTGATCTTACCCGCATCGTCGCTGGCCGGCCCTCCGTGGCCCGGCCCACGGTCATCACGGTGGTTGTTGAACCTTACTTCGTATGCGTCGAGAATCTGGCCATGACGGCTGAGTCCCTGCGGAGCTGGCACCGACGGCTCCGGCGGCTGGTCACTACGGTCCCGTTCCTCGTCACCCTCGGCGTGGTCGGGGTCCTCGTTGCGGCCTACACGCTCGCCGGCTTTCTGCTCGTGCCCCGGCTGATCGCGACCTACGTGCCCCGGTACGTGCAGGAGCAGCTCAAGCGGCGGGCGGAGATCGGGGAGGTCCGGCTGAACCCGCTCCTGTTCAAGCTGGAGATCAAGCACTTCCGACTCCAGGAGGCCGACGGGCGGCCGCTGCTCGGCTTCGACCGGCTCTTCGTCGACTTCGAGCTGTCGAGCCTGTTCCGGAGGGCGTGGACCTTCGCCGAGATCCGGCTCGAGGCGCCTCGCCTGGACGTGGTGCTGGCCCGGGATGGCCGGCTGAACGTGGCGGACCTGCTCGACGCGCTGCCGCAGGGCGAGCCGGCCGCGCAGCCGACACCGACGACCCCGTCCCGGATGCTGCTGCAGCATGCGCTCGTGAGCGGGGGTGCGCTGTCCTTCACGGACCTCTCGGGCCGAGCGCCGCAGAAGGCGACCGTGGAACCGATCAACGTCGAGCTCCGTGACGTCACGACCCTGCCCGGGCGCCGCGGTCCCTACGCCATCTCCGCGACCCTGACCGGTGGCGGTGTCGTGGCCTGGGAGGGCGAGGTGTCCCTCGTTCCGCTCGGCTCCACCGGCCACCTCGCCCTGCGCGGCTTTCCGCTGGCCACCGCCTGGCGCTTTGTCCAGGATGACGTCGCCCTCGCCGAGCCGGCCGGTCGGCTGGACGCGGAAGTGCGCTATCAGCTCGCCCATCGGGACGGGGCGACGTCGCTGAAGGTGGACGGCATCGATGTCACGGTGGCGGGCCTCGCCCTCAGCGAGCGCACGGCGAAGACGCCGCTGCTCGCGCTGGAGACGATCCGCCTGGCCGGCGGGCGTGGCGACCTCACCGCGCGCGAGCTGACGGTGCCGGAGATCTCGGTGAGCCGCGGCCGCCTCGCGGCGACCATGGCGCGAGACGGCACCGTGAACTGGCAGAGACTGATAGCGACACCGGCCGCCGCTCCGACCGCTGGCGCGATCCCGGCGTCGCCGGCTCAGCCGGCGGCCACACCGGCTGCCAGCCCCTGGCGGCTGGCGCTCGACAAGGTGCGGGTCGAGGAAGTCGCGCTGGCCTTCGTCGACCAGAGCCGCACGGCTCCGCTCGAGGTCAGCGTCGGCGATCTTACCGTCGATCTCGCCGCGAGGCTCGAGCATGGGCCTGCGGGCCTGACCGGCGCGGCGGAGAACCTGGGTGTGAAGCTCGCCCGAGTGGCAGTAGGCGAGGCCAGCGGGGCGAAGGCGCGCCTGCTCTCATTGGATCAGGTCTCGGTTGACGGCGGTCGTGTCGATCTGGGAGCACAGCACGTCGCGGTCTCCCGAATTGCGGTGACGGGCGGGGCGACGACGGTGGTCCGTGCCGCGGACGGCTCGATTCCGCTCGTGAC
This sequence comes from Candidatus Methylomirabilota bacterium, assembly GCA_046726415.1. Lineage (GTDB taxonomy): Bacteria > Methylomirabilota > Methylomirabilia > Rokubacteriales > CSP1-6 > CAVWFS01. Next base: position 11,164 of record JBKPAK010000165.1, read on the forward strand.
GATGCTAGGCTCCGCGGATCAGGGCAAGCCCGCGCGCCCGTCGGCCGCCCGGCCCGCTCGCGCCCCCGCCGCGCCGGCGGCCAAGCCCTGGACCGTCGCGCTGGAGAGGTTCGACCTCGCCGATCACCGCCTCGCCATCGCCGACCGGAGCGTCACCCCCGCCGTTCAACTCGACCTCAGCGGGATCAAGGTGAGCGCCCGGGAGCTGCGCAGCGACGGCAAGAAGCCCGTCCCATTCGACGCGAGCTTCCGTGTCACCCAGGGAGGCCGCTTCACGGCGAAGGGGCGGGTGGCACCGGACGGCACCGCGGCGGATGCGACGCTGACCGTCGCCCAGCTCGCCCTCACCCCGACCCAGCCATACGTTGCGAAGAACGCCGATGTTCTGCTCCGCTCGGGCGAGGTGTCCACCGCCGGCCGGCTGACCTACCGCGCCGGCCGCGACCGCGCCACGGTCACGTTCACCGGCTCGGCCGACGTCGATGGTGTGAACGTGGTCGAGTCGGCCGGCGGAGAGCCCGTGGTGTCCTGGAAGACGCTGCACGTCGACAACCTCCGGTTCGGGCTGGCCCCCGATCGGCTGGAGATCGCCGAGGTGAGGCTGACCGGGCTGGATGGAAAGCTGGTGATCTTTCAGGACAAGAG
>JBKPAK010000166.1:0-9568 GCA_046726415.1 Candidatus Methylomirabilota bacterium
CAAATCATCGACTGTGCTCCGATGATGGAGGAGGTTCGGTGGGTGAAAACGAGCGACGAAGTCGCGCTGCTGAAGCGTGCGGCTGATCTTGTCGACGACGTGTACCTGGAAGTCTTTCCGACGATTCGGGTGGGTGAGACCGAACGCGAGGTCCACAGCCGGATGATCGCAAGCTGTCTGCGGCGGGGGGCTGGCTGGGCGCACGGCATCCTTAATTCGAGCACGAACCATGTCCTGTATGGAGGCGAGGGCGAGACGCGGTTTGGGCGCGGTGACATCGTGCGAACGGACTACGTGGCATATCTCGAGGGCTACCCGGGCCACCAGTCCCGGATGGCGGTGCTGGGCCCACCGAGCACCGAGCAGCAGCGGCAGTACGCGATCACGCGCGACATCCACCGTATGGCGATTGAGCGTTGCCGGCGGGGGGTGCTCGCGAGCGATGTCTACGCCGCCGTCGTTGCTGCGTACGCCGAGCACGGCGTGCAGTACACGGCCTCGATGGTCGGGCACGGCGTTGGCCCGTGGTTCCATCAGCAGGAGCCGATCCTGACCCGGAGCCGGAAGATTCCGCTAGAGGAAGGGATGGTCCTGGCGATCGAGCCCTATCGTGGCTCCTGGCACATTCAAGACCTCATCGTCGTTCGAAGCGACGGGCCGAAACTCCTCTCTGACAAGTTTTCGATAGAGGAACTCTTTGTCATCGACTGACGCGGACGTGGACGTGCGTTGAGCAGATCCTGGCCTGCACGCGGGTGTTCGGCGCCGCCATCGCTGACACCTGCGGCTCGCGGCCGTGGTATCCTTCGGCGCTCGGGCGGCCGGATGCGGCCGCCCGAGCGCCCATCCCGCCCGGCGGGGCGGACAGGAGGTCGCCATGACTTATCCCTCGTGGGACACCATTCGCAACGGAACGTTCGTGCGGACCCGCAACTTGCCGCTGATCGAGGCTGATATGCCGACGTTCATGGGGCAGCCCCACGCCATCGCGCCGAACGATCTGGAGGGCGCCGACGTCGTCATCATCGGCGCGCCGTACGTGGCGAGCTGGCAGGAGTACGCCGGCGTCGCCAAGAGCGAGTGGATCGCCGGCCCCAAGCGGGTGCGCCAGCAGTCCATTCGCTACGGGTCCGGCTACATCCAGGACTTCGACCTGGACGTCTTCGAGCACCTGAAGGTCGTCGACTACGGCGACGCTGCCATCCCGCCTGAGGTCTACGACCGGCCGACCGTCGACAACATCCTTCGGGCCCAGGCAGCGGTCGAGGAGAAGGTCAACCACGCCCTCGACGCCGGCGCGCTGCCCATCGTCATCGGCCAGAACTCGCCGTGCGGGTCGTACGCGATCGCCAAGCCCATCGCCGAGCGCAGCCGCGGCAACGTCGGCCACATCAGCCTCGACACTCATTGGGACTCCCAGCCCATCGACCGGCTGACGATGGACCCCCGCATCGCGGGCAGCGGCAGCTGGAAGGCCAAGATGTACGAGTTCCACAAGAACTTCACGCCACCGAACATGGTCGAGATCGGCGAGCGCGGCATGCTGGAGCGCAAGGAGATCGTGCGCGGCTTCATCGACAAGGGCGCACACTTCTACGGCATGTGGAAGGTCCGGCGCGAGCTGGGCATCGAGGGCCTCTGCCAAGAGCTGCGGCACGCCTACGAGGGCACGGCCGACGTCTACGTCCACTTCGACATGGACGTCCTGGGCGGCGCCGGTCCGGCCCCCGGGGACATCCTCGGCGAGCTAGCCGAGCCGATCGGCATGACGGACTACGAGGTGATCCGCCTCGCGCACGAGATCGGACTGCGCGGGCTCAGCGGGCTGTCGTTCATCTGCATCCCGCCGGGCTCCGCGGTGATCTATCGCACCATCGTCTACGTGATCATGTACCTCCTCGCCGGCCAGGTCTTAGCCCGCCAGCGGTCGTAGCAGGCGGGGGCCGCCGCCGGGGCGGGGCATCAGCGCTCCTTCAGTCGCGGGTTGAGCGCGTCGTTGAGCCCATCCCCGACGAGGTTCAGCGCGAGCACGAGGACAAAGATCGCCAGCCCCGGGAAGGCTGCGGTCCACCACGCCATGCGCATGAACTGGAGCGCGTGCATCAGCATCTGGCCCAGGGACACCACGTTGGGGTCGCCGACGCCCAGGAAGCTCAGCGAGGCCTCGGTAACGATGGCGCCGGCCGTGCGCAGCGACAGGGTGGGTATGATGACCGGCGCGGCGTTCGGCAGGATGTGGCGCAGCATGATCATGGCGTGGCCGGCGCCGATGGTCCGGGCGGCCAGTGCGAAATCCCTCTCGCGCAGGGAGAGGAACTCGGCCCGGACCAGCCGGGCAATGGGCGGCCAGTTCGTGATCCCGATCAGCGCGATGAGCTTCCACGTGCTGGCCCCGAACACCGAGACGACCAGGAGCACCAGGAAGAACGTCGGCAGCACCATGAAGGCGTCGGTGCCCCGCATCAATAGATTATCGAGCCGGCCGCCGAAGTATCCAGCCGGGCTCCCGACGACGATGCCCACCAAGACGGAGATCACCGCTGCACCCAGGCCGACCACGAACGAAATCCGGAGGCCCCACAGCACGCCGCTGAGGAGATCGCGCCCCAGGTGGTCGGTGCCCAGGGGGTGGCGGACTGATGGCGCGCCCAGCGCCGTGTCGCCCATCGCCAGCGGATCGTACGGGGCGATCGCGGGAGCCAGGAGCCCCGCCGCCCCGAGGAGCGTCACGACCAGCAGCGCCGCGACGCCGCCCTGATGCTTGTAGTAACGCCGCCAGACGGTCGGCCGGCGGACCGCGGCGACCTCGACCGCGGGCGGCGCGAGCGTTTCAGCGGACGGTGTACCGGATGCGCGGATCAACGACGGTGTAGAGCAGGTCGGTGACGAGATTCATCAGGATGACGCAGACCGACACCATGAGAAACAGGCCCATCAGGAGCGCGTAGTCCCGCTGGAGGATGGCCTGGTAGGTGAGGCCCCCCATGCCGGGCCAGGCGAAGATCGTCTCGGTGAGGACGGCACCGGTGAACATGAATCCGATCTGGAGCCCGGCGATCGTGATCACCGGCAGCAGCGCGTTCCGCAGCGCGTGCTTGTAGTAGACGGCCCGGGCGGGCAGCCCCTTCGACCAGGCCGCGGTGATGAACTCCTGGCCCAGGACCTCCAGCATCGAGGCCCGGATCAGGCGGGCGTAGGTGGCCAGGTAGAAGGTCCCCAGCGTGATGGTAGGCAGCACCAGGTGGTGCAGGACATCGAAAAGACCGGCCAGCCCGGTGCGGTCGGTGCCGAGGGTTCGCATTCCCATGGTGGGGAACCATCCGAGGTGCAGCGAGAAGAGCAGGATGAGGAGCAGGCCTAGCCAGAAGGTCGGCATGGAGTACCCGAAGAGGGAGGCGACGGTGATCCAGTAATCGATCTGGGTCCGGGCCTTGACGGCCGACAGCACGCCCCACAGCCCGCCGACGAGCACCGAGAATACGAAGGCCGCGGTCATTAGAACTAGGGTCGCCGGGATCCGCTCGACGATCAGGTCGAGGACCGGCTTGCGGTTGATGGCGGAGTGCCCGAGATCGCCCCGGAGCAGCTGACGGAGGTAGAGCAGGTACTGGATGTGGAGCGGCCGGGTGAGGCCCAGTTCCTCCCGCAGGCGCTGCATGTGCTCTGCGGACACCTCGACCGAGGACCCGTACAGGTACGTGATGGGATCGCCGGGCGCCGCCCGGATGATCACGAAGTTGATGGCCATGACGAACAGGACGAGGGGAATCGCCTGGAACAGGCGCTGGAGGGCATACACGCCGAGGGTCGACATTTCCTGATGCTGGGCCGCCCGCCCCCTCGTCAGGGAGCGGGCGGCGCGATCTGCCGGGGGCGGGCGCTAGTCGCCCCGCTGCCGGACGCGGTTCAAGAACGTCAGGGAGGCCCCGCCCCACTCCGAGACCGCGAACCCAGCGAAACGCTTGTTCCAGACGTCGACGCCGGTCATGACGTAGAGCGGGATCATAGGCACGTCCTTGGCCAGGATCTCCTGGTACTCATGGAAGAGCTGGGCCCGCTTGTTCTGGTCGAGGGTGGTCAGGCTGGCGTCGATGATCGCATCGATCCGGGGGTTGCTGTAGAGCAGGTAGTTCAGGCCGCCGGGCTTGATCTCCCGCGAGTGGTACCGCGGCGCCTCCGTGGTGGGGTCTGGGATGGTGGGCAGGCTGAAGATCGTGAAGAGGCCGTCCACCTCGCGCGTCTGCCGGATGGCGTTGTAGTAGGTGGTCCACTCGTTGATTACGAGGTCCGCGCTGATCCCCACCGCTCGCAGTTGCTCCTTCAGGATGTTGGAGAGGATGTTCCGCACGCCCGGGGTGCCGTAGATCCGGGTCTTGAACCGGACGCCGTCAGTGCCCCTCTTGAGCCCAGCCTCGTCCAGCAGCTGGTTGGCCCGGGCGACGTCGTAGTCGTACTGGGCGACCTTGGGATTGTGCGCCCACTTCATGGCCGGGGGGACCTCGCTGTGTGCGATCTGGCCGTAGCCGAAGAGGAGCCGGTCCAGGATGAGGCGCCTGTTGATGGCGTGGGCGATGGCCTGCCGAACCTTGACGTTGTCGAAGGGCGGCTTGTCGTAGCGGAAGAAGAGCCGCTGCATGGAGGACACCTCGTAGACCTTCACCTCGAGATGGTTCTGCTGCTTGAGGCGATCGATCAGCTGGTAGGGCGGACCGCCGACGACCCCCTTGAAGGGCAGGTAGTGCACGTCGCCCTTCTCCAGCGCGGCGAAGGCGACCGTGACGTCGGGGATGACCTTCACGATGATGCGATCGCCCCTCGAAGTAGTCGCGGTTGGCCTCGAACGTCATACGGTCGCCCCGCACCCACTCGGTCAGCTTCCACGGCCCCGAGCCGACCGGGAGCACATTATATTGGCTCTTCTTGAAATCCTCCTTCTCCCAGATGTGCTTCGCCAAGATCCCGTTCCAGAGGTTGGCCAGGAACACCGGGTCGCGGTCCTTGAGCCGGAACACGACCGTGTGGGCATTGGGGGCCTGCACGCTCTGCACGGATTGGAAGAGCAGGTTGAGACGGGAGCCGATCTGCGGATCGCGGATCTTCTCGAAGGTGAATGCGACGTCCTGCGCGGTGAGCGGGCGCCCGTCGTGCCACCGCACGTCCTTCCGGAGCTGGAAGGTGTACGTCAAGCTGTCGTCGGAGATGCTCCAAGACATCGCTAGCCCCGGGACGATCTTGCCCTGGGGGTCGTAATCGACCAGCCCGTTGAAGGACATCCGCGGGAAGTGGGGCCAGCCCACTTCCAGGATCGGGTTCATGACGCCCGGATCCTGGTGGACCATGACGAGCGTTCCGCCGGGCTTTGGCTGCGCCTCCGCGGGCCCCGGACCCGTCACGACGCGCGCGAGGAAAACCGCCAGCCCGAGGAGGCCGATCGACCAGCGCTTGGCTGTGTGCATCTGCTGTCCCTCCATCGGAAATCCGATCACTGACAGAATTGCAGAACACTGAGCGCGATGACCTTCGCGCAGGTGTCCATCTCGCTGATCGAGACGCAGCCATCCGCGCTGGCGGCTGGGTCGCGGGGCCCCGTTGGCCCGTACAGCAGGCATGGGATCCCCGCCGCCCAGAGGTGTCCGGTGTCGTCGCTGGCGAGGGACCCGGGAACGTGGACCCCGACCGCGTCCGGGGGCTTGCCTGTGACCCGTTCGACGCAGCGGACTACCGTGTCGACGATGGGCTGATCCGTGGGAAGGTCGAAGATCGGGAACTGGTGGCGGCCGTTGCGAAACGGGGCGGGCGGGGGTGCGACGATCTCGTGCCGGACGCCCGGGTGCGCGGGGAGCACGCGGCGGATCGCGGCCTCCAGGTCGGCGGTCATCGACGCCCAGGACTGGCCCGGGCCGTGCCGGATGTCGACGATGGCCGTGCAGATGTCGGCGACGTAGTAGGCGCCGGCGATGTCGTGGTCCGGGCCGTGCCCGCCGATCACGCTGCCAACGTTCAGGCGCGGGATCCCCGGGACCTTGGCCCAGCGCCCGCCGGACAGCTCGAGCCGGTTGAGCTCCCGGATCACGTCGGCCATGGCGGCGATGGCGTCCGCGCCCTGCTCGCGGCGGCTGTGGTGGATGCCCCGGCCGTACGTCGTGATGGCCGCCTGCCAGCGGCCGGCATGGACCGTGGTCACGTTGCGCGCCCCGTACGGCTCGGTCACGATTGCCGCATCCGTCCGCACACCGCGCTCGAGCAGATGGACGGTGCCGACACCGCCCTGGAGCTCGCCCACGACGGCCGCGATCACCAGGTCACCGCGTAGCCGCACGTCGGCCCGCTGGAGCGCCAGGGCCGCCTCGACCATGGCGGCCACGCCGCCCTTCATATTCAAGAGCCCGTGGCCGTACAGGAGGTCGCCCTCGATCACCGGAGTCCACGGATCGCGCCGCCACCCGACAGTGAGCGGGTCGATGTCCGTGTGGCCGTTGAGCATCAGCGAACGCCCGCCTCCTGCGCCCGGCAGGCGGGCGATGCACTGGAGGCGCCCCGGCTCGACCTCTTGCACCTCGACCGCGAACCCGCGCTGGCCGAGAAAGCGCTCGAGGTGCCGGGCCACGGGCGTTTCCTGCGTGGTGAAGCTCTTGAGCCTGGCGAGGTCGCTCGCGAAGTCGACCATTTCCGCCCGGTCGCAGCCGTCGAGCACACGCTGTGCGGTCGTCGCTGTCATGTCGGTTCCTCCGTCCGCGGGGCGAGTCCCCCGGCGCGGCCGAGGCGAGGAGAGCGCTGGCGAGATCGGCAGTACGGTCTCGAGGAAGGGGGCGACCGCAGGCTTCCCGCGGCGCCCGGCGTGTCGAGCGTTACGAGGATCGGGGTGTCGTCGGTAAGGGCGGGACTGGCCATGGTGCTGTCCTGGTACTGTCCAATGCGAACCCTCGCCTTCGCGACCCGAGGGTCAGAGGATCTTCCGTCTGTGCCCCAACGTCAAGAGCGACGTCCCGCCTACTTCCCTCGCCGCCGCCGGGCGCGACGGCGCGTCGGCGGCTGCGCGCCCATGATCCCCAGGACCAGGGAGCGTTCGAGATCAGCTATTCTGGATCAGCGGCCGAGTGAGGCGTTCACGGAACGGCTGGACGTGTAGGCTCGAGAGCGGTGCCACGCTGGTGCCATACACCGCCCAACTCCACGCACGTGCCGGAGTAGTCATCACGCGGAAGCCTCGGCATTTCCTACGTCAGGATGGCTGGTGGTCCTCTGCGTGTGCTTCTGGACACGACTCTTAATGAGCGGGTCCCAGGTTCGAGTCCTGGACGGCGCACCTGTATCGCACCCGCCCATGAAGACGAGCTGTCAAGGGGGTCCTCCGGTTTCGGGTGGGGTGATGTGAGTGTCGGGGAATGGGCTACCCATGGATCCCCTTGCGTCGTCGCCAGCCGTCCATTCGGGGTCGTCGTCGCCCCAGCTTTTGATGCAGAGCGCCTGGCCCCACACGGTTCCTTGGGCTCGAGGCCCACGGGTTAACACGGGGTCACAGGCGATCGTTGGACGCGCAAGTGGGATCGGGCACGCATCAGTTCAAACTGTGGTGAGCCGCCCGGCTGCCTTCGGAGTGAGCCGAAACCGGCGCGTGATGGTGTGGGTGAACGGGCCCTCCTCCACCCCAAGGCGGTGGGGTTGGAAGTCCGAGCCATCGCGGAGGAGGGCATAGAGTAGCCGGCACAGCCGGTGGGCCACCGCCACGATGGCGATCTTGTAGCCCCGCCGGTGGCAGAGCTTGCTGAAGTAGGGATGCAACGGGTGGGACGGGCGGCGGGCATGATGGGCAGCCTCGCAGAGCATGGTGCGCAGCTCGGCGGCCCCGCGCTTGGTGATGTGACCATGCCGGTCACGGTCCCCGGACTGGTAGGTGCTCGGCACCAAGCCGGCATAGCTAGCCACGTGCTTGGCACTGGCGAAGCGCTGGACATCCGCGAAGACCGCGAGCGCCGTGAGCGCCACCACGGGTCCGACCCCCCGCACCGCCTCGAGCCGACGCATCTCGTCGCGCATCGGCCGAGCGAGATCCGCCAACAAGTGGTCGACGGCGCGGACCTGCTCCCCCGCCTGCTGCCACACCGCATAGTGGAGCCGGACATGGCCCTCCAGTTCGGGGACGGTCGCGAGGGCGGCCAGCAGGCGATCCCAGCTGGTGGCACTGCGCAAACTGGTCCGGGTGCCGGTCAGCCACCCCGCCCCGCGCAGCAGACGCTTAGCGGCATTGACCTCTGCGGTTTGGATCCGCACAAAGTGACGCCGCCTGGACAGGGCCGTCCGGAGGGTGCTAATCGCCGGACTCGGAATGTGAACGATGGAGCGAAAGAGCCCTCGCCGGATCCCGTCGCACACCTCGAACGCATCGCGCCGGTCACTCTTCTGGGCCGGGCGATGAGCCTTGCGGCGAACCTCGTGGGCGTCTACCACGATTGGGGTGAGATGGAGAGCTGCCAACTCGCGCGCGACATAAAAGCTGGAGGTGCCGGTCTCCAGGCCGACCGTCGTTCCCGGCGCCAGCTGGTGCTCGCGGCACAGGCGCGCCAACCCCTCCGGCGTGGTGGGGATCGCGCCACGCGCGACTACGCTGCCCGCTTCGTCCTGGATCACGAACACTGTCTCCCGGCTATGCACATCGAGACCGACGTAGTAGGCTCCCATTGGGCGGTCCTCCTGACGCTGAACGACTGGGGCTCCGTACGGATGACCCCGTGGTCTACCGCGGACCTTACCGCGGTGCGGGGAGGACCGCCTGTCGTCTTCATCGATACGGTTTCCTGGACACCAGGGTGTGCGTGATGAGACTCATTGGAGTTGCGATTTGAGGGGGTATGGAGATAGCGGCCCCCACCGAGATCGTCGAGCCTGAGCCAAATGCGGCCCTCGATTTCCCGCCCGCGCTCGGCCACCGGCCTCATGCCGCCCTCCGCTGCGTATCGGCCCGCGCCTGGGCGGGAGTCCGATACCCAAGACGCTCGATGAGCCACTCGGCGTTGTACTGGGCGATGAACTCCCCGGTGATCCGCTGCGCCTCCGCCAGGCTCGGGAACCGGTGGAGGTAGATGCACTGCTCCTTCAGCGTGCGGATGAATCGCTCCATGACCCCGTTGCATTCGGGCTCCCCGACATACGAGGGGCTGATCGTGATGCCCAGCCACTTCACCTCATTGATCCACGCATCGGCGATGTACTGCGGGCCCCAGTCACAACGCACCGCGAGGCCGCGAGCCACGTCCTTGCCGAAGGCTCCGAACGCGTGGCGGACCCCTTGTCGGAGGGGCTCGAGGGCCGCCCACCGGTCTCCCAGCTTGGCCACGTGCCAGCCAACCACCTCATCCAGATGATGATCGATGGCCCCGAAGAACCAGCACCAGCCATCCGCCTCGGTGTAGAAGCGGGTCGCATCGGTCCCCACATCTCGTCCGGCCGCGTGGTGATGATCGTCCCGTCATGCGCCGGGTTGCCGTTGGGCGGCCCCAGCTGGCGCGGGGCCAGGAGGCGGTGGGTGCGCATCAGCCGGAGCACGCGCTTGCCGCCCACGGCCAGCCCG
>JBKPAK010000167.1:0-8955 GCA_046726415.1 Candidatus Methylomirabilota bacterium
ATCGCCCTTGGATCTGCGCGTCGCGCGCCAGTCGGAGAACCGTTGCTCGTCCGATTCCGCTCGCTGCTCCCGTCACCAAGACACGCATGGAAGGGACCTCGACGTCGAGACTCTCGCGACCGAGCCGCGCCAGCGGCCCCGATGCTACCATCGATGCCGTGAAGGTCTCCAATCGTTGCGCGCACGTCGTGGTCCCTGCCCTCCTGGCCCTGTGGTCGGTCGGCGTCGGCCTGGCCTCCGCCGTCCCAGCGCCCTCTGAGGCCTCCGGGCGCAGCCTCGCCGGTCGATTGGTGGTAGCGGCGCCGGAGATGCGAGACCCGCGCTTCGCGGGGACGGTGATCTACATGGTCCGCCACGACGCCAGCGGGGCCATTGGCCTCGTGGTGAACCGGCCGCTCGGAGAAGTTCCCCTCACGCGACTGCTCGAGCGCTTCGGGATCACCCGCGAGAACGTGCCGGGTAGCCTCGTGGTGCACTGGGGGGGTCCCGTCGAAGCCGGAAAGGGCTTCGTCTTGCACACGCCCGACTACCGCGTCGACGGGACGATCGTCATCAAAGAGCGCGTCGCGTTCAGCGGTAGCCTCAAGATCCTCGAAGCCATCGCCGCCAATGCGGGACCTCGCCGTCACCTGTTCGCGGTCGGCTACGCCGGCTGGGCGCCCGGGCAGCTCGAGGGCGAACTGGAACGGGGAGGGTGGATCACTGCGAGCGCCGATGAAGAAGTGCTCTTCGACGACGACTACCCGAGCAAGTGGCGCCGCGCCACCGCCCGCCGCCTCCTGGATTTGTGACTGTCGAGGGGAGCGGCGCTCGCTCCCCTCGACCATTACAGCAGCGCGCGGATCTCGTCGTTGGCGGCGGCCAAGCGCTGGGCGAGAAGCCGGACGACGAAGCTATGAAACTGAATGGCGACTGCGGGATGCTCTCGCTGGAGCCGTCCGAAGCGCTCAGCGCTGAGCCGGCGCACCCGGCACGGCGTCTCCGCCACCACGTCGGCCGAACGCGGCTGGCCTGAATAGAGCGCCATTTCCCCCACGATGGTGCCGGGACCGAGCGTGCGCACGCGCTTGTCCTTGTCATCACCGAGGGTCATCAGCACGGAGACCTCTCCGCGCTCGACGAAGTAGAGCGCATCTCCCGGATCGCCACGCCGTATGAGCGTGGCGTCGCGGGCAAGCTCGAGCGTCTCACACAGCTCGAGCAGTACCTCCAGGGCTTCGCTCGTGAAGTGCGTCTTCAGCGTCTGACGGAGATCCACCTCGGGAAGGAAGCCGCCCTCGTTCGCCCGCCCCGGCCTCGTCTGGCGTGCAGGTTCCGCGTCGGGCCCCGCCGCGCCGAGCAAACGCTCCTCGATCCACTCCAGACCGCGGTCCAGGTCCGGTACGACGTGAATTTCCGCGTGAGGCAGAAAGCGCATCTGCCGCAGCAGCGCCTGCAGCTCCGGCCGTAGGCCACTCAAGATCAACGACACCCCGTGGCCCGCGCAGAGGTGCTGGAGCTTGGCAAAGCCCAGGGCCGCCGAGGCGTCCAGCCCCTGGACCATCCGAAAATCCAAGAGCAGGTAGCGGACGCCCTCGCGCGCGATCAGGTCCCGACACATATCGACCAGGCCGCTGGCCAGGGCAAAGAACAGATACCCTTGCAGGCAGAGGGCGCGACCCCGGCTCCCGCTCTGCTGCAGCGCGGCCATGTCCTCTAGGGAGCGCTCTTTGTTGGAGCGGTGGGTGCTGGTGGAGAGATTGTGGCGGATGTAATTGGCGCGGCTGTAGCTGTACGCGAAGAAGACCGACGCCACGAGAAGGCCGACCGTGACGCCGGTGATGATGTCCCGGGCCGCGATCAGCACGAGAATGCCTACGACCAGGGCGTATTCCCGCAGGGGCAGCTTGAAGAAAGCGTCCCAGAGCCACTCGCGCAACAGCGCGAGCCCCAGATAGAGCAGCAGGCCTGCGAGCACTGGGCGCGGGAAGTAGAAGACCGCGCGCGTGAAGAGAAATGCGACACCCGCGCACAGCATGGCCACCCACACGCCGGCGGCGCGCGACGCGGCTCCCGCCTGGAAATTCAGCAGGGTCCGGCTCACCGAGAGGTGCCCGACCATCCCCCCGGCAAGACCGGACGCGATGTTGGCGAGGCCGCTGGCCCGTAGCTCTCGGTCCACGTCAACCTCGCGCCGGGTGGCCAGCTCGATGCCGGAGGCGTTGAGAAGGATGGTGACGATGACCACCACGACCATGGCCAGGAAGCTTCGCCACTCACCGAGCACGGCGCGCCAGGACGCCGCCGACGGAAACGTCCCCGCGAACATCTCCGCGGTGCCGTCGGCTGGCGTCATCAGCAGGCCTTGGGCCCGCGAGCTCTCCACGTCGCCGCCTGACAGCCCAAGGCCGAGGTAGAAGAGGCCGATCCCGACCACGATCACGCCAGGGACGACGAGGAAGTGATGCACGATCCGGGGAAGGATGAGCAGGGCGGTTGCGATAGGGAGGGCCGTGGCCCAGGCCAACCTCGGCGTCTCGGAAAGGTGCTCGACGCCGCTCAAGGTCAGCGGTCGGCCGGTAAGCACCTTGAACGCTCCAGCCAGGATCAGGAATCCCGATCCGGCGAGGAATCCACCGGACACCGGATAGGGCAGCAGGCGAACCAAGCGCCCCCAGCGCAGGGTGCCCAGGGCGAGGACGATGAGGCCCGTACACACTGCGCTGGCCGCGAGCATCCACACGATGGCGGCCGCCATCCGGTCGCCGGAAAGGCCGGCCGCGCCGAGCGCCGAGGTCAGGCTCGCGGCCATGACCGCGAGAATCGCCGTGGCGTTCGAGTCCGGCCCGGCAATGGCGAAGGGCACGGAGCTGCACAGGGACACGACAAGGGCGACGACCGCGGCGGCGATCAGCGCCGCGTGCAGGCCGGTGGGCATGAAGGGTTCGAGCGTCGGCCCGCTGAAGATCAGCGCGGCGTAGCTGATGGAGTAGCTGAGAGTGACGAGAGCCGAAACGCTCCCCCCGGCCAGATCAGGAAGGAGCCGCCGCGTCGTGTCAGGGGGCACGCGTCTCGGCGAGTGCCGCGGGGTAGGGCACGCCCGTGCCGCCAATGCCACAATAGCCCCACGGGTTCTTGGCCAGATATTGCTGGTGATACGCCTCCGCGTAGTAGAACTCGCCTGCCTCCCGGATCTCCGTGGTGATAGCGCCGCGGCGGGCCGCCCGGAGAGCGTCTTGGTATGCCTGTCGCGATGCCTCTGCGGCCGACGCTTGCGCTGGCCCGTAGGTGTAGATCGCCGACCGGTACTGCGTTCCTACGTCGTTGCCCTGGCGCATGCCCTGGGTCGGATCGTGATTCTCCCAGAAAATGCGCAGCAGGGTGTCATAGCGGAGGCGGCTCGAATCGAAGACTACGCGGACCACCTCGGCGTGCCCAGTGAGGCCGCTGCAGACCTCCTCGTAGGTCGGGTTGGGTGTGAGTCCTCCCGCGTAGCCGACGGACGTGGAGTACACACCGGGCGTCGTCCAGAAGACGCGCTCGGCGCCCCAGAAACAGCCCATGCCGAAAAGGGCCAGTTCCAGGCCGTCAGGGTAGGGAGGAGTGAGCCGCGCTCCCGTGACCGCGTGCTCCCTGGGAACGGGCATGGGCTCCGCCCGCCCGGGCAGGGCGTTGTCCGCGTTGGGCGTCTCTGCGTTGAAGAGCTTGAACCACATCGTCTGACCTCCTCTCAGATGCGCATGACCGTCAGGATCTCACGAGCGCCCGCGTGTGCTCGGCGATCATCAACTCCTCGTTGGTGGACATCACCCAGACGGCGACCCGGCTGTCGCCGCGGCTGATCCGCGGTCCTCCGCGCGCGTTGGCCTCGGGGTCGAGCTGAATCCCGAGCCAGGCGGCACCATCGCACACGCTGGCCCGGATGGGCGCCGCGTGCTCGCCGATGCCGGCGGTGAACACGAGCGCATCGAGACCGCCAAGGGCGGCGACCAGCGAACCCAGCTCCCGGCCGACGCGATAGACGAACAGCTCGATGGCCGCCCGGGCCCCTGGCGCTGGCGAAGCGAGAAGGTCGCGCATGTCGCCGCTGATTCCCGACACACCGAGAAGGCCCGACCGGTGATACAGGAGATCGGTCACCGCGTTCGCGTCCATCCGCCCCTCGGTGAGGAGATGAAGCACGACCCCCGGATCGAGAGCGCCGGGGCGCGTGCCCATGGGCAAGCCGTCCAGCGGGGTGAAGCTCATGGTGGTGGCCACGCTCTGGCCTCCGCGGAGCGCGCACATGCTGGCCCCGTTGCCGAGATGGGCGACGACGACGCGGCCGCTCGCTGCTTCGCCCGCCACCCCCGGCAGGACCCGCGCGATGTACTCGTAGGAGAGGCCGTGAAAGCCGTAGCGCTTGATGCCTGCATCGGACAGCTCGCGTGGCAGGGCAAAGGCCTGGGCGACCGGTGGCTGGGCACAGTGAAAGGCCGTGTCGAAACAGGCGACCTGAGGGAGTTCCGGTTTGATGCGGGCGAGGGCCCTGACGGCCCCGAGATTGTGCGGTTGGTGAAGCGGGGCCAGCGGCACTAGCCCGTCGAGGTCACGCAGCACGCTGTCCGTGATGAGAACCGGCGCCGCGAAGCGCACCCCCCCATGCACGATGCGGTGTCCGGCGGCCACGAGGGCCGTCCCCGCGGCGTGGCGATTGAGCCAGTCCAGGAGGAGCTCGAGCAATTCGTGGTGGCCGAGACGCCGGTCCACCGACTCCGCCGGCCTGGTATCCTCGAGTGGCCGCCCCTGAGCGTCGCGAACGGTGAAGCGCGGGTGAGTGCCGATGCCATCCACCTCTCCGCGGTACACGAGCGGGAGCCGGTCCTCCCCTCCGAAGAGGGAGAACTTGATACTGGAGGAGCCGGCGTTCAACACGAGGATGACCCCGGCCGGCGGCTTCATGTGCCCTCTGACGTTACACGAAAGCGCATAGGACGGCACGCCACTCATCGATGTCCCCGCTAGCCATCCTGGCCCGTTGATGCCAGCCAGACCCCGTCCATCCCGGGTATACTGACGCGTGATCCGAGGGGATGGCAATGCGCGGATGGACCGGCATCCTGCTGCTCGTGCTCCTGGCCTGGCCAGCTACGGCTCCCGCGGAGCTTCTTCTTCCGCCGGGCTTCACGGTCAGCGTCTACGTGACCGGCGATGGCTTCGATACCAGCTCGGCATCCAGCATCCGGGGCATCCCGTCGGTATCCACCCTCGCCTTCGACGAGACCGGAGCTCTCTATTTGGCGCGGACGGGACGGCGCTACGTTGGTGGCGAGGTGGAGGACATCTGGCCCGTGTACCGGGTCCCCGTGGGCGGCGCTCAGCTCACGCCCCAGGTGGAGAAGACCTTCTTCTACGGGCCGCCGTTACCGAATCCCCAGGTGGCTGCCATCAGAAATGGGCGCGAGCTGTTCCTCACGACCTTCGATCGCGACCGAAAGATCGGTGTGCTCTACCGGATCATCGACGGCCGGATTGAACTGGTGGCCGGGGGCACTCCTTCGAAGGGCGCGCCGCCGCTGCTGCAGCAGCCCGAGGGCGTGGCCATCGACGCGAGAGGGAACCTCTTCGTGGCGGACCGACACCAGGGCGCGATCGTCAAGCTCGATGCCACCGGAGCTCTCGTAGATCCCCGGCACGTCACGCTCACCCGGCCCCGCGTCCTCAGCTTCGACGGAGCGGGTCGCCTCTGGATCGGAAGCGATGGCAAGGCGGAGGCGCCATGGCAGCAGGGCCCGGGCGAGATCTGGCAGGTCAGCCCACAGGGGAGCACCCGCCAAGTGTTCAACGGCCCGGTGCCGCAGGCGATGAGCGTCAGTCCAGGTGACCATCTCTTCGTTGCGGACCGCCACGGCGGTGAAATCTTCGCGCTGACCGGCGAGGGAGGGAAGGTGCCCTTCGCGCGCTTCACCGACGGCGACAGCGTGCGCAGCCTTGCCTTTGCCCCCGTGACGGCTCAGTTGCGGCAGGCCGGGCTGGCCGGCGATCTGTTCGTGGTCACCATCAAGCGCGGAGCCTGGCCGGTGAACGAGGTCATCCGCATCTCCGGGCCCTTCGACGAGTTGGTGCGTCACCGCCAGACACGCCTGCCCTGACGCGTGGCGGGACTTTAGAATTGGGTGCCTCGAAGTGTCCCCCAAGCCCCCCGGCGGTTGTCCCGCCCCCCCGGGGAACCCGGGGCGCTCCTCGAGTTCGCGTGGATCTTGGAGGGCAACATCAGTTTCGGCGCTTGTCCCGCCGCCCCGGAACCCGGGGCGCTCCTCGAGTTTGCGCGGGATCTTGGAGGGCAACATCAGTTTCGGCGCTTGTCCCGCCGCCCCGGAACCCGGGGCGCTCCTCGAGTTCGCGCGAGATCTTGGAGGGGGCATTAGCCCCCCGCGCTGGTCACACCCCGGCTAGGCGCGACAAGGACCCGCAATGGGGGGGCGGGGCGCGTGGCGAGCGCGAAGAACGCCGATCCAAGGGCGGCCAAGGTCGCGAGAGCAGTGAAGCCGACCTGATAGCTGCCCGTTCGGTCGGCGAGGAGGCCTGCGATCAGCGGCCCGCCCATCATCCCGAACATCACGATCATCGAGGAGAATCCACTGATGGTGCCGAAGGCGCCCGCCCCGAAATAGTCGGCGCGGAGCGCTCCCATGAGGGGCCCGCGGATACCCCAGGCCAGGCCGTGCAGAATGGCGAAAGCCATCACCATCCAGAAGGCCGTCGCGGCGGCGAGCAGGAGGAGGGCAGTGGCGTGGGCGAGCATGCATCCCACGCAGATCAAGCGCTTGCTCCACCGGTCGCCGGCCCAGCCGCCGGTGAGTTGCCCGGTGATCTGCACGGCTGTCATCAGGGCCACGACCGCGGCGGCTTGCCGGAGCGAGTAGCCGAGGCGCTCCGTCACGTGCACGATCAGGTGCACCATGATTGCGGAGACCACCAGGAGCGCGGTCCCGTGCCCAATGGAAATACACCAGAACGCGCGAGTGCGAATGGCCCCGCGCGGCGTGAAATCGGCGGGGAGTGCCACCGGCGTCCGGGAACGAGCCGACGCCGAGAGCGGGTCGTTGCTCGAACGGTCTCCGTCGGGATGTTCACCATAAAGCTCGGGTCGGTGCCGGATGAGTTGGGCGATGGGCAGGCCGAGCACCAGGACGAGGACGCCCGACGCAAACGCCGTCCAGCGCCAGCCGAAGCGTGACAGCGCGACCACGACGATCTGCACGAGGAACCCGCCCATGGCCATGCCTGTCGCGCTGATGCTGAGGGCCAGCGCGCGGCGGCGACGGAACCAGTTCACGATGGCGACGGTGACGGGTAGGTAGCCGCCGAGGCTGGAGCCGATTGCCATTAGAAAGAACGTCGCGAAGAACGCGAGCGGCGATCCGATCTGACTGAAGAGCATGAATCCGAGGCCGAACACGATCATGCCGATCCGGATGAGCACGCGGGGACCGAAACGATCGGTGAGCCATCCCTGGACGGGGCCGAGGATCCCGCTCTCGGCTCGCGACATCGCGAAGGCCGCCGAGAGCAACGTCTTGCTCCATCCGAATTCCTCGCGGAGGAGCACGACGTAGGCACCATACGCATGGAACATGAGGGCGCCGATGAGCGCCTCGATGCCGAAGCCGGCGGCGACGATCCACCAGCCGTAGAAAACGCGGAAACGCATGGGCGGGCCCGGTCACAGTAGCACAGGCGGGCGCGCCGCTTCATTGTGTAGGATGGCGGCGGAGGGTTCTGTGAAACCTCGGGCGTGGCTGCTGGTCCTGTGGTGTGGCGTGCTCCTCGCGGGATGCACGGTGAGCCGGCCTACTCCTCTGCCGGTCCTCTCGTCGGTGGTTCCAGAAGAATCCTTCGATCGCACCGACCTTTGCTGCTACTACGGCGTCGTGTGGTGACCGCTCCGGGCCCACTTCGACGTGCGATGAGGGCGGCCTCGACGCGCCTCTGCGTCTCCGAAACGCCGTAAGACACAAGGACCCAGGCCGCACACGCCGTGAGACACCACGGCCCCGGGCTGCGCAGGCAACCCGGGCGATTGGTCCTTCAGTGGCCGCTGTGTTCGGGCGGGTTCGCCCGCGCAACGACGATGACCGACTTCGTCGCTCCCCCGCAGCGATTCTGACCCGAATTTCGAGCGCGGCTCGGCCCGAGCGAGGATGCGGACCTACGCTCGCGGGTAACCGGTTGGCGTGTTGGGGGAGCGGCCTCGCTCCCCCGCAGCAATGCTGACCGATTCGAGTGCGGGCTCGGCCCGAGCAAGGATGCGGACCTACGCTCGGGGGTAACCGGGTGGGGGTGATGGGGGGAGCGGCGTCGCTCCCCCCAACGTCCTAAAAATCGCCGTGCGGCATGGGCGGCGCCGCGGGCGGCTTCTCCTCGGGGAGGTCGGTCACCAGCGCCTCTGTGGTCAGCATCAACGACGCGATGGAGGCCGCGTTCTCCAGGGCCACCCGCTCGACCTTGGTGGGGTCGAGGACGCCCGCCTGCAGCATGTCGACGTAATCCATGGTCTCGGCGTCATAGCCCCGGTTGGGAACGCTCTCCGCCTTCACCCGCTCCACGATGACGCTGCCTTCCAGCCCCGCGTTCTCGACGATCTGGCGAATCGGCTCTTCGAGAGCGCGCCGCACGATCATGGCGCCGACCTTCTCATCGCCCTCGAGCTTGAGCTTGTCCACCGCCTTGGCCGCCCGCAGCAGGGCCACCCCGCCGCCCGGCACGATGCCTTCTTCCACGGCCGCCCGCGTGGCGTTCAGCGCATCCTCGACGCGGGCCTTCTTCTCCTTCATGGCCGTCTCGGTGGCGGCTCCGACCTTGACCACGGCCACGCCACCGGCCAGCTTGGCCAGCCGTTCCTGCAGCTTCTCGCGGTCGTAGTCGGACGTCGTCTCGTCGATCTGCACCCGGATCTGCTTGATCCGCCCCTCGATGGCCGAGGCCTTGCCGGCG
>JBKPAK010000168.1:0-15402 GCA_046726415.1 Candidatus Methylomirabilota bacterium
AGGATATTGAAAAAGGGCATGCCCGGGAGCACCTGCTCAAGATTCCACAGCCGCTCCTGGGCGATGGAGGCCGGCAATGCCTGACCTCGGGGCACCGGGGCTATGACCGAGGTCCGCGGCCCGGGCCCCGCTTGGATGAGCGTTTCCAGGTGGCGCGCCATGTCGGCGATGGTGGGTACTTCGAAAAACGTGGAGAAAGCCACCTCGACGTGCAGCGTGTCGCGCACGCGTGCGAGGAGTTGGGCCGCCAGCAGAGAGTCTCCCCCCAACGCGAAGAAGTCGTCGTGGGTTCCCACGCGTTCGACGTCGAGGATCTGCGCCCAGAGTCCGGCCAGTACCTCCTCAAGGGGTGTCCGCGGTGCGACGAAAGTCTCCGGCATGGCGACGCCGGGAGTGAGCCCGAGCCTAGCCGCCAGGCCAAGACGCGACACCTTCCCCGTGGGGCCGGCGGGCAGTTCCTCGACGATCAGCACTCGGCGCGGAACCTTGAAATCAGCCAGCCGGCTGAGGGCGAACTGACGAATGTCTTGCGCCGTGGCCGCCGCGTGCGGGCTCAATACGACGGCGGCCGCGATCTCCTCACCGAGCGTGGCGTGGGGCATCGCGAAGGTGACGGCCTGGGCCACCGCCGGGTGGTCCATCAGCACGTGGTCGACCTCTTGCGGAGTGATTTTCTCCCCCCCGCGATTGATGATTTCCTTGCTCCGGCCGGTGAGGAACATATACCCGTCCTCATCCAGAAAGCCTCGGTCCCCTGTTCGGAACCATTCCCCGGCAAACGCGTCCCTGTCCGCCGCGCAGTCAGCGTCATAGCCGTGCATGACGCTGGCACCACGCACGACGACCTCTCCCTCCTGCCCGCCGGGGAGCAAGGCTCCCCCTTCGTCCATGATCGCCACGTCCAGGTCCACGCGTACGCCCACCGAACCAGGCTTGCGCTGACGAGGTGGGAGCGGATTACAGGCGATCGGCGAGGAGGCGGTCTCCGTCATCCCGTAGAACTCGATGACCGGAGCCGCGAAAGTCCGTTCCAGATCGGCCAGGACGCGGAGCGGTAACGGAGCCGATGCGGAGCGAATGAACCGTAGCGGACAGGCGGCCACCCGTTCACGGTGGCGCTCAGCCTGGGCGAGGATCGCTTGATGCATGGTCGGGACTGCTGAGTACCATGTTGGCTGGAACTCGGTCAGCCATGCAAAGAAGCCGGCGACATCACATCCCGGAGTGCACACGATGCTCGCGCCCGCCTCCAGGGAGGCCAGCAGGGTGGCCATGAGACCATGTCCATGAAACAGAGGCAGGATGTTCAGGCAGCGGTCGCGTTCGGTCAGGCCCAGTGCCGAATGCGAGGCGCGGGCGGCGGCACAGACATTGGTGTGGGTCAGCGGGACAATCTTCGGTCGCGAGGTCGTACCCGACGTGAGCAGCAGGAGCGCCACGTCACCGGGGCCGACCGCCCCGCGAGTCGGCGTCGCCCCCGGGGTGTCCCCCGTGAGCCGGTAGAGACCGGCCTCGGCTTCGGGCGCGACCGATAGCTCGACGATACGCAGGCCCCGGGCGACCGCCACCTGACGCGCGGGCGAATCGATGCCCGCCTGCGTCAGCAACGCACGCGGTTGCAGATCAGCGAGATACCTGTCCACTTCATCGACACCGTAGACGGGATTGAGCGGGGCACACACCGCACTCGCGGCCACCGTGAGAGTTGCCACCGCCATCTCCGGACCGTTGGGCAACACGACCGCCACTCGGTCATGGCGGCCGATCCCCATGGCCTCCAGCGCCCGCCCCATGTCCCCGACCTGCTGGTGCAGGCGCCGGTAGGTGAGCGGAGCGCGCCCGGGAGCGAGAATCGCCGGCGCCTCGGGAATGCGAATGGCCTGATGCGCGAGGAGATGCGGAATGGAGGACTGGGGAACGCCGGTCACGGCCCGGCATCGAGCAAGGTCTTCGCCTCCCGTAAATCTGGAGTGTCAAACCCCTCGGTGAACCACCCATAGACCTCGGCCAGTAGCTGGCGGGCGTCAGGGCCCTTGCCGTGCCGCTGCCCCAGCCGGCACAAACTCGTTGCCGCCCGAAGCTCCAGGGACCGGGCCTGCCGCTGGCGCGCGAGACTCACGGCCTCAGCAAAGCATTCCTCGGCTTCCCTGACTCGCGGCTCGCAACCCGCGGACGCCGGCTCACCGGGGATGGATTGGAGAAGCAGCTCCCCCTTGAGCCGAAGCAACTCTGCCTCGTAATAGCGTTCCGACGTTCGCCGGGCGATCTCCAGCGCCTGGTCGACCACGCCCAGCCCTTCCCCCGCCCGGTCGGCTCGTCCATAGGCTTCGGCCAGGCGCGCGAGGAGAAGAGGCTGTCCCAGCTCGACCCCCATGTTGCGCCACGTGGCCAAGCCTTCCTGCATCTGGGCAATGCCCTCCGTCACCGCCCCCTGCTCGGCCAGTGCCCAGCCTCGCCGCATCAGGCCGCCCGCCAGGCATCGAACAAATCCCCCCTCTCGTGAGAGCGGAACCACCAGGTCGGCGTTCGCGTGCACGACCTCTGCATCGCGGAGAAATTGATGGAGGATTCCCGCATGGTGAAGGGCAAAGGCCCGGGTGTAGGCGTGCGATAACTGGTCGGCGAGCGCAGCGGCTTGGTGGCTCCGCGCACGAGCCTGATCCGGGTATCCCAGCATCCACAACGTCCAGGAGGCGTAGCCCAGACTCAGGACGCCGGGGTCGAGCATACGGTCGACCGCCGGCGTGCGGTATTTCTCGCGATCGATCAGCACGATGGCTTGCTCGATATGCGCTCGTGCCGCAACCAGGTCTCCCACCATGAACAGAGGCCCCCATAGCATGCGGTACGCCTCGTGGTGAAACATGGGGTCATGGAGGCATTCGGCGAGGGCCAGGCACTGGCGGCCAAGGTCGTGGGCCGCTTGATAGCGAGCCTGATCGAAGGCGTGGAACCACAGGCCCCTCAACACCGAGAACCGCTGGGGCCCCGCTTCAATTTGCTGGCACAGGGTATAGGCCCGAGCATAGACCTGTTCCACCTCGGGAGCGGCGTGACCTTTGAGCATGGTCAGTGGCGCTCCCAACGCCAATTGGAGCGTGAGTTCGTGCTGGATACGCGCCGGCCCCTCGGACACGCTTCCCAGCGCGGCCAGCCCTTGTCTGAGGTCGCTGACGGCTTCGGCGTTGGCCGAGCGTTCGATGGCGCGCTGGCCGGCGCGCAGCCAGTACGGCACCGCCTGGGCGGCCAGCCCTGCCTCCATGTAGTGATGGGCCAGTCGCTCGGGCTGCGTCTCCACGCTCTCAGGAAACTCCGCCGCCAAGACCGTCGCGATGCGCTGGTGATATTGCTGACGCGAGCTCTTGAGCAGCGAGCGATAGGCCACATCATGGGTGAGGGCATGTTTGAAGGCGTACTCGAGGTCGGGAAAGAGCCGCGTCTCGTACAGGAACTCCGCCGCCTGGAGCCGTCGGAGGCTCGGGCGAAGTTCATCGTCAGGGGCACTGACGACCGCCTGGAGCAGCGTGAACGGGACTTCCTTGCCGATCACCGAGGCGGCGTGGAGCAGGCGCTTGTCGTCAGGCTGCAGACGGTCGATGCGGGCGGTTAGCATCGCTTGGATCGTGGCCGGCATCTCCAAGCGCTCCGGCGCCTTGGTGAGGCGATAGATCCCCGGCTCCCCCGCCAGCGCCTTGGTCTCGACGAGGGTCTGCACGCTCTCTTCAAGGAAGAACGGATTGCCTTCTGTCCGTTCGATCAAAAGCCGCTTGAGCGGCTTGAGCCCGGGGTCAGGGCCGAGCAGGGCGGCCAGCACCTCCTCCGCGCTCGCCGGAAGGAGTGGATCGAGCCGGATCTGTCGGTAGTAGGCCTTACGGCTCCAGCCGTGCACGTACTCCGAGCGATAGTTCAGGACGAGGAGCAGGCGAGCGCTGGGCAGGCTTTCGACCAGCACGTCGAGCAGGGCCTGCGTCTCGCCGTCGATCCAGTGCAGATCCTCGAAGAGCGCGACGACCGGTTGTACCTGGCTCTCGCGAAGGAGCAGCCCCGTGACGGCTTCGAGCGTGCGGTGCCGCCGCTGGGCAGGATCGAGCTGGGCCCACGTCGCATCCTCGATGGGCACGTCGAGGAGCGCCAGGAGCGCGGGAAGCGACGGGGCGAGGGTGTGGTCCAGCGCGAACAGCCGGCCCGTGACCTTCTCGCGAACGTTGCGCGCGTCGTCGCGCCCCTCGATCTGGAAGTAGGCTTTCAAGAGCGGGATGACCGGGAAATATGCGGTGGTCTTGCCGTAGGAGACCGACGCGGTCTCGATGACGAGTGCGCCTTCGGTGCGATGCGAGTGGACAAACTCCCAACATAGGCGCGACTTGCCGACGCCCGGTTCGCCGACGACGGCCACCACCTGGCCCCGGTTGCTGTGGGCCAGCATCAGCGCCTCCTGAAGCTGCGCGATCTCGGCCGTCCGGCCGGCGAACTTCGTCAGCCCCCGTCCGGCCAGGGCCTGCAGGCGTGAGCGTGCCACCCCGACACCCGTGAGCTGATAGACCTCGACCGGCTGACTCAGTCCCTTGACTGGCACGGGGCCGAGCGACTTCACCTCGACAAAGCTCCCGGCGAGGGCGAGGGTCTGCGACGTCAGGAGAATCGTGCCGGAATCGGCAATCTGCTCCATTCGCGCGGCCACGTGGGTCGTTTGGCCCACCGCCGTGTAGTCCACGTGGAGATCGCTGTGGATTGCCCGGACGACGACCTCGCCGGAGTTGAGCCCCACGCGGATTCGTATGGAGACGCCGAGCGAGCGGAGGATCTCCTCTGCGTAATCCTTCACCGAATCCTGCATCCGCAGCGCGGCGTAGCAGGCGCGCACGGCGTGGTCCTCGTGCGCGAGCGGAGCGCCGAACAGCGCCATGATCCCGTCGCCCATGACCTGGTTGACGGTCCCCTCGAAACGGTGGACCGCCTCCATCATGTGTTCGAGCACAGGGTCGAGAAGCTTCCGCGCTTCCTCGGGGTCCCGGTCGGCCAGGAACTCCATGGAGCCCTTGAGATCGGCGAAGAGCACGGTCACCTGCTTGCGCTCGCCCTCCAGCGCGCTCTTGGTGGTGAGGATCTTTTCGGCCAGGTGCTTCGGCGTGTAGGCCGCGGGGGGGCCATAGCGCGCGGGCGCGGCGAGGGCCGTGAGGGCGGTCTGCCCGCATTCGCTACAGAATTTCGCGCCGCCAGCGAGCGGGCTTCCGCAGGAGGTGCATGTGAGGACCAGGCGCGCCCCGCATTCCGAGCAGAACTTTGCACTCGGGGCGTTCTCGTGCCGGCATTTCGGGCACGTCATACCCAAAGCTTCCCGGCCTCACGGCGTTCAAGGTCAGTCAAGCGCACCGCGAGTGTAGCCAAGGAGGTCGCAGGGGGTCAAGGAGGGTCGGAAGGAGTTCTGCCGAGGGACATGTCGGTCCTACCAGCTTTCCATGCAGACCTGGTCAGTTTGTAATTGGGCACGAGCTCCTATCGTGTCCACTGACGGCGCTGCATTGACCGCCTGTCCCATAGAATGTCATCAGTATACTGGGCGGTTGGCTACTTCACGACCATCGCCGGCCACGAGGCGCCGCCGGTGGGCAACCTCTTTTTCGCCGGCGAGCACACAAGCTCGTTCTACGAGCAGCAGGGTTTCATGGAGGGCGCGGCGTTGTCCGGGCAGCGCGCGGCCGGCGAGGTATACCGACTCTTACGAGGGTGAGCCGACGATTCGTCTCTGGTTCTCTGGGGAAAAGAACTCCGGGATCGAGACGGTGGCGGCAATGGTGCCCAGGAAGCGGTCCGCCTCGGTTTGATTACCCCGCAAAGCCCCGAAGAGCTGCTGCATCTCCGGCGAGGGCGGCTCCAGAGCGGCCCACTGGCACGTGAACTCGTACATCGCTTGGACCTCGCCATCGCGGCGCCGGTGATAGTCTCCGAGCGCCTCCTCCAGCGGCCGCCGCCCGGAGAAGCCCTCGTCGATCGCCTCGGCCAGGAGCGTCGCATCGCGGAAGGCATCGGTGATCCCCTGCGCGGTGATCGGGTCTTTGTGATACCCCGCGTCTCCCACCAGCGCCCAGCCTGGTCCGTAGGGCTTACGAAAGAAGTTCGGCACGTCGGCCGTACCGTAGAACCGCTCTTCGCGTCTGCCCCCCGCGCACCCGTTCGGCGAGTCGGGGAGCGAGCTCGAGGGTCCTCAGGTAGTTACCTTCAATGTCGGCGCGGTATCGGCTGAACTCCTGGCGAGTCCACGCGGTGGGTATGCACACCAGTCCATCATTCGTGGGGATACAGCCAATCACTCGCCCGTCCCGGGGGTAATATTCCGCCCCGGCCGTGGGCACGCCGCTCCAGTAGGTGTAGTACCAACAGGCCAATGCGGGCTGGGCATTGTACTCGGGGGCCTGGACGTGGCGCGCGACGATGGAATGCACCCCGTCAGCGCCGATCACCATGCGCGCCGTCTCGGCCGCCGCCGAACCGGCTCGGGTGCGGCCGCGAATGCCTACGACGCGCTCGCCGTCCATCGTCAGCTCCTGCACCGAGCAGCCTTCACGCAGTTCCGCCCCGGCTTCGACCGCGGCGTCGACCAGGATCTTGTCGAGTACCGTGCGGCGCGGCGCGTAGGACTCGGCGACGTCCTCCGCTGGCGGAGGTGTCCCCGCGAAGGCGAACTCGCCCACGTCGAATGCCACCCTGCGGATCGGCGGGCAGTTGGACGCCGTGACCTTATCGAGAAGACCCCACCGCTTGAGTCGGGCCACACCGGGCTGCCAGATGATATGGGTGGAGAGCGTGTCGCTCGGAAAGTCTGCCCTGTCCGTGAGCAGCACGCGGTAGCCCTTGCGGGCCAGGAGCATGGCGGTCGGCGATCCGGCGCACCGCGCACCAACGATGATCGCGTCATACACGACATGACCGTAGCATGAGCGCGTGGCCGAGACCCATCTTCCATGGGATCATCGCTCCGGAGATGCCGCTGATCAGCCTAACCGTTCAGCACGGCCGGACCCAGGATGAGGCCCGGCGCCGCCTCGAAACAGCGGTCCACCAAATTTCGGCTCAGTTCGGGACGATGCTTCGGCGGGTCGAGTGGGCCGCCGACGGCAATCGGGTGAGACTCGAGGGAGCCGGGTTTTGGATTGAGCTGTGGGTGGACGCCCTGGCCGTCTATGCGGAGGGCGACGCTCCAATCCTGGGCCGGCTGCTCGGGGGTCCACTGGGCTCGCGACTGAAAGAAATTGTCGAGCGCACCTTTCAAAAACAGCTACCATGAATGGCGCTATGAAGACATTCGAGAAACCGGCGCGCTGGAACCCGGGTCTTTTCACCCTGGTCGTGGGTAGCATCGTCGGGGCGATGCTGACCTTGGCCTCCGCCGATTCGCACCCATCATTCGCGAAGGGCGGCGGCCAGAAGAGCATCGCGGTACCAGCGGTGCCGGCCAATCTCGAGGTGCCCGCGGGCCATTTGGCATACCTGGTCGGGCACGCGATCGGCACACAAAATTACATCTGTTTACCGTGCCCAACCGCCTCGCCGACGTGCATGGCATCGGGTTTCGTCTGGACCTTCTTCGGTCCCCAGGCGACCTTATTCGACGACGATGATGAGCAGATCATGACCCACTTCCTCAGCGAGAACCCGGACGAAAGGGGGACCCGCCGCGCGACCTGGCAGGATTCTCAGGATACGAGCAAGGTCTGGGCGTTTGCGCCAGCCGCCAACCAGTCCTCCGACCCCGCCTTCGTTGCGCCGGGCTCGATTCCCTGGCTGCGCCTGCAGGTGGTTGGTGCTGAATCGGGGCCTACGGGTGGCAACAGGCTCGGCAGGACCACCTTCATTCAGAGGCTCAACACCGCCGGAGGGATCGCGCCCGCCGCGAGTGAATGCGCGTCGGCGGGCGACGTGGGGCGGCCATCCTTGGTTCCATACGAGGCAGACTACTTCTTCTATCGCCGGGGAATCCCGCACCGCCACGGTCACGACCGCGACTGCGACTGAATCCCCGGGGATGGGGGCGGCCGGCCACCCCCTATCCCCGCGACATCATAGTGTCACTTCAGCACATCGCTGGCCTCCGCCTCGCTGACCAGCCGCGCGGCGTCTTCGGGCAGGAGAAGGCGCTGAGCCGTTAGCGCCTCGGTGGCGGCGCGGACCGCGGCGACATACCCGGCGTGGTCGCCATACCGTTCCTCCAGTGAGGGACGGGGATCGCCGACTGCGATGCGCTCGGCTCGGGTCTTGGCAAACGGAATGAAGCTTCCTTGCAGCGAGCACAGGTGATCTGGCCAACGGTCGGCCCGGCCGAGGTTCCACCCAGTGTAGGTGCCCAGGGGCGCCTGGAGGGTGGCGGAGCGGACACCGCCAAGGTCGTTGCCGTCAAGGTCGACCTGAGGAACGAGAATGGTGTACCCCACGCCGAAGAGACCGAAAATGCCGGGCCCTCGCACGACCCTTGGAGGCTCGACGGTGATGATGCCCGACTCGTCTTGGTTGTTGAAGAGGGGACCCCAGCTTCGCACCTGTAGCGGGTTCGCCATCCCCAGGAACCTGACGGCCGGCCGGCTGATCCCCTCGTAGTTGTTGGCCGGGATAAACGGGAAGTTCACCTTGGCGGGGAGCACCAGGGTGCCATCACCGATCCGGGGTACCGCGCTCGGCGGCGGGGCGACGCCGTCCTTGACCCAATCGGTGAAGGCTTTCCAGAGGGCCCGCATCGTCTCCCGCTGCGGGTTGGGGTTCGTCTGCTGGTAGCACTCGCCAAAGGGGCCGCCCAGTGAAGGCGCCATGGGGGTCGCCGAGCCGTGCTGGGTACTCACCATGATGAAGGTCCTGACGAAGCTTGGCTCGATGAGGTCGGAGCGTCCCAGAGGGTCGGTGAGGCCCAGCGACTGTCTCCCCTCCCAGATCTCGAGCGCCGTGGCCGCGTGGAAGATCTTGGGGCAGGTGCCGGTTTTCAGGCACCGTGTGAGGATGCCGTTGGTCTCCCCGGTCAGGGGGTCGCGGATGGGCCGGTACGAGAACGGGAACTCGTAGGCCGGGTAGTCGGCGTCGTACACGTGGCCCCAGGCCCGACCCGCGTGACTGAAGCGGCTGTTGAACTGAGCGCGCCCCCCGCCGATGTGAGGGAAGGCGCCTTCGAAGACGATGCGCCCCGCCTCATCCTGGTTGAAGCCGAGATGGATGAAGGTCCGCATGTTGCGCCCGCTCTGGGAGGAGCCACTGAAGACGGCCAGGGGCCGCTCGCCCTCGAGCCACAACGGGTTCGGCATGCCGGAGTCGTCGCGCCGCTCGTGCTTGAAGAAGGCATGCAGATCCCGTACGGCTGCATACCCGAGTCCCATGACGAGGGGATCCTTCGCCTGGTAGATCAACTCGTAGATCTTTCCCGGCTGGAAGCCGGCCGGGTAGCAGAGCATGGTCGCGCTCGTCGTCACCGGGCCGCCCGGGGGACACGACGCGAAGGACCAGTCCCCGTTGGGGATGGGCACCCGCGGGTCGCCGGGCAAGCTCCGC
This sequence comes from Candidatus Methylomirabilota bacterium, assembly GCA_046726415.1. Taxonomy (GTDB): domain Bacteria; phylum Methylomirabilota; class Methylomirabilia; order Rokubacteriales; family CSP1-6; genus CAVWFS01. Next base: position 9,529 of record JBKPAK010000168.1, read on the forward strand.
ACGGTGAGCGTCGGGAGGAACCCGTCGGGAAATGGCGTCTGGTTGGCGGTGCTCGCGGTGGGATAGGTGGTGTGATTGGCGGCGCTGGTGAAGCGGCTGGTGTTGATCGCCGTACTGACCGTGGGTGCCCCGACGATGATCTCCTGCCGCACGATCCCCGTGACGGGCGTGCCGCCGGGGCCCTGAACGGTGGGAACCCGGATCGTCATGCGACCGCCGCCGGGCAAAACGTCGGCCTGCCAGCCGCTCCAGATGAGGGTGTAACCCAGGTGCTGGAGGAAGCCGTCACCGGCATTCGTGGGCTCGTTATTCGGCTGCGTCGCATTGAGGTTGAATGTGTTGAACCCGCCCTTGTTGCCGCGGTTCACCACGTTGTAGAACAGCATCCGGTTGCCGCGGCTCATGTCCACCGGCTTGATGATGTAGATGTCGGTCGAGTACTCCACCATGCCCCGGTCGTTGCGCGGCGCCAGCTTAATGTCCTGGATGATGGCGTTGAGCGGCCGGCCCGGGTCGACCTCGCCAAAGGCGACGCCGATCAGCTTCTCGAACTGGCCAACGGCGCCGAACGAGGCGCCGTCGAACGTCGGCGATTCCACCCGAGTGATCTCGATCCGGGTGATCCGGGCCTCCACGGGCAGGGCTCCGGTCGCCCCCACCACGAGCAACAACACCAGTACGGCGCTCAGTCGACTGTGCATCGAGGCTCCTCCTTGAGCATCGAACAACCCGCCGATACGCTCGTCACCACCGCTCTCGCTCGAATCCCCTCTCGTTCCTCCCGCATGTGTGACGTCGAGGTGCACGTGGTTCTGGTCAGGAACTGATCGCGACGGGGCGCGCCCGTTGCAGGAACTTCCGCTGGTTCCGGTAGGCGGCGGGAGTGATCCCATAGACCCGGCGAAACGCCGTGGTCAGGTGGGACTGGCTGGAAAAACCAACGTTCAGGGCGATCTCGCTGATCGACCAGTCACCCTGCGTCAGCAATGCGCTCGCCTGCTCGAGCCGGCGGCCAAGCACGTACTGATGCGGCGCCGAGCCCGTAAGCCGCTTGAACTCCCGCGCGAAGTGCACGGCACTGAGCCCGGCTTCCTCGGCGAGGGTCAGAAGGGAGAGCTCCTCGTCCAGGTGGGCCTCGATGTAGTCGGTGGCCCGACGCAGTCGGAGTGCCGACAGGTCGTCCGCCACCCTCACGGCGGTGTGGCAATGGGCATGCTGGCGGACGATCTCGGTCAGGATCACCAGGGCCAGGCTCTCGGCATAGATCGCGCCCATCGGTCCAGGCCGCTCCAGCTCGCCAGCGAGCGCGGCCATCGACCGCAGGATCCGTGGATCGTCGAGATCCAGCGACGGGATGACCTCGACCCGAGACGGGTCAAGCTCCCCGCCGCTGGCCCGGGCGATCAGCTCGGGCTCCAACAACAGGGCCACGATCCGGCAACTCCCGACGCCGTCAGTATGTCCTCGAAATCCGTGGTTCGCCGGGAAGAGCTGCATCTGGCCAGGCCGCAGCTCGAACGTCTGGAGCGGGCCGCCATCGAAGCGCGCCTCGGCGCGCAGGGTTGGCCCCTCGAGGCATACGGCCAGCACGTGCTGGGGGACGAGCATGTCGAATTTGCGATGGCCTGTCACGCGGCGGCTCCGCAACTCCGCGCGGAAACCCCGCCCCTGGCAGCTCGTGAGGGAAAGGGTCTCTGCGTCATACCGGCAGATGGATCCCGCCTCACATCCTGTGGTGTCAGCTCCCCGCATGGCGAATCCTCGAAGGGGAGTACGGATGCTCGAAATGGGGCATGCTAGGCGAGAATCCCCGCGTACGTCAAGCGGCCTTGCTAATTTGGCTAATTTAGTGCCGCGGTACTTACCGAGTTGCCCTGCCTGTGGCTGCTCAGCTGCGGTTTTCGCGGTTTCCCCTTCGTGACGCGCGGGGCTTCGTCCGTCTCAGTGGACCCCGCCTCGCGCGCCGTCGGAGGCCGGCCTCGGCGACCGGGTGGGCGGTCTCGCGTTTCACGATCCGAACGATGCTCGCGGTGACCGTGCGCTGAATGCCCGGAACGCGGGCCAACCGCTTGGTCAGGAACTCGTGCATGTGTTCGTTGGAGCGGAAGACGCCCGCCGCGATGATGTCGTAGCTCCCCGTACAGATGCCGAGGAAAAAGAGCTCGGGAAGCTGGGCGAGACGCCGGGCGGCGCGATCCACCTCGGGGAGGCGCACCTGGATCTCGACCACGGCGTAGTGCTGGTAGCCGATCTTGAGCGGGTCGGCCCACGCGCCGAACTGGATGACCTTGCTCCGGACCAGCTTCTGGATGCGGTTCCTGACGGTGGCCTCCGCGACCTGAAGGCGCCGGGCCAGGTCGGTGTTGGGAAGACGACCGTCAACCTGCAACTCCCGGATCAGCTTGGCATCCAGATCGTCGAAGTAGGGTCTCATCGCTTGTCCTCCACGAGATCTGTCCAGGTTTGGCGAAGCCCTGCTACGGGGATATTACGACGCCTGGATTTCCACCGGGCCGCATGGTGATCAATTCCTGAAAAACCGGCGCGGTTCTCGATGACTTTCTGAAAGACCGTACACGGACCGCATGACATTGTGCGGAGGGACCTGTGGCGGAAAGGAGGAATGAAGAGAGAACGAGTCGGGCTGCTCACCTTAGGGCCATGTCGAGAAGGGGGAGGGCGTCATGAGAGTTGGAAGGGTCGGAAGGTACGTCTACGCCGGCGCGGTGATCATCGCGTTCATCGTCGCGTTCGGGCTCTGGAATCCGTTCATGACAGAGAGTGTCAGGGCCGACCTGTTCGGCGTGCCGCGGTACAGGGTGGATCCGAGCTGGCCGAGGCCACTGCCGAACAACTGGCAGATCGGGCAGGTTCCGGGGATCGCCGTCGATAAGCATGACAACATCTGGATCGTCCAGCGCCCTCGGACTCTGACCAGTGACGAGCGGGGGGCGTCCGCGACCGAGCCCGGGGCGGGATCCGTGCTCGATGGCGCCGCTCGGCCTCAAGGAGCGATCTCGGACTGCTGCCTGCCGGCACCCTCAGTCATGCAATTCAATCGGAATGGCAACCTGCTGCGGGCGTGGGGCGGCCCGGTGGACCCTTTGCGCTGCGTGGAGCCCGCGTGTGAGTGGCCCAACACCGAACACGGCATCTATGTCGACCACAACATGAACGTCTGGCTCGGCGGGCAAGCGGGGCGCGCGGTCCTGAAGTTCACCGCGGATGGCACCTTCCTCATGCAAATCGGCCAGCGCTTGCCCCCAATGCGGGACAGCAACGACACCCGGGGGGCGCCCAACGGCACGCCACTCTTGGGCCAGCCCGCGGACATGGAGGTGGACCCCGAGACTAACGAGCTCTACATCGCTGACGGATATACGAACCTCCGCATCATCGTGGTCGACGCCAGAACGGGGATGTACCGCCGGCACTGGGGCGCGTACGGCCAGAACCCCGTCGACGATACCGGGAATGTAGGCCCGTACATCAAGGGCCAGCCACCCGCTCCTCACTTCCGCAACCCCGTCCACGCTGTCCGCATCACCAAGGACGGGCTCGTGTACGTGGCCGACCGCGCCAACGACCGCATCCAGGTTTTCGACAAGTGGAAAGTCGGATTGCCGTGCCAGAACCCGACGGGGACACCAGGTGTTTGCGGCTTCGTCGGCGAGATCTTGGTCGCGACGGATACCCTCGGGCCCGGATCCACGTGGGATCTCGACGTCTCTTCCGACAGGGGGCAGACGTTCCTCTTCAACGCCGACGGGTCGAACAACTACATTTGGACCTTGCTGCGCCGCACAGGCCAGATCCTCGGAACGTTCGGGCGCAACGGCCGCAATGCGGGGCAGTTCCACTGGGTCCACAACTTGGCGTTGGACTCGAGGGACAACATCTACACCGCCGAAGTGGATACGGGGAAGCGCGTGCAGAAGTTCACGCCGGCTCGCGGCGATGATCGCGACGGTCGCGGCGATAATGACGACGACGATAAGTGATGGCGTTATGCCTAGGAGGCGCTAGGGCGCTCACCTTTCGCCCCGGCCGGCGCGCCGCCGGCCGGGGCGAGCCCTGGTCGCCTTCGGTCGCGTTGTTCCTGGCCGTCGTCCTCGGCCTCGTGGTCGTCTCGACTCCCGCGCGGGCCCACGACATCCCAGATGAAATCATCCTGCACGGGTTCGTCAAGCCCGAGGGCGACCGGCTCCACTTCCTCGTACGGGTGCCGCTGGCCATGCTGCTCAGCATGAACCTTCCCAAGCGGGGCCCCGGCTTTCTAGATCTCGCCCAGATAGACGAACGGCTCCAGGCGTCGGCGGCGGCGACCGCAAGGGAGATCGAGCTCTATGAGAATGGGGTCCGACTGACGCCGAGCCGCGCCGCGGCGCGCATCTCGGAGCCATCCGATCGGTCCTTCGCGACGTATGCGAAAGCCCTCGCGACCATCGAGGGGCCGAAGCTCCCGGAGAGCGCCGACGTCTTTTGGAATCAGGGGTACTTCGACGCGCATCTGGAATACCCGATCCGCGCGGAGCACTCCAGCTTCTCGCTCAACATGCGCCTGGCCCCGGGCCTCCCGGGCCGGCTCAAGCTGATCGTCAGGTTCCTGCCACCCGACGGCCCAACGCGCGCCTACCAGCTTCACGGGGGCGCCGGTCATGTGATGCTCGATCCGCGCTGGCACCAGGCGGCGTGGATGTTCGTCAAGTTCGGCTTCTTCCACATCCTCGACGGCCTCGACCATCTGCTCTTCCTCCTCTGCCTCGTGATCCCTTTTCGCCGCCTCACTTGGAGCCTGCTGGCCGTGATCACCTCGTTCACCGTGGCGCACTCCATCACGCTCATCGCCTCGGCCTACGATCTCGTCCCGGCCAGCGCCTGGTTCCCACCCTTGGTCGAGACGCTGATCGCCGCGTCCATCGTGTACATGGCCCTGGAGAACATGGTGGCGCCGGACCTGGGGCGGCGCTGGCTGATCACCGGGGCCTTCGGCCTCGTGCACGGCTTCGGCTTCTCGTTCGCCCTGAAGCAGGATCTCCAGTTCGCCGGATCACACCTCCTGCTATCGCTGCTGTCCTTCAATATCGGCGTCGAGCTGGGGCAGATCCTCGTTCTGCTCGTAGCGATCCCAGCGCTCGCCCTGGTGTTCCAGCACGTCATTCTGCAACGGGTGGGCACCGTGATCCTGTCGGCGCTCGTGGCCCACACGGGCTGGCACTGGATGATCGACCGGGCCGAGACTCTTCGGCAGGTCGAGTGGCCAGCTCTCGACGCGACCTCAACCCCTGCCCTGGCCCGCTGGGCGCTCGGGCTCCTGCTCCTCGGAGGCGCCGTCTGGTTTGCCTTCAGGCGACGCCGCGTGGCCGAGGCGCCCCCGACGCCTGTCGCGGACCTGGCCCGGCGGTTGGGTAGTGCCCTGCGGGCAGTGGCCACGCGTTCGGCACCGCCCTCATGAGGACTGGGTGCCCCCAATCCCCCTTCACCCTGGAAAGCGTGGCGACTCCTTCACCCGCCTCGCCTGGACGAAGTGGTTCTGCTCGTGCACCGCGATGATGCGGTAGGCGTCCATGAGGCTGTATGTGATGAGGCGAGCCACCGGCGACGTAATCGTGATGCCGTCGAGGTCGAGCCCGCGGGTCGCTTCCATGAGATGCAGCAGCCGGTCCTGCTGCTCGCGGAAGCTCGTGATGATCCCCGCGGGGATGTGGCTGGTCGAGGGGTAGAAGGCCGGCCGCGCCTTCATCTTCCGTCCTGAGTCGGGGCGGAGCGTCCTGATGAGGAGCCTCCCGAAGAACCGGGGAAGCAGCGGCATGCGCTCCCAGGCGCGCTGGCGTCTCCGACCCTCCCGGATCTCCTCGATAATCGGGAGGTACG
>JBKPAK010000169.1:0-20302 GCA_046726415.1 Candidatus Methylomirabilota bacterium
TGCCCCGGCTCCGTCATCCCGGCTTGAACCGTGGGTGGCCTGTTCGCGGCGCGCCCCGGCTCCGTCATCCATCCCGGCTTGAACCGTGGGTGGCCTGTTCGCGGCGCGCCCCGGCTCCGCTCACTTCTTCACCAGTGGGCAGTCCCCCTGGGCGAGGGGGCGGAAGGCCTGGTCGGCGGGAATGGTCGCGCGGATCTTGTAGTAGTCCCACGGGTACTTCGACTCGGCCGGTTTCTTCACCTCGACCAGATACATCGGGTGGATCTTGCGCCCGTCGATGCGGATCACGCCCTTGCCGAAGAGCGGATCGTCGGTGGGCAGCTCCTTCATCTTGGCGATGACCTTGGTGCCGTCGTCGCTCTTGAGAGCCTCCACCGCCTTGAGGTAGTGCAGCACCCCCGCGTACACGCCGGCGTGGATCATGGTCGGGTGGATGCCGCGGTTGCGCTCGGCAAAGCGCTTGGCGAAGGCGCGCGTCTTGTCGTTCAGGTCCCAGTAGAAGGATTCCGTGAAGATCAGGCCCTGCGCCTTGTCGAGCCCGAGCGCGTGCACATCGGTGAGGAACACGAGCAGACCGGCGAAGTTCTGCCCGCCCTGCACGATGCCGAACTCCGCGCCCTGCTTGATGGCGTTCGTGGTGTCGCCTCCGGCGTTGGCCAGCCCGATGATCTTCGCCTTCGACGACTGGGCCTGCAGCAAGAACGACGAGAAATCCTGTGTATTGAGGGGGTGGCGCACCTTGCCCACGACCTTGCCGCCGCTCTTGACCACGACGTTCTCGGTGTCGCGCTCGAGGGCGTGGCCAAAGGCGTAGTCGGCCGTGATGAAGAACCAGCTGTCGCCCCCAGTCTTGACAATGGCGTTGCCGGTCCCGTTGGCCAGGGCCCACGTGTCGTAGGTCCAATGCACGGTGTTGGGCGAGCAGGCCTTGCCGGTGAGATCGGAGCTGGCGGCGCTCGACACGATGAAGGCCTTGCCCTTCTCGCGGGTGATCTGGTTCACGGCCAGGGCCACCCCCGAGTTCGGCACGTCCACGATGACGTCCACCTTGTCCGCGTCGTACCACTGGCGGGCGATCTGGGAGCCCACGTCGGGCTTGTTCTGGTGGTCAGCGGAGATGATCTCGATTTTCAGGCCCTTCTTGGCCGCCTCGTAGTCCTCCATGGCCATGCGGGCGGCGACCACCGAGCCCTGGCCCGCGAGGTCGGCGTAGAGGCTCGACTGATCGTTCAGCACTCCGATCTTGATCACCCCGTCGGAGATCTGGGCGAACGCGGGCCCGGTCGTCAGGGCCAAAACCGCCAGGGCGGCGATAAGACGGTTCACGTGCATGATGACTCCTTTCTCAATGAGCGGCCTGGCTACACCCCGAGATAGTCGTGCAGCTTGTCCATGCTCGCCTCGAGCTCTCGGTTGGGAATCAGGTCCACCACGCGACCGTGCTCCATGACGTAGTGGCGATCGGCCACGGTGGCGGCGAAGCGAAAGTTCTGTTCCACCAGCAGGATGGTGAAGCCGGCGTCCTTGAGCCGGTGGATGGTGCGCCCGATCTGCTGGACGATCACCGGGGCCAGCCCCTCCGTCGGCTCGTCGAGCAGGAGCAGTCGCGCCCCCGTTCTCAGAATCCGACCGATGGCGAGCATCTGCTGCTCGCCTCCCGAAAGCTTGGTGCCCTGGCTGCGCAGGCGCTCGCGCAGATTGGGAAACACGTCGAAAATGGCCTCGAGGGCCAGTCCGCCCTCGGCGATGCGGGGCGGTAACAGGAGATTCTCCTCCACGCTCAGGCTGGCAAAGATGCCGCGCTCCTCGGGGCAGAAGGCGATGCCCCGCCGGGCGATGGCGTTCGAGGGGAGCCCGATCAGCTCGGCCCCGCCGAAGCGAATGGACCCCTGACGCTGGGACACAATACCCATGATCGATTTCAAGGTGGTTGTCTTTCCCGCCCCGTTGCGACCCAGGAGGGTGACCACCTCGCCCCGGTGGACGTCCAGCGCCACGCCGTGCAGGATGTGTGATTCGCCGTACCACGCGTGGAGATCGCGCACCATCAGCAGCGTTGCCTCAGGCATGACTTGAGCCCATGTAGGCCTGGATGACGTCGGGGTTCCCCGAGACAGTGGCGTAGTCTCCCTCGGCGATGATCTCTCCCCGCGAGAGGACGGTGATGATGTCGGAGAGATTCTCCACCACGCTCAGGTTGTGCTCGACCATGAGCACGGTGCGATTGGCGGACACCCGCTTGATGAGGGCGGAGATGCGGGCGACGTCCTCGTGGGCCATGCCCGCGGTCGGCTCGTCCAGCAGCATCATCTCGGGATCGAGGGCGAGGGTGGTGGCGATCTCCAGGGCGCGCTTGCGCCCGTAGGGCAGCTCCACCGCGCGCAGGGCGATGAAGTCCTCCAGGCCGACGGCCGCGATCAGCTCCAGAGCCCGCCCGTTGAGGGTGTCCAGCGCGCGGTCTGAGCGCCAGAAGTCGAACGACGTTCCCCGCCGGCGCTGCAGCGCAATGCGCACATTCTCCAGCACCGACAGGTGCGGGAAGACCGCGGAGATCTGAAAGGACCGCACCAGCCCGAGGCGGGCGATATGCGAGGGCCGCGAGCCCGTGATGTCGCGCCCGTTGAACCGGATGCGTCCACTGGTGGGCGCGAGGAAATGGGTAAGGAGGTTGAAGCAGGTGGTCTTGCCGGCCCCGTTGGGGCCGATGAGCGCGTGGATGCTGCCACGGCGCACCGACAAGCTCACGTTCCTGACGGCGAGGAAACCTCGGAACTCCTTGGTCAGTCCCTCGGTCTCGAGGATGACGTCACTGGCCATGCTGACGGGCGGACGCGGGCCGCGGGTAGTACACGGCGTCCCGCTTCTCCTGCCACGCCCGGTTCGCCTCGGCCGACTCCCAGGAGGCCATGCACTCGGCCTGGGCCGAGAGCACCTCTTCGATGGTGGCGCGTGGATCCCGGTGAAAGGATTCGTGGAGCAACCGCTTGGTGTGGGCGGTCGCTGTCGGCGCCTGATATCGCGCCTTCTGGGCCAGCGCGGCGAGCGTCGGATCGAGGCCCTCGGGCGGGCACACCCAGTTGACGAGGCCAATGGCGCGGGCTTGCTCGGGGCCGATGTTGTCGTTGAGGAGGGCGAGCTCCTTGGCACGCCCGATGCCCACGGCGCGCGCCAGCCGGAGCACGGCGCCGTCCGGGATGATCCCGTGCAGGGTGGCGCCCAGCCCGATGACCGCGTCGGTGGTGGCGAGGCGGAGATCGCACGCCAGCGCGAGCTGCAAGCCGCCCCCGATAGAGTAGCCGTGCATGACGGCCACGGAGATCTTCGGCATGTCCTCCAGGCTGTTCAGCCCGCGGATCCAGTGTCGATAGAACTCGTCGCCGATAGACCCGGCGGCCAGCGCCGTGCGGTCCATGCCGGAGCAGAAGGCACGCCCCTTGCCACGCACGATCACCAAAAGGACGCCGGGATCGGCGGCAGCGGCCTCCGCGACGTCGGCCAGGTCGGCGGCCAACTCGGTGTTGAGCGCGTTGAGCACGCAGGGGCGATTGAGAGTGATCCAACCGATCCCCTGATCGACGTGGTAGTTCACCGCGGCCCGTGCCGTCATGTGCTGATTGGATTGTGGTGCACGTCGGGGAGGTTGTACGATCGCCCTGCCTCGGCCAACGGCACTCCCGACGGCCCTGGCCGGTGCCAGGACGCGCTGGAATGCCTCTGCGCGCGATGACTTTGCGGCATTGCGTCAGTCATGGAGGGCGCGGGTAAAGGTATGGAACAGCAGCGCGATTGTCAAGGCACGTCCGTCCCAGCGGGCCCGGCGATGGCCGTTTTGACGCGCCGTGATGTGCTGGTCCGCAGCGCGGCCGCGGCGACCTTGGCCGGCCCGCTCCGCCCACTCGTCTCCCGGGCGCAAAGCGGCGTCAAGATCGGCACGGCGGTGCTTGGAGACTATTCGATGGCCTGCCCTATCATCGTCGCCCTCGACCGCGGGTTCTTCAAGCAGGAAGGGGTCGAGGCCGATTTCGTTCCCTTCAGGGGCGGCCCCGATTTGCTCAAGGCGGTGATCGCGGGCGAGGTTCTCATCGGCGTGACCGGCAGTACCGACATCTTCGTGTTTCGCGAAGCGGGCGCGCCGATCAAGATGCTGGCCACCCACACCGAGGGCAATCATTTCACCCTCAACGTCGCGCCCGATGTCAACGCCGTGGGCGATCTGAAGGGCAAAGCCATCGGGGTCACGCGCGCGGGATCGACCACCTGGATCTTCGCCAGGATGCTGGCCAAGCAACAAGGCTGGGACCCGGACCGCGACGTGAAGATCGTCGCTCTCGGCGCCCTCGACGCCCAGCTGGCCGCCCTCGCGCGCAAGGAGACCGCCGCCTTCGTGTGGGGTGATGGCGGCGCCGTCACCGAGCTGCAGGGCAAGTCCAAGGTGCTGATGCGCATGGACCGGGTGACGCCCGCATGGATCAGCCAGATTCTCTACGCCTCCGAGGACGCGATCGCCAAGAATCCCGACCTGATCCGAAAGAACTTGCGCGCGATCTTCCGGGCCATCACCTTCATGCGAGAATCTCCGCGCGACGCTGCCGAGGTGTGCGCCAAGCGCCTGGGCTGGTCGCCTGACGCCGTGCTGGGCGCTCACCGGATCTCCGGCCCACTCCTCCCTGCGGACGGTCAGATCAGCATGGGAGCGCTGGGTACCATGCAGGACACGCTGCTCGAGTACGGCGTGATCAAGAAGAAGCTGCCCATCGCCGATCACGTGGCCACCGGCTTCGCGCCCGTGCGCCTCTGAGGGCGGCGGTTTTTCTCGATCGCTCCCCCCAGCGTGCGCGCCACCATCCTCGGATGCGTGTTCGGCCTGGTGGCGCTGATGCCCGTGCCCGCCCACGCGCAGGTCTTTCTCGGCTCAAAGCCTCATCCGGGCTTCACCATCGGCCCCCTCTTCATACGGGCGACGGTGACACCGGCGCTCGGCCCCGCCGCCATGGAGATTCAGTGGAGTCTCGTCGTCCCTCCGGATCGCCGCGGGGCCGGGCTCGAGCAGGACCTCTTCCTCTTGTGGCCAGGCGACCTCGCCGGCGATCCGGCCGTCGGCGGGCCGGAACCCGCCCTCGCCCGCTACGTCGAGCAACGGGGGTACGCGGTCATCGACGAAGGGCGGCTGGCCCTGTTCTCCCAGTCGCTGTACCAGGTCGATACCAACGAGCCGCCGAATCCCATTCCGGGCGGGGCGCCCTATGTGACGGTCGTCCGGCAGGGCGGGCCCCTGGGTCTCACCTCGCCGGTGACGTATGTCCGCATCCCCTGGTCACCGGATGAAATCAACCGGGCCCGGCTCATGTTACTTCGCTTCCGGGCCGAGGGACTCATCACCCGGAAGCAGGCGAGCTGGATCGAGAATGTCTTCTGGGGCGAGCGCTATCAGATCGCGCTCTCCTTCAACGACGTGCGCAACCGCGGACTTTTCCCCCTGTACTTCGAACATCGCGATCGGTTGGTGCGGCTCGCCGAAGATCCTTCGCAACTGATGGTGAACTTCGCCGACGCCGATCGCGTGAAGATCGACCAGGTCTCACCACCGGCCAGCCGCAGGCAGCTCAGCGAGACGATGGACAGCACCGAGGTCGTCTCGCTCTTCCTGGACCGCTCCGAAGGCATTACCCCGCAGCTCCTCTCCGTCCAGTTCGCCTACTTTTCCGGCTGGCGCTCGTGGGCCCCGGTCATCATCCCGACCGCGTTCTTCATCCTCGGAAATCTGGCCGCGCCCTTGATCCGCTTCGTCGGCGAGCGCACTGCGCGCAGCCTCCGGGCCCACTTCCACGTCGGGCGTCCCCGAAGCGTCGAGCACGGGAAGGACAGCGGCGTGGTGATTCCGCGCGAGACGCTGGCCCGCATCGTCCTCGGGGAAACCACGTACGATCAGGTGATTCGCCTGGGCGGACCCGAGGCCGAGACCCGGGAACGGCTCACCGTCCCCGAGGAGCGCACGCTCGTCTATCGCGGCCGCCGCGTCGCGCCTCAACGAAGGCCCATCTTCGCCTGGCTCGCGCACGTCACGCGCTGGGACGTCGAGGACCACGAGGTCGAGATCACCCTCGAGCGCGACGTCGTGCGCGATGTGCAGGTGCGCGTGCGCCGCGCGCGGCAGCCTGGTCCGGGCGCGTGATGGCCTGGCTCGTCCTGCTCGGAGGGCTCCTCCTGGCCGGGTGCGAGCACACCGCCCAGGAGTTGGTTCCCGCGCGGCTCGTTCTCAAGCACGCGCGGATTCTCGGACCGGACGACCCGATTCCCGGGTTGCTCCGCGAGTTCGAGGCGCGGCACCCCGGGGTGCGGGTGGCGAGCGAGGTGTTGCCGTGGAATGCCGACGAGCAGCACCAATTCTATGTCATCAACCTGGAAGGCGGCCGGCCCGGGTTCGACGTCGTCATGATGGACGTCATCTGGGTTCCCGAATTCGCCCGCGCCGGCTGGCTGCTCGATCTCAGCCCGTGGGTTACCGCGGGCGAGCGCGATGCGTTCTTCCCCTCCACGATCCATGCGGCCACCCAGGGCGGCGGATTCTGGGGCCTCCCCTGGAACATGAACGTGGGATTGTTCTACTACCGGACCGATCTTCTCGCCCGCCACGGCCTCTCGCCGCCGCGCACCTACGACGAGATGGTGGAGCAAGTCCGTCGCATCCGCGCCGCCGAGGGCCCGTCGCTCGACGGCTACCTCTGGCAGGGCAAGCAATACGAAGGCCTCGTCGTCAATGTCCTCGAACAACTGTGGGCTGACGGCACGGATCTGCTGGGCCCAGGTGACGTGGTCTTCCCCGACCCCGCGCGCGCCGAGGAGGTCCTCGGCTTCATGCGCGGCCTGCTCACCAGCGGCACGAGCCCGGCGTGGGTGACCGCCGCCGACGAGGAACTCGGACGCCGTCCCTTCGGAGACGGCCACGCCATCTTCTATCGCGGCTGGCCGTATGCCCTCGATCTCTTCGAGCTGGCGGACTCGCGCGTGCGCGGCAAAGTGGGCATTGCCCCGCTACCGCGCCACCGGCATGGCACCTCGAGTCCCGGGTCGATCGGGGGCTCGCACCTCGGTGTCTATCGAGGCACCCGTCATCCCGAGAAGGCGGTGGCGCTGGCGCGCTTTCTGACCAGCGAGGAGGCTCAGCGGCGCCTCGCCCGCGCCGCCCTCTGGCCGACGCGCATGCGGTTGTACGACGACCCCGACCTCGCCGCCCGTCACCCGGCGCTGCGGCAGATCTACGCGCTGGCGCTGGCCGGTCACCCTCGGCCCGTCACGCCCTACTACCTGATGCTATCCACCGTGGTGCAGCCCGAGCTGTCGGCGGCGCTGGTGGGCGTCAAGAGTCCGGCCGCGAGCGTGCGCGACGCCCATCGCCAGCTCGCGTACCTGCTGGGGAACCTCATCCAGGCGCGTCGATGACTGCGCGCGAGCGCGCCGAGCGCCGGCTGGGCTTCGCGCTGCTGGCCCCGGCCCTGGTGGCCCTGGCGGCGCTCACCGTCTATCCGGCGCTGTCCGTGCTGTGGCTGTCGCTGGAACAACGCGTGCCCATCTTCGGCATCGATCGCTTCGTGGGGCTCGACAACTATCGCTTCCTGGCCACCGACCCGCGCTTCTGGAATGCCGGGCGCGTGACCTTGATGTTCACCGTCGCGTCGGTCGGGCTCGAGTTGACCCTGGGCACCTTGACCGCCCTCGCGCTCCGCGCTCAGCGCATGGGTGTCCGGGTGGCGCTCGCCCTCCTGCTCCTGCCGTGGGCGCTCCCGTCGGTGGTGACGGCGAAGATCTTCGAGTGGCTCTACCACCCGGCGGCAGGGCTCGTGAACTTTTTGCTCGGGGGCCGCGCCGTCAACTGGCTCGGCGATCCTACCCTCGCCCTGGCCGGGCTCGTGCTCGCCGACGTCTGGCGCACGATGCCGTTCGTGACTCTGCTGTGTTACGCGCGCCTGCTCAGCATCCCCGTCGAGCTGAGCGAGGCCGCCCAGGTCGACGGCGCGAGCCGCCTGGCCTCGTTCTGGTACGTGACCTTGCCGATGCTTCGCCAGATCCTACTCATCGCGCTGCTGTTCCGGACGCTCGACGCTCTGCGGGCTTTCGATCTAATGTACGTGCTCACGGGAGGCGGTCCCGCCGGGACCACCGAGACGCTCACCGTGTACGCCTACCGGAGCCTCTTCCAAATCCTCCAGCTCGGGTTCGGGTCGGCCATCGGGGTGGCGGTGTTCGCCGCGGTGATGGCGGTGGCGTGGAGTTACTTGCGGCTGCTGCGGCGGGAGGGCCTAGCCGCGTGAGGCTCCGGCACCGCGCGTGGGACGTCGTCGTCCTGGCCCTCCTCGGCGTCTACGCCATCCCGTATGCCTGGCAGGCGCTCACGTCCGTGAAGCCGGAGGCCGAGCTCTTGCAGCTGCCTCCCGTGCTGCCCACGCGGTTTACCCTGGAGCACTACCAGGTCGTCTTCGAGCGCAGCGTCCTTCCGCGTGCTCTGGGCAATAGCCTCGCCGTGGCCGTGATGACGACCGCCGTGGTCGTGCTGCTCGGACTGCTCGCCGCCTACGCCATCGCGCGGACTCCGATTCCCGCCAAGAGCTGGCTCTTGCTCGGCGTGGTCGCCGCCACCGCCTTTCCCCAGATCGCCACCGTAAGCCCGCTCTATCTCGTGATGCGCGCCTTCGCCCTGCGCGACACGTGGACGGCGCTCGTCCTCGCCCACACCGCGCTGGGGTTGCCGATCGTGATCTGGCTCCTGGCCGGCTTCATCCGCGAGATTCCACAGGAGCTGGAGCAAGCGGCCGCGCTCGACGGGGCCCGGCGGGTGGAGATCTTCCGCTGGATCGTGCTTCCCCTGGTGGCGCCCGGCGCGGCGTCAGTGGCGTTGATGACGTTCCTGCTGAGCTGGAACGAGTTCCTGTACGCCTACACGTTCAGCGCCACCGAGGCCAGCCGGACGGTGCCGGTGGCCCTGGCCCTCTTTCCCGGCGTCTTCGAGGTGCCCTGGGGGGACATCGCCGCTGCCTCGATCCTCGCCAGCCTGCCGCCGGTGATCATCGTGCTGGCTCTGCAACGCTACCTGGTGCGCGGGCTACTGGCCGGTGCCCTGCGCGAGTGAGCGCAAGGTCGAGGAGTGCCCTCAGCGCGAGATGGTGCCGCGGCCGCCGTAGTGATACTCGTCCACCCAAGGCTTGCCCTCGGCGAATCGCGTCGATCGGAAGGGCCTGAGATCCACCGTGCGCGGCTGCCCGTCCACGATCCACTCGGCCAGGCACTTGCCGATGGCGGGTGACGTCTTGAAGGATGTCCCCGAGTCACCCAGCATCACGTAGAGCCCGTGCACCGAGGGGATGTGGTCGATGATGGGCCGCCCGTCTGGACTCATCATGATCATGCCCGCCCAGCCCCCGCGCATGGTGGCGCTGGCGAACAGCGGGAGGCGGGCAGAGAGCTTCTCGCGGCAGAGCTTGACGTAGTCGTGATCGACGCCCTCGTCGAAGTGATTAGGATCCGCGTGGCTCACGCCCAGTTCCACGCCGATGAGCGTCGACGACCATCCTTCCGGCCGCATCCACGAGTGGTGGATCGAATCGATGATCACGATGTGAGGCCGCTCGCGGGCCTCCTCTGGCCAGCGAAAGACGGCGATCTGGACGCGATGAGGCCGAAGCCCGAAGTCGAGGCCCAGCGGCGCCAACAGCGCGTTGCCCCAGGCGCCGGGCACCAGCACCACCACCGGCGTATCGATGCGCCCTTGCGAGGTCTCGACCCCCACCACCCGGTGTCCCGCGCTGACGATCGACGTGACCTCACACTCGGTGCGGATCGACACGCCCAGCTTCCGGGCGGCGGCCGCGAAGGCAAAGGTCGTGGCATTGGGATCGGCAAAGCCGGAGTCGGGTTCCCAGGCGGCGGCGCCGATGTCGTCGACGCGAATGCCCGGCATCAGGCGGCGCAGGTCGTCGGGGGAGATGATGGTGGTCTTGATGCCGATGCGCTCCTGGGCGTCGACGTTGCGGGTCAGCGCATCCTCGTACCCGCGCGCCACGATCTGCACGAAGCCGATGGGCTGAAAGCCGCAGTCAAACCCCACGATCTCCCGGAAGTTCCGGAACACCTTCAGGCTCTCGAAGGCCAGGCGCGACTCGGCTTCGTTGGTGTAGTGCGTGCGCACCAGCGATCCCGACTTGCCGGTAGCGCCCGAGGCCAGCGCGCGCCGCTCCACGAGGATCACCCTCCGCATGCCCTGTGAAGCCAGGTGAAAGGCGGTGCTGGTGCCGTTCGCTCCACCCCCGATGATCACCGCGTCAGCGCTTGCCATTCACGTGCTCCCGAGCCTTGATCGCTCTTGGCATGAGAACTTCTTCCGGACCTTGATCGCTGTTGGCACTGGGAACCCTTTCTGCACCTCGATCGTTCTTGACACGGCCGCCCGCAGGCCGGATAAATGCCGCTACGGCCCCGCCGAGCATTCCGCGGCCGCTGGCATCGATGCCGTGTCCGTCCCAACACTATCCCCGATGGAGGGCGTATGGTCCAGATCGCTCGACGTGACCTTCTCAGGGGCGCGGCCGCCCTCGGCGCCGTTGGCCTTCTGCCCGATGGCCGCCCCGCTTTCGCCCAGACCACCCAGAAGCGCGAACTGGTGGTGGCCCAGGGCGGCGACATTGCGTTCCTCGACCCCCACATGAGCACCTCGTCCAACGACATCCGCGTCTCCTTCAACCTGTACGACAACCTCGTGAGCCGGCATCCCGATGGCAAGCTCCATCCGGGGCTGGCCACCGAGTGGAAACTCACCGCGCCGACCACCTGGACGTTCAAGATCCGCCAGGGGGTCAAATGGCACAATGGCGATCCCTTCACCGCCGGCGATGCCAAGTGGAGCCTCGAGCGCACCCGGGACCCGAACGTGAAGACGCGCGTGAGCACGGTGTTCACGACGATCGACCGAATCGAAGCGCCGAATGCCGGCACCCTCATCATCCACACCAAGAAGCCGGACCCGCTCCTGCCCGCCCGCCTGGCCTTCTACGGCGGCCAGATCGTCCCCCAGAAATACCTCGAGGCGGTGGGCAACGAGGCCTTCAACACCAAGCCGGTCGGCACCGGGCCGGTGCGCTTCGTATCGTGGACGAAGGATGACAAGGTCGTGCTCGACGCGAACCCGGACTACTGGGGCGGCAAGCCGGACTTCGACCGCATGATCGTGCGGGCCGTACCCGAGATGGCGCCGCGAATCGCCGCCCTGCTCAAGGGCGAGGTCGATCTGATCACCCAGCTCCCTCCCGATCACGGCGAGAAGGTGAACGCCAACCCGTCCACCCGGATGATCGGGGCGCTGTACGCGGGCCTCTACGTGCTCGCCGTCAACAGCAAGGTGACGCCGCTCAACAACCCGCTCGTGAAGCAGGCGCTCGCTCTCGGCATCGACCGCGAGCTGATCGTCAAGGAGCTGTGGCGCGGACGCGGCATCGTGCCGAGCGGCCCCATCGCCAAGGGTGACAACCACTTCGACGCCTCGCTGCCGCCCCTTGCCTACAACCCCAGGGAGGCGCGCGAGCGATTGAAGAAGTCCGGCTACAAGGGCGAGGACGTGGTCATCGAAACCACCGCGGGCTACCTCGCCAACGACAAGCCCATGGCCGAGGCCATCCAGGGCATGTGGCGGGACATCGGCGTCAGCGCCAAGGTGGAAGTGCTCGAATACTCCGTGCGCGCGCAGAAACTCCGGGAGAAGAGCTTCAAAGGCGTGTGGTGGTCGGACCCCACCTCGACCCTGAGCGATCCCGACGGCATGATGTGGCGCCTGCTGGGGCCCGGCGGGCCCCAGGACTACTGGCGCCAGGCGCGCTTCGACGAGCTGGGGGACGCCGCCCGCTTCTCCGTCGACGAGAAGTTCCGGGGCGAGGCCTATCGGGAGATGACCAAGATATTCCTCGAGAATCTCCCATGGCTGCCCGTCATCCAGCCCTACGAAGACTACGGGCTCCAGAAATACGTGGAGTGGACGGCGAATCCGAATCAACAGCTCGAAGTCCGTCGCTTCAACTTCAAGTTCCGTCGGGCCTGATGGGTCTCCGAGCCGGGGCGACACCGCCCCGGTTCGCACCGCATGCGTGACCTCGTCGGTTTTCTCAGCACCCGACTGGTCCGGGCCCTGATCGCCGTCTGGCTCGTCTGCACCGTCGTCTTCCTGGTCATGCGGCTCAGTGGCGACCCGGTGCCGCTGCTCCTACCCCCGGACGCACCGCGCAGCGAGATCTTCCGCGTGCGCGCAGAGCTGGGGCTCGACCAGCCGCTGCCCGTGCAGTACGCGGTGTTCCTCGGCAATGTCCTCCGGGGCGACTTCGGGCGCTCCATCCACTTCCGCGAGCCGGCGTTCTCGGTGGTGGTGGCGCGCATCCCGGCCACCCTGGAGCTAGGGCTGACGGCCTTCGTGCTGGCCACGGCGGTGGCGGTGCCCGTCGGGCTCTTCTCGGCGGTGAAGCGCAACTCGCCGCTCGACCACGCCGCAATGAGCCTGGCTCTGGTCGGACAATCGGCCCCCACGTTCTTTCTGGGAATCCTCTTCATCCTGGTGCTCTCGCTGAAGACCGGGCTCTTGCCCACCAGCGGGCGCGGCGGCTGGAATCACCTCGTCCTGCCGGCGTTGACCTTGGGGGCGTTCGCCATGGCCTCGATCGCCCGTCTCACGCGGTCGGCCATGCTCGAGGTGCTGCGGGCCGACTACATCCGCACCGCCCGGGCCAAGGGGCTCTCGGAGATGCTCGTGGTCGCCAAGCACACGCTGCGGAACGCGGCGCTGCCCATCGTGACCATCACCGGACTGCAGTTCGGCACGCTCCTGGGCGGCGCCGTGGTCACCGAGACGGTGTTCGCCTGGCCAGGCATCGGGCGGCTCGCCATTCAATCGATCTACAACCGCGACTATCCGATCGTGCAGTGCACGGTCTTCCTCTCGGCGCTCATGTTCATCGCGGTGAACCTCGCCATCGACGTGATGTATGGCGTCCTCGATCCTCGCGTCCGCGCCCGTTGACGCCGCCGGCCGCGCGGCATCGGCCACCGGGCGCCGCATTCCGTGGCTGCCCGTGCTGGGGGCCGGCTTCCTGCTCCTGCTCGTCGCCGTGGCGGTGGCCGCGCCGCTCATCGCGCCACAGGATCCCACCCGGCAGTCCCTGCGCGCGCGCTTGGTGGGCCCGACGCTCGAGGCCGCCGACGGTCGCGCGCATCTGCTCGGCACCGATCATCTGGGACGCGACGTGCTGTCGCGGGTCATCTACGGGGCTCGGGTGTCGCTGATTGTGGGTTTCGCCGCGGTGCTGGTGGGCGGCATCGTCGGCGCGAGCCTCGGCATCACGGCCGGATTCCGGGCCGGCTGGCTCGACTCGGCGATCATGACGGTGGCCGATGCCCAGCTCGCCTTCCCGTTCATTCTGCTGGCCATCGGGATCATCGCCGTCCTCGGGCCCAGCTTCCCGACGCTCGTGGCGGTCATCGGCCTCTCGGGCTGGGTGGCCTACGCCCGCATTCTCCGCGCTCAGGTGCTGGCCCTGCGCTCGCGCGAGTTCGTCGAGGCGATCCACGTGCTGGGCGGCTCGGCCGCCCGTGTGATGCTCCGCCACATCGTGCCGAACGTGCTGTCCTCGCTGGTGGTCATCGCCACCCTCGAGCTCGCCCGCGCCATCGTCCTCGAAGCCACCCTCTCCTTTCTGGGGCTCGGCATCCAGCCGCCCACGCCCTCCTGGGGCGGCATGGTCCATGAGGGGCGAGAGTATCTGGACAGCGCCTGGTGGATCTCCACGGCGCCGGGCGTGGTGCTCATGCTCACGTCGCTCGTGGTGAGCCGCGTGGGCGATTGGCTGCGCGACGCCCTCGATCCGACCCTGCGGGGAGAGTGAGACCGACCACGCCACCGACACTTGACGAGTCCAGGCCGAGTACCTAGAGTGTCGCCACTGAGAGAACGACGCCACGGGAAGGGCAAACCGCCATGATCCAGCTGCGCGCCGCCGCCGCGATGCTCGTCGCCCTGCTCCTCCCCGCCGCCGCGGCGGCCGCGCCTGAAGGCAAGGTCGTCATCGCCCAAGGCGTCGATCCGACCACCTTGGATCCGCAGTGGCATGAAGAGACGCCCGCCTACAACGTGCTCCTGAACATCTACGACACCCTGCTCTTCCGCGATAAGGACCTCAAGATCGTCCCCTGGCTGGCCGAATCGTGGCGTCTCCTCAATCCGACCACCTGGGAGTTCGCGATCCGCAAGGGAGTCAAGTTCCACAACGGCGAGGAGGTCGACGCCGAGGCGGTGAAGTTCAGCCTCGATCGCATCCGCGATCCCGAGCTGAAGGGCCGTCAGGCCGGCTACTTCCGCCTGGTCACCTCGGTCGACGTCATCGACAAGTACACCATTCGCGTCCTCACCTCGAAGCCCTATCCGACCTTGGAGAACCATCTCGCCCTGCGCGGCCACATCATGCCGCCGCGGCACTTCCGCGGGAAGGACAAGGTGTTCGCCGATCGCCACCCGGTCGGAAGCGGTCCGTACCGGTTCGTCCGATGGGTCAAGGACGAGCACATCGAGCTGGAGGCCAACCCCGGCTGGTGGGGCGGCGCGCCGAAGATCAAGACGCTGGTGTTCCGTCCAATCCCCGAGCACGCGGTCCGCGTCGCCGCCCTGCAGGCGGGCGAGATCGACGTGGCGGTCAACATCCCGCCGCATCTGGTGCCCATCATCGAGAACCACCCGCGCCTCTACGTCTCCAAGGCGCCGAGCGTGCGCCCGATCTTCATTCCGATCTACACGTATCAGTTCGACGCCGCCAACAAGCCGGTGGGACCGGTGGAGGGACCGACTCGCGACAAGCGCGTGCGGCAAGCGCTCCTGGCCGCCGCGAACGGCGACGAGATCGTGAAAACGGTGCTCGAGGGCAATGCCATCCGCACGGCCACTCCCCTCACTTCCAAGCACTTCGGCTTCGACCCGACCCTGGCTCCCGTGAAGTCCGACCCCGACCGGGCCCGCAAGCTGTTGGCCGACGCCGGGTACCCTCAGGGCATCGACCTCACGCTCAACTCGCCCGACGGCCGCTATTTGAAGGACAAGGAGGTCGCCGAAGCCGTGGCCGGCCAGCTCACCAAGAGCGGGATCCGCACGCGCGTGAAGACTCACGAGTGGACGACGTATCTGAGTCAACTCGTGTACCCCCACAAGGCCAACCCGATGTACCTGATTGGCTGGGGCAACACGACCTGGGATGCCGACGGCACTCTCGCCCCCCTCTTCCGCTCCGGGAACGTCCAGGCGAACTACCACAACCCCGACTTCGACGGCCTGATCGACGAAGCGCAGACGTCGGTCGACCCCAAGCGGCGACTGGAGCTGTACGCGCGAGCCCAGCGGATGATGCTCGACGACGGCGCCGTGCTTCCCCTCTACCAGCAGATCGACATCTACGGCGTCAGCAAGCGGGTGAACTTCCAGGCGCTGTCGTCCGAGCAACTCGTCGGCGTCTCGATGTCACTGCGCGCCAAGTAACCTCCACCGCTCGGCGGAAAGCCTTCACCGACAGAGGAGACAACCATGGGGAGACTCAATGGCAAGGTGGCCCTGATCAGCGGCGGGGCGCGGGGACAGGGCGCCGCCGAGACGCGGTTGTTCGTCCGGGAGGGCGCCAGCGTCGTCTTCGGGGACATCCAGGATGACGACGGGAAGAAGGTCGAGTCGGAGATCCGGACCGCAGGCGGCGATGCGACCTACGTGCATCTGAACGTGACGCGCGAGGCGGACTGGCGGGCGGCCGTGGCCACGGCCGTCGAGCGGTACGGCAAGCTCGACGTGCTGGTCAACAACGCCGGCATCCTCATGCGAGCCAAGATCGAAGAAACGACCGAGGAGGACTGGGACCGCATCATGGCGATCAACGTCAAGGGGGTCTTCCTGGGTACGAAGTGCGCGCTTCCAGCCATGCGACAGGCCGGTGGCGGCTCCATCATCAATATCTCCTCCACGGCGGGACTGGTGGGGAGTCCGGGGGAGACGGCCGCCTATACCGCCACCAAGGGCGCCGTGCGCCTCTTCACGAAAGCCACGGCCATCCAGCACGCCAAGGAGGGGATCCGCTGCAACTCCGTCCATCCAGGACCGATTGCCACGGACATGATCAAGGACATCCTGGGAGATCCTGCCGCCTGGGAGCAGCGCCTGCGGCGACTCCCTATGGGGCGGGTGGGGACGCCCGAGGACGTCGCCTATGGCGTCCTCTACCTCGCCTCAGACGAATCGTCCTACGTGACGGGTAGCGAATTGGTGATCGACGGCGGCACGACGGCCGAGTAGGACCCGCAGGGACCGCGGCCGCGCGAGAGCCCAGCGGCCCTACGCGGCGCATCTCGCGAAAATCTCCCGGTTGCGATAGGCTTCTCACGGACAGCTTCGATCCAGGGAGGGACAGATGGCCTACGATCTCCTGATCAAGAACGGTCGCATCATCGACGGTTCCGGTCGGCCTGCCTTCAACGGTGATGTGGCCGTGGCCCGCGGCAAGATCGTTGAGCTCGGGCGCCTCGACGGGCCCGCGCGGCGGGTGATCGAGGCCGATGGACGCGTGGTGGCGCCCGGGTTCGTCGACAACCACTGCCACTACGACGCCCAAGTCCTCTGGGATCCGCTTTGCACGTTCTCGTCCCATCACGGCGCCACGACCGTCATCATCGGGAACTGCTCGCTCGCCCTCGCCCCCGTCAAGGCCCACGAGCGCCTCAAGCTGGCCGGGATGCTCTCCTATGTCGAGGCCATCCCGATGGACGTGCTTCAGGCCGGGGTGCCCTGGAACTGGGAGACGTTCCCCGAGTATATGGGCGCCATCGGTCAGCGGCTCGGCGTGAACGTCGGGACGCTCGTCGGTCACTCGGCGGTCAGGCTCTACGCCATGGGTGAGGACTGCTCGGAGCGCCCGGCCACCGACGCGGAGCTGGCGCTCATGCGGCGCCTGGTGCAGGAGGCGCTCGAGGCGGGTGCCCTCGGACTCTCCATCACCCGCAACATGAACCACTTCGACATCGCGGGAAAGCGCATCCCGGCCGCCTGCGCGCCGGAGTCGGAGCTCTTCGCGCTGACCGACGTCCTCCGCCAGGTCGGCACGGGCGTGATCCAGTGCGGTGGTGGCACCAACCCCGAGCTGAAGGACGGCCTCCTGAGCCGCATCGCCCAGGCGTGTGGGCGGCCGATCATGTACAACACGCTCCTCGAGCAGGCGCGGCAGCCAGGTCGGTGGAAGAATCATCTTGCGCACGTCGAGGCGACGGTCCGACAGGGGATTCGCGCGATCCCGCTCTGCAATCCGGGCAGCATCGTGAACCGGTTCACCATGAAGAACTGCCAGGTCTTCCGGAGCATGCCCACCTGGCTCCCGATCCTCCAGGGTCCCGACGACGAGAAGCTCCCTGCCTATCGCGATCAGGAGATCCGGGCGAAGCTCCGTGCCGAAGTCGACGCGCCGCTCTCGCCGGACTCGACGTTCTCCAAGCGCTGGGACCTCATGGTGGTGGAGGAGCCGAAGTTGGCGAAGAACCGCGGCCTCCGGGGACGTCACATCGCGGAGATCGCGCAGGCACAAGGACAGCACCCGCTCGACGCCTTTCTCGACCTGGCCGTCGAGGAGGAGCTCGACACTGTCTTCAGCCTCGGGGAGATCAACATGGACACCGAGGCGGTGGCGCAGATCCTGGGCAGCCCCTACGCGGTGGTAGGCCTCTCCGACGGCGGCGCCCACGTGCAGTTCCACTCGAACGTATCGAACCCCACCCGGCTCCTCGGTTACTGGGTGCGCGAGAAGGGCATCATGCCCCTCGAGCTGGCCGTCCGCCGGCTCACCTTCGACTCGGCTGCGGCCTTTGGAATTTACGATCGCGGACTCCTCCAGCCGGGCATGGCGGCCGACCTCGTCGTCTTCGACCCCGATACCGTGCGGCCGATCCCGGAAGACGTCGTGCACGACTTCCCGAGCAACGGCTGGCGAATGCGAGAGCTTGCCGAGGGAATCCACTACACCGTCGTCAATGGTGAAGTGCTGATGGAGAAGGGGACCCACACTGGGAGCCACCCGGGCCGGGTCTTGCACAACTCCCGCTATCAGACCGGGGGCCCAGCCTAGGCCGCCCAAGCTTCCCAAGCGATCGGGCGCCCCAGCCACGCCGGGGCGCCCCCGATCGCTCACGGATGTCGGAGAGCGACATCGCGCTCGAGTCCGCATCCGCGGATATCCGCCGGCGGTGACCGTGCAAACGTTGGCTCGCCAGGCGATGACCCTGTAAACGCGCGCAGGCGAGGCTGCGTCTCAATGTCTCAGCCAAGGCCGGCCTAGGTCCAGGACGCTCAGCTCCGACCCTGGCTTCGATAGCGCCGTGAGCAACTCGGCGCAACGTCCCCGGGAGGGCCGCAATGTCCATTCGCCGGCTGATCGTGATCTTGCTCGCGGCGGCGGTGCTGCTCGAACTGGTGCTCTCCGCGCGAGTCCTTTCCGCACAGTCCCGCCCGGGATTCGGCGAACCCCTGGCCGACCTACCCGCGTCACTGCTCGCCGCCTTCGAAGAGGGGCGCCAGCGATTCGCCATGGAGGAAACGCCCGCGACTGGCCTGGGGCCGGTGTTCAACGGCCGGAGCTGCTTGACCTGTCACCGGGTTCCGCTGCCCGGAGGCTCCGGCGGAAGTGGCGAAGCGTTCGTCATCAGATTTGGGCTCCAGGCGCCGGGCCAGCCGTTCAACCCCCTGCTCAACGTTGGAGGGCCTTCCCTTCAGCGACGCAGCGTGGCCGAGGATTTGGAGAGCTGTCAGCTCGCCGGCGAGATGCTCCCTCACGAGGCCAACGCCGTCGGTCGCCGTCAGCCAGCCCCGCTCTTTGGTCTCGGCCTCATCCAGGCCATTCCCGAATCAGCGATCGCGGCGCGGGCCGACCCCGATGATGCAGATGGCGACGGCATCGCCGGTCGTCCCAACGTCAGCAACGGCGTTATCGGGCGCTTCGGCTGGAAGGCGGCGGTGGCCACCGTGGCCGACGCCGTGGGACTCTCGCTCATCGGCGAGCTGGGCATCACCAACTTCCTGTACCCCAACGAGCTGTCGCCGCAAGGGGTTCCCCACGCGAGCGGCTGCAAGATCACCGCGGACATCGAGGACTTCGACGCCTCCCGACTGGCCGGGATCACGGCCTTTCTCTCGTTCATGAGCGCGCCGCCGCGCGGCCCTATCACCGAGGCGGTCGTGCGCGGCGAGACGCTCTTCGCGCAGACAGGTTGCTCGAGTTGCCACACCCCGGTCATGAAAACGGGGCCGAACGCCCTCCCGGGGCTGAACCACGTGGACGTTCCCCTCTACTCGGATCTCCTCACGCACGACTTGGGAGGCGCGCTCGACGACCGCATCGCGGAGGGCGCCGCCGGTGGCGAGCGCTGGCGCACCGCGCCCCTGTGGGGACTCCGCGCGAGGCAATTCTATCTGCATGACGGCCGCACGTCCGACCTGACCACGGCCATCGCGCTGCACGGCGGCGAGGCGCGGCCGTCTCGTGATCTCTTTGCCAACCTGAGCGCCGCCCAGAGAGCCGATCTTCTCGCGTTCCTTCGCTCCCTCTGACCCGCTGCACCGGGACGCGAATCACGTCGCGGAGGCCGCGACCCGGCGCCGCCGACCCAAGGCCCGCGAGCCGCGATGTCGCCACGGCCGCGCAGCCTTCAGGTCCGGGTGGCGCAGGTCGAAGATCCTCACCCGCGCCAGCGCGCCAGGCGGTCGTTGACGGCATCGAGAGCGAGGACGATGGCGATGGAGGCGGCGGAGACGAGCGCGGTGACGGCGAAGAGCTCGGCAGCCTGGAAACCGTTGGCGAAGGACCCCATGACGTGGCCCATGCCGCGCAGGCCGGCGAACATCTCCACGATCAGCACGCCAAGCAGGCTGAATACGACGCCGAGGCGCATGCCCGCCAGCACGGCGGGCACGATGCCGGGTAGGATCACCTTCAGATAGAGTTGCCACGGCCGCGCGCCAAACGCGCGCGCGACCGTCACCAGCCCGCGGTCTACGTCGTGCACCGCCCCCATCACCAGGACCAGGATGGGAAAGAAGGCATGGATCGCGCCGTAGAGGACGGCCGGCGCGGTGCCGAAGCCGAGAAGGAGCACGATCCAGGGCAGCACCAGGATCTTCGGCATGCCGTAGAGCGCCACCACGAAGGGATTGAGGGTACTGGCGAGCATTCGGCTCGACCCGATGGCCAGTCCGGCTCCCACGCCCAGC
>JBKPAK010000170.1:0-14900 GCA_046726415.1 Candidatus Methylomirabilota bacterium
GGGTGTGATCCCGCATTTTCGTTTTGAAAGGTGAACAGACCAATTCATAATCGCTCGCAACGCTCGCACGAAATGAGGGTTCCTGGGTGCCTCGCTGCCGCGGAGGTCATCATCCAGTGGGTGACACGCCAGCTGGCCCCATTCGCCTCACGTTCAATCCCAACTCGCGTCGAGTTCCGTGGAGCCACGGTGACCTCCGATGCTCATCGGTGGACACTTCAAAAGCCGGCCAAAGGTGGACGGATCAAAACCGGCCAAGGGAACAAGCGCTCAAGCGGGGTCGTTGTAGCGCGCATCGTGAGTGCAGCGCAAGCCCGTGTGGGAAAGGACCAAGAGAGCGGCCGCCTCCGAGTTCGTGGCGCTGTGAGCGCGAGTGCGGCGCGTCGTCGTCGCCATCACGCTCCGGCGGCGGTGCGCTCGCCATGGAGGCGCGTGCGCCAGCTGCGCGGCCCACAGGGGGTGAGGACGTGGCCGTCATGCAGGAGGCGGCCGAGCATGGCGCTGACGGCGGCGGTGTCGCCGAGCAGCTTCCCCCAGTCGCCCACGGGTCGGTTGGAAGTGATCAGCGTCGATGCCTTTTCGTAGCGTCGCAGGTGCGTAGAGTCGCCCTACACGAAAACGCGGCCGAAGCCGCAGTGGTGGAAAGGCCAGCTATGCACGTCATGGCGTCGACGTGCACAAGAGGGGAAGCCAGATCTCTGGGAGAGCGAGGCACCGTGGCCCGGCCGCCCCGACTGTCTGCCTCGCGGGCCTCACGCTTGCCAGCATGCTCGCGCTTGCTCCAGAGGGCCCTTCAGAAGGGCGGGACGCAATTCTTTCCCACGGCCAGGCCCCCGAAAGAAAGGAGGTTGCAGAAAGCACTGTGGTTGGACGACCATCAGGGCTCGTCCTGACGAGCGCAGCGAGTGTCGAGAATCTCACCCGTGGAGGACGATGATGACCTGACCGGGCTGACCTCTCAGATTCTCTGGAAGCCGATCACCTTCTTGGCCGAATTCACCTCGGAGGAGGAGATTACGATGGCAAAGCGAATCCTCTCGATGTTGACGGCGGCGCTCACTGTTTTCTGGACGCTTTTTCCCGCGACTACAGGCTTCGCCCACTGCCCCGGTACAGTGGGTCCTCCGGCTTACCTCGAAACCTTCTTTGCCCCGATCAACGCCAGCGGCACGAAGATCAAACTCGAGATCGTGGCGGAGGGGCTGACCGCTCCTCTCAAAGGGACGGTGGCCCCGGGCTTGCCGAACTATCTCTTCGTCGTCGATCAGACCGGAATCCTCTGGGCGGTCAACCTGACCACGGGCGCCAAGACGTCCTTCCTCAACGTGGCCAACCGGCTCGTGACGCTGGGGGTTCTCGGACCGAACACCTTCGACGAGCGCGGGCTCTTGGGCCTAGCGTTCCACCCCAACTATCAGCAGAACGGTCTCCTCTACACCTACACATCGGAGCCGACCGCGGGGGCGCCTACCTTCCCGACCACGATCCCAATGGGCTCGACGCCCGACCACCAAAACGTGGTCGCCGAGTGGCGGGCCGTCAATCCTGCCAACCCCGCGGCGGGCGTCAACGCCGCGAGCCGTCGAGAGCTAATGCGGGTCGACTGGCCGCAGTTCAACCATGACGGCGGGGACCTGGCCTTCGGGCCCGACGGCTTTCTCTACATTTCGATGGGCGACGGCGGCGGGGCCGACGACACGGATGGGCAGCTCTTCGTCGTGGCTGACGGTGCGCTTCCCGCCAACGAGGCGCCGATCATCGGTCACCAGGGTGACGGCAACGCCCAGAAGCTCAATACGCCGCTAGGCAAGATCCTCCGCATCGATGTCAATGGCCGTAACTCGGCGAACGGGCAGTACGGAATTCCGGCCGATAACCCGTTCGTCGGCGCATCACCAGGCCTCGACGAGATCTTCGCCTTCGGCTTCCGCAACCCCTTCCGCTTCTCGTTCGACACGGCCACCGGAAAGCTCTATGTCGGCGACGTCGGGCAGAACGACATCGAGGAGGTCGACGTCGTCGTCAAGGGCGGCAACTACGGGTGGAACGCCAAAGAGGGCACGCTCTTCTTCCACGTCAACGGGAACGCGGAAGGCTTTGCCAGTGACGTTCTCGATAACGGCCGTACAACTCCCGACATGATCGACCCCATCGCCCAGTACGATACGCACGGCGAGGGCCACTCGGTCATTGGTGGGTTCGTGTACCACGGCAGCCGGATACCCCAGCTCCGGGACCGGTACGTCTTCGCGGAGTTCTCGCGGGTGTTTAACTTCCCCTCCGGTCCCCACAACTACGGACGGCTTCTCTACCTGGCGCAGAGGCATACCGACAAGAAGCAGCTTCTCAACATCAACGAGTTCAACGACTTCTCCGGCGCTATCGCGGACGTCGGCCTCAGCGTGGGGCCGGCCGCCTGCGACGGAGCGGTTCCGCCCACCCTTGCCGTGCTGGGCATGGGTCAAGATGCTCAGGGCGAGGTCTACACGATGGGCAACATCAATGGGGTCCCCTTCGGAACCGACGGCGTCGTCCTGAGGCTCGCCCCGCCTGGCAGGAGGTGAAGAGCTAACCGCGCTCACTGTTTCGAGCGTGCTGGCGGGGCGACGATGGGGCGCCCCGCCAGCCGCTACTCCCGCGCTGAGGTCAGCGAGTGCTACGGCGTGCAGGGAGCGAAGCCCGCGTGACCCGGTACGGAGAACTGGCAGCCGAACTTCGGGTCGGCGACCGCCACCGGGTTGAGAATATCGTCACCCGCGGGCCTGACGCCGCTGTCGACCCAGTTCACGAGATCGGCGAACGCCGCCGCTTCCTCCGGCACCGCGAAGCCGCAGTGGCCGTGATCGCGGATCGCGCGTACCACGAGCAGATCCGATGCGCCTTCGGCGGCGGCGCGCCGCGCGTAGATCTGCTCCATCGAGAACGGCACGAAGAGATCGCCGATGGTGTGCAGGCTCAGCACGGGGATCGGCAGTCGCCCCGAGATCGGTGGGATATTCGCGATGCCGTTCGGGTGGCGGCCCTGCGGGTCCTGCGCGACGCGCAGCACGTCCGCGTTCAGCTTGATCTCGTCGGGCGAGAGCGCCAGGTCGGAGTCGATCTGGTAGACGGTCTCAGCGTTGTCCTGCACGTTGCCCGGGGCGACGCCCAGGTCGCCCCCGCTCACGCCGACCGTGAACAGGAAGTCGCCCCACACGAAGAACGACGTGTCGAAGGCCGGTCGCTCGCCGCCGGAGATGTTCTGGGTGACGCCGCGGAGCTTCACCCCCTGCGAATTGAGTGCGGCGGGGTAGGCTGGGCCAAGCGCGGCCTTCACGCCGGGCACCACGGCCGTCTGGTAGTCGGCGGGGAAGGGAAACTCCGCCGGCACTCCGGCGAGCGCTTGCGCCACGAGATTGAAGTCGAGGAAGTAGTCGAACAGCTCGTTGTCGCCCATGACGCCGCACATGGGCAGCGCACCCGCGTAGGCGTTGGGGTACTGCTCGATGGCCACACCTGTGATGTGCCCCCCCATGGAGTGGCCGGTGATCCACGTGCGTCGGGGATGGCCGACGAGGCCGTTGAAGCGCTGCCCAAGGGCGTGAGTGTCCTTCACGCCCTCCTTCACGTCATAACCGTTCTTGCTGTACGACGACGCTGCCCACGCGTACCCGTTTGCGATGAGGTATGGCCGGATGCGCGGGTTGCTGACCGTCAGCTCGAGGCCGGTGCCGCGAAAGCCATGGGCGTAGAGGACGAGCTCGCCGTTCCAGTTGTCCGGGACCTCGATCCGATACCCCGCTCCGCCATGGACGCCCCAGTAGCGCGTGGTCGAGGTTCCGGGCAGCGCCTCGAAGGGTAGCTTCGATTCGTCGACGAAGTACCGTGGGGGTGGCTCGGCCACCGCCTCGTTGGGGACTGCGGCCATGAGAGCCAGCAGTGCCCAGAACGCCACGACGGTGCTGCGCTGTGCCATCGCATGCCTCCTCGTCGCTGAGTTGTCAGAGAGGCGCTTACCCCGTGTGAGCTTCCGGTAGTCACCCTACCCGAGAGGGTGAGCGAAACGCGCTTCGCGGCGCCTGCAACCCGAGCGTCACTTGCCGAGCTGACCTCGGATTGCACCTGCGGGAAAGGGCGCATTGTGAACGTTCGCGTAGAAACCCGAGGGATTCTGCCGAATCTCCTTGACGAGGTCGCGATCGACACTGACACAGCCACTCGAGAATCCAGTGGTCGGCGGGGGAAGTGGCACCACAACGGGGCCGGCCACCCCCTCGGGACCGCTGTGAATGTGCGCGGCCGTTGCGGGGGCGATGTCGGAGACAGCAAGCTGGAAGCAGATCTCGCCTTGGCCCTGGTTCAGAGTCAGGAAGACCTCCCCGCTTCCATCCGGATCGCCGGGTCCCGGCACCTCGGCGGCTCCAGTGAGGGAAGCTCCCAGTGGTCGTCCGTCAGCCTGGGCGGCTGTGACGAACACCAAGACGGCAAGGACTGAGGTGAGTGAGATGAGCGTCTTCATGGTGGGCCTCCTTGCGTCGAAGGATTTCGAGACGCGCCCTCGAGACACCGAGTCTAGCACGCCGGCGGAACGCGACCGGCTCGCGGCTTCGCCGGCGTCCTGGCGCTGATCAGGCGCTTGCACGGCGAAGACGATTCTGCCGGACAATGACTCAGCAAACGCAGATGGCACCTCAAAGCTGGAGATGCCACCGGGCGCAGCCAGGAAGTTCCCGCTGATGCGAAGTGAACCCGTCCCGCGTGATGTGGAAAAAGAAAAGTAGCGCATTCTTCCGGTTGGCGAAGTACACGACCAGCTGGCCGCCATGGCAAGCGGCCACCGGAGGAACCGTTATGGCGAAGGGTATTGGCAACCCGGGTATCAGGGGCAGACGCTTTCGATCCCTCTCCGTTGTCGGAGACGCACGCCAGGGCCGTACCTTCACTCGCACTCGGGAACCGCGGGTTCGTAGACCTGTACGCGACCTCGACCTCGATCAGCTCGTTGGCACAACCTGAAGAAGACTGACAGGACCCCGCACTGCAGAGTTTCGCAGCCACGACGGAACCATTCATCTTGACTCCGCCCGGCTGGGACCCCGGGGCGTGCTTGTCGTGAAAGTTGAAGTGACCGGAGATGGGCCCTTCCCCAGCGCACTGGGCAGCATTGAAGCCGAAGTTAGCTTTATGCCCGGCGCCTCCCGACGACGACGGGAGGTGGCCGCCTCGCGTCACCTTTGTTCCGACGAAGACGGGGTTTGGGCCTGGCATCGTGCCACAACCGATCAACGCGACGAGGGCCTCCTTTCTGTGAGCGTCTTGACGAGGGATCGGGGCGCCGGCGCCGCGAGTACAGCGACGGCGGGTCGGGCCGGCAGACAGTACCGCGCTGGCCACCCTCCTCCCATAGAATGGTCATCGGCCTGGAGTGGCCGAAGGAAGAGACCACAGATGAGCCAAGGCCCAGCCGGCGTGCCTCCCAGCCTGGAGGCCACTTGAGGTTTCAAGCAGAATCGCTCGTGCGCTCGAACCATCGGAGTTACGCGGCGATCGATACGCTGATCAGGACCGAGAAGGCGGGCGGCGCAACACTTGGCGCGATCCGCGCCTGATACGATGTGGCCGTTATGGATAGCGACGATGCCCCGCGAGGAACTGTTGGGATTCTCCCACGCGATGCCTGGGCGGATCGCAAACTCTGTTACGGTCTCCCCCTCAGCAGCGACTCGCCCAATGGCCCAAGCCATGCGAGTGGCTATGACCGAGATCGTGCATCACCTTATCATCGGCGAGCGCGTTCCGATCCCCCGCGACTGCAAGGAAGGCCGCGAGGGAAGTGGCGGAAACGCCTGAGAGAGAGAGAGAGAGAGAGGAAGCCATGAAGGGTGCCAACCCCGCGGTTTGCGACCCACGTCTCAGTAGGTGTAGGAGACGAGATCGTGAACCGGTCACCGGGAGGGTGGCGGCGGCAGCTAACGGCGAAGGGGCACGTGGTGCATCCTGAAAGTTAAGTGGATTGCCGAGTCGAAGAAGAAGACCGATCAAACAGGAAGGGAAGGGAACGCCGCAAGCGTCAAGGGAGCGCGGGAGTCGGGATACCTCCAGCAGCGGGCGAGCCGCCATGGAAGGATGGACGGTGTATCCCAATTCATCGAGCTCGCTTGACCAGGCATCCTTCATGGGAGGCTCTTCATGAAGACCGTCCGCTCGCTCGCCCTCGGCATGCTCTTCACTGTCGCGTTGACCACCGACGTCCCTGGCCAGGGAGAGGGGCCGCAGCTCGACGTGAAGCTCGTGGCAGACGGGCTGGTCGCGCCCCTGGATCTCACCTTCGCGCCCGACGGCAGTGCCCGTCGCTTCATCGTGGATCAAACCGGTCTGATCCTCATCCTCACGGCGGCCGGCCAGGTGCTTCCCACTCCATTTCTGGACATCACCGACCGCGTGGTCCTGCAGTCTGCCTTCGACGAGCGCGGGCTGCTCGCAGTCGCCTTTCATCCTCGGTTCGCCACCAACGGCAAGCTCTACGTCCAGTACAGCGCTCGGAGAGAGGGTCCCAACATCTGCGTGGCCGAGGACGGCCGCGTTCCCATCGATCCGGGCGGCTGCCCCCTGCAGTACACGCGCCGAATTTCCGAGTTCATCGTGTCGTCGACAGATCCTAACCGGGCTGATCCGAACACCGAACGGGTCGTGTTCAACATTCAATGGCCCGGCCGGAAGCACAATGGAGGTGGTCTGGCCTTCGGCCCGGACGGCATGCTCTACATCGGCCTCGGCGACGGGGGCTTCATTCATGGCCCGAGCGGCGCAGACGATCCCTTCAACGTCGATCCCGATCTCCTGTTCGGGGACTTGATCGCGCAGGACCTCACCTCGCTCTATGGGAAGATCCTCCGTATCGACGTCGATCGGGGGAGTCCCTATGGGATCCCCGCGGACAACCCGTTCGTGGGCCGCGACGGGATTCCGGGCGAGATCTACGCCTGGGGATTTCGCAACCCGTTCCGCATTTCTTTCGATCGGGGAGGCGATCGGGCCATGTACGTGAGCGCCCCCGCCGACACGTTCTTCGAAGCGACCTACAAGGTCACGCGGCCGGGGAACTACGGCTGGGCCATCAAGGAGGGCACCCACTGCATCGTCCGGAGCAGCGCCCTCGCCCCACCGGAGACCATCAGCTGCTCCAGCGACGCGCAGTGCCCGATCGGGCCACAGGTCTCGACGTGTGGAAGCTTCGGTGTCTGCTCCTGCCCGAGCGTCGGATCACTCCGCGAACCGATTCACGAACCGATCATCGAGTACCTGAACTTCGCTGTGGAGGATCCCCGGTCGCGGTTCCCCGGCCAGGGGTTCGGCCGAGCATCGCTGGGCGGGCACATGTACCGCGGCCAGGACATCAAGTGGCTGCGCGGCCGGTTCGTCCAGGGCGACTTCGCGCTGAACTTCCTCGATGGTCAGATCCTCGAGGCCAAGGAGATGCCCGGAGGGAAGCTGTGGAAGCTCCGGCGCGCCTTCGTGTTCGATCCTTCGGATCCGGTGAAGTCCGGATTCATGAAAAGCATCGGGCAGGATGCCCAGGGTGAACTCTATGCGGTCACCGGGAACTTCACGCCGACCGGCCTCGCCGGGCGGATCTGGAAGATCGTCGACGCGTCCGACTAGCGACGAGGTCTTGCTTTATGTCCACTGTCGACGGGCCTTCGCGTGGGACATTGTAGTAGTTGCAAAGGGCCGCGGCTTTCATCGGGTCCCGTGTCGGCCCGCAATAGCGCACGAGCCTCTGGAACATTTTGACCCCGTGCGGCCTTCCTATCGCCGACGGCGCTGCGAACTCAAACGCCGTTCAGCTTGCGCCGGGGTGAAAGTCGAGAACTGGCCTGACCGCTTTCGCTGCGTTGGAGGTGAGACGCCATGGAGCCTACGCGTCACGTGTTAAGAAGCATGCTCCTGTTGACCCTCATTGGGGGGATGTTCGCCGCGAGCACGCCGGGGCCGGTGCTAGCGCAAGTTGGCCCCAGCTTGGTCGATCCGAACCTGGCGGTGAGAACAGTCGTGTCAGGTCTCGTCACCCCGACGACGATGGCCTTTCTCGGGTCTACGGATTTCCTGGTCCTTGAGAAGAACACCGGGCAAGTACGGCGAGTCGTGGATGGGACTATCCACAGTACCGTCTTGGACCTCCCCGTCAACTTTGGTTCGGAGCGTGGCCTGCTGGGTATCGCCCTCCACCCGGCCTTTCCCGCCAACCCCGGAGTGTATCTCTACTGGACGGAGAGCACTACGGGCGCGGACTCCGATGTTCTGGGCAATGTGCCGATCCTCGGCAACCGGGTCGACCGGTTCGTCTGGGATGGTTCGACGTTGACCTTCGATCACAATCTCATCAGACTGCGCTCGTTTCAGGCCGATGCTGGTCAGCCCCTGCGGGGTAACCACAACGGCGGTGTGCTGAAGTTCGGGCCGGATCGGAAGCTCTACATCGTTATCGGTGACAACGGCCGGCGCGGCTGGTTGCAGAACCTTTTTTGTGGGCCAACGGCGACCTGCCCGGGCCCGACAGTCCGCGACGACCAGTTCGGAGGCCCAGAGCCAGACAACGCGCATCTGACCGGCGTCATCCTCCGGCTCAACGATGACGGCAGCACTCCGACCGACAACCCCTTCTTCGCCGCCGGTGCCGCCATGGGTGGCGAGGTCGGCGCGAACATCCAGAAGGTCTTCGCCTACGGGATCCGCAACACCTTCGGCATGGCTTTCGATCCCGTGTCCGGCCAGCTCTGGCTCGAGGAGAACGGAGACGACTCGTTCAGTCAGCTGAGGCGCATCGAGCCCGGCCAGAATAGCGGGTGGGTTCAGATCCGGGGGCCGGTGTCGCGCATCGCAGAGTACAAAGCCATCGAGACCAGTCCCGGGATGGATCCATGTGTTGGGGGAACCTATTTCGGGCTGCAGCAGGTCCGCTGGCCTCCCACGCTCATCGCCGACACGCCCGATGAGGCGCTGTCGCGCCTGTTCATGCTTCCCGGCGCCAGCTATCGGGACCCGGAGTTCAACTGGAAGTTCGAGGTCGCCCCGGCCGGGATCGGCTTCCTGAAGGGCCGGGCGCTCGGGCCGCAATACGCCAACGACCTCTTCATGGGCGGCGCCCGAACCTTCCTCGAGGGGGGCCATCTGTTCCACTTCAACCTCACCGGTAACCGAAGGAGGATTGGCGTCGACGATGCCAGACTGGAGGATCGGGTGGCCGACAATCTGTGCAAGTTCGACATCACCGAGAGTGAGAGCCTGCTGTTCGGGCGGAACTTCGGCGTCGCCACCGACATCCAGACCGGTCCCAACGGCAACCTGTTCGTGGTCTCGTTATCGGACGGCGCTGTCTACGAGATCTTCCGTCGTCACTAGGTCCTCGGCAAGGATGGGCGGGGCCGAACGGTCACCACCACACACGGCCAGGTGCAGGGCCACAGCGCCATACGTGAGCTTCTGACACCCCTGGCTCAGCGGGGAGGACAAGGACTTGGTCATGGGACACGCCCTCTGCGACTGGCTCGGCTGGCGGCCGCCCTCGTGAACGAGCTCCTACCGAAGGCCCTGTGCCGCCCATCTCCGCGGTGGAACTCGGCCCGCGTGACTGTTGTTGACAGACGGGGCTTCGGGTAAAGTGGGGCAAGTTTCGAAGGTCCCGCTCCGTCTGGCACAGGGAGGGGACAATGGCTCCGCGACCATGACCGCACCAGATCGATGCTGCCGCGATAACGTTCAGCATCGATGCATCGTGAATCCTCCACCGACTTCTCGCCGAAGCACGTCGCTACTTGAGGGCAAGAAGCCAGCTACGATCCGCAGAAGCCGCTCTCCTTCGAACTGATGACCAACGCCGAGAAATCCGTGTTCAACGTGATCGGCCACGGTGATCAACCCCAAGGTCACCTGAGGAGGGAACCAGATGAGACACTCGACTCTGTCGACGATTTGCCTTGTAGTTCTGCTGTTCCTCGGGTTCGCAGCTCTCTTCGCGATAGCTGATGATCGTCGCCCGACCAATGCCACCGTAAGCTTTGGCGCGTGGCAAACAGATCCACCGTTCGATAGGTTCCCCAGTAGTTCTCCGGGAGCCCGCAACCAGCACCAAGTAATCCCTAAGGAGGTCAGAATAAAGGCAGGTGATGTGGTCAACTTCATTAATAGCGGAACTCATCAGCTCATCGTGTATGACGATGGGACGAAACCTCGCGACATCGATGCAGATCTGACTATTTTTTCGACGGGCGTGCCTGCGGATACCAGACTGATCGACGATCCTATGAACCGAATCTACAGGGGACCGGATCCGACCCTGTTCCCACGAGACCGTATTGAAGTCGTGCACTTTCCTAACCCTGGTACCTATCTCGTAATCTGTGGACTCCATGACCATTTTGTTTTAGATGGTATGTTCGGTTTCGTGAAAGTTCTCCCGGGATCAAAAAGAGAAAAAGACGACGACTAAAGCAGGTCGGTTGCGCACACCCGGGGCACGCTCGAGCCTGTTGCGGCCTCGGATTGCTGATGGCGCGATGGCGATCGCCTCGCTTGCGTGTTCGGGCTGGGCATCGGCGGCTCCGCCACAGTGGGAGGTGATGCGCCCCATGCCCTGAGCGTCGTCGACGAAGGCGAGGAGGGTCTGCCGCCGGCGGTCAAACAACCCGTCATAGCCTTCGTGTTTCAGCTTCCAGCGCAGGCGGCGAATGCTCCAGGGCTGTGGCCCAGGATGTCCGCGGCGGAAGCGGTCATTTCACGTATCAATCCCGAGCGGCCACATCACGTATTTCCAACAGTGCGTGGCCCCACGGCGCTGACCTGGCCCCGGATGCGGCGTACGATGCGATCGCGGCGGAAAGACGCCGGGTGCTAGACGCATCGACGCTCGGTTAACTCGCCCAAGCGACACGGCCCGTCACCGCAGGGTATGACGTCTCCCCGCCGATCGGGCGCGGCCCGGTCGCGAGGACGGAGGTTGAGGGTAAGTTCTCGCCCTTCCCCGTCTGGCGGGTGACCGGCCCGGCAGGGCATCGTTGCGCTAGCAGGAGGAGGTGCAACGATGGACAGTGCGATTCGTCACTTCCGCCCGCAGGTACGCCGGCTCGCCAAGGGGCGATCGCCGCGTAGCGTTCGGTATCCCGTCGCGGTGCGGGAGGCCGCGGTGGCGCTGGGACGCTCGCGACTGGGCCGAGGCCACTCCGTCCACCGCATCGCCCACGAGCTGGGGATTTCGGAACCGACGTTGGCCGGATGGCTTCGCCCCGGAGGGCCAGCCATGCTCCGGCCGGTCACCGTCGCCCCCGATCCGGAGCCGCGGCGCGTCGTGGGATTGTGTTGATCGCCGCCCACGGGGTGCGCGTCGAGGGGCTGGATCGCGAGACGCTCATCGCCGTGCTCCGCGCCTTGGCGTGATCGGCTCGACCCGGCAGGTGGCGGTCTGGGCCTACGGCGCCCCCGCGGATCTGCGGAAAGGGTTCGACGGGCTGAGCGCCCTGGTGACGCAGGCCCTCGAACGGGATCCCCTCTCGGGGGATTGCTATCTCTTCGTGAACGCCACGCGCAAACGCGCCAAGGTGCTGCTGTGGGACGGCACCGGCCTGTGCATCTACGCCAAACGCCTGGAGCAGGGCCGCTTCGCGTGCCTGTGGCGGGAGGCGGGAGCCCGGGATGTGCGGCTGACCATGAGCGAGCTGCAACTCTTCCTCGAAGGCAGCGCCCTCGTCGGCCGCGTGGCGCTGTCGCCGGCGCCGTTCGTCGTCGGGCGCACGCAGAAAGAAACTTGCGGCGCGGCGAGCGCCGATGATCTAGTGCCTCCCGTGCGTAGCGTCGAGGAGGTCCGCGACCCCGAGATGTTGCGGCAGGTCGCCGTCCTCCTCGAACGCGAGAATGCGCAGCTGCACGCCAAGCTGCACGAGCTCGCCAACGAACTGGCCCGCCTCCGGGGTGACACGCGGTCCACCGCGCAGCAGGAACTGGCCTTCCTGAAGGAACTGCTGGCGCAGCGCGAGCGCGCACTGTTCGGCGCCTCGTCTGAGCAACGGCCGCGGCCCGAGAGCCCCGGGCCCATGCCGGCCCCCGAACTGCGTCGGGGCCATGGCCCGACCGCCCAGCCCCGGCTGCCGATCATCGAGCGGGTCCACGCGCTCGACCCCGCGGACCGCACGTGCCCGCAGTGCGGGCGGCTGCTGCAGGAAATGAAGGGACAGACGGAGGACAGCGAAGAGATCACCGTCGTCGAGCGGCAGTTCGTGCTCGTCCAGCACCGGCGGCAGAAGTACCGCTGCGCGTGCAACGGCTGCGTGGACACGGCGCCGGGGCCGTTGCGGCTCGCGGCCCGGCCCGATGCGCGGGGGTATCGCTACGCCCCGGCCTTCGCCGTGGAGGTCGCCCTCGACAAGTAGGTTGAGAGCGATCCGCGTCTGCGACCGCGGGCTGATGCGCTGCGGGCTGCAGCCTTTCAGCTCGTCGTGCTCGGCAGGTCGAGGCGATCCTCGCAGTCGGTGCGTCGGAGACCCCCAATGCTGACGATCTCGAGCTACAAGGTGCCGCGCTCGATCTCCCTCGCCGTCAGTCGAGAAATCGGTCGAACCACCCGAGCACGCGCCGGTAGGCCTCCGCGGCTGCGGCGACGTTGTAGCGGACGCCGGTGTCGTTAAAGAACGCGTGGTCCGCCGCCGTGAAGGTGAGGATCTGGTGGCGGAGGTGGGCAGCGTCCAGCGCAGCCTCGGCGGCGGGGCGGGTGGCGTTCACCCGAGTGTCGAGTCCTCCGTAGACGGCCAGCACCGCCGCCTTCGCTCCGCTCAGATCGCCCCCGGAAGGGAACGGTCCGTAGAACGGCGCCGCTGCAGCCAGCCGCCGCTCGCCCGCGGCCAGCAGCCGCCACACCATGCCGCCGCCGAAGCAGAAGCCAATGGCGCCGATGCGAGCGCGGGGCAGCCGGGTCTCTAGCTCGGTGACGGCTGCCATCATGTCGGCGTCGAAACGTTCCGGCGGGATCGCGGCCAGCGCCGCAGCCACGGCGGCCTCGTCCGGGAACGACCCGGTGCCGCCTTCTTGCGACAACAGATCGAGCGCGAGGGCGGAGTACCCGCTCGCCGCGAACCGGCCGGCAACCGATCGGATGTGGTCATTGAGGCCGCGGTTCTCGTGCACGACGAGGACGCCGCCCAGTGGTCGAGGCTCGGCAGCCGGTGCCCACGCGGCCATCAGGGTACCGTTCGGGCCGGGGAAGGTGATGTCCTCGGTGGGCATGGGCGCCCAGTCGACGGCCGTTCCGTCGTGGCGCTGCGAACCCGCTGGGGCCACGGCCGCCGCATTCGCGGTTTCGGCCAACAATGCCGACGCGGCTGCCGCACTCAGGCCGAGCAGCCCGAGGCGCCGTACCGCCTCTCGGCGGGAGATGATCCCATCGGCGTGGTCAACCGCGATTTCCTCGGCGATGTACCGCTGGTACTCAGTCATAGGCTGATCCCCCTTAGCGTTCGCGCCAGCGTGCTCGTCTACGGGAGGCCGCGCTAATCTTTGCCAGAATTCTTCTCCATTTTCCTAAGTATTATTATCACGCAATCTGCCAGCCGGGTCAGCCACCAGACGGGGAACGGCGAGTACTTACGGTTGAGGCTCGCCGGGCCAGAGGATGCATGACGTCGATCGCCCAACCCAGATCCAGGCGCTCGCCGACCCACCCGGGGATCGCCGTCCGAGCGTCCAGGCGAAGCCCCTGCGCGGCGTGGTGCGCTCGGAGAGCGTTGACGGGATCAGCGGGCACTGCGACCGGCGGCGGCACCTCGAGCAGGGGACGGCCGTCCGGCCGCCGGAACTTTAGGGCACCGTCGGGCCCGCGAGCGACCTGGTAGCCCTCTTCGTGTACCGCGCGATGGTGCCGGCGACAGAGGAGCGCGAGGTTCGAGAGGGTCGTCGGGCCGCCCTGCGCCCAGTGACGGAGGTGGTGTCCCTGAGTGAAGCGGCTGCCGCAGCCCGGGAAGCGGCAGTGGCGATCCCGGTGGTGGAGCGCTCGCCGCAAAGCGGGGGAAATCGTCCGCGTCCGGGCCCCGACCTCGAGCAGGCGCCCGTCCGGGTCATGGCAGTCCCATGCCGCGGATCTCCTCGACCAGCTGCGCCGCAATTTCAGCGCCAACCTGACGGCCGGTCGCGATCTGCGCGACGGTTTTGGCGAACGACAGGCTGCCCGAACCCTCAACAAGCGGCAGGTGGATGCGTTGGGGGACCCGGCAAATCGCGACGCGATACTGAGAATCCGGAAGTGGCTCGATCCGGAAGGTACGTCGGACGACGACCTCGCATTCCACGCGGCTCAGACGTTGCTGAAAATCGATGCGACCGATCCGGAGATTGTTGCCGCGTGTATTGACGCAGAAGCGCGCGATGCGGTCATCGAAGCGTTCGACCATCACGATTAAACCGCGTTCCAAGTTCCTACGCGTCTCGTCGCGGCACGATTCGGGAGCGTGCCGATCCGGCAGCACGCCGTGGCCTCGGTCCGCGGTTCGAGCTGCGTCGTCGTCGCGCGGGACGCACTGGGACTCGAACTTCCCGCGGCCGCGAGACCGCACGCAGCCGGTGGTGAAGCTCACTGACGACCCTGACGGTCTTGGCGTTGAGCGCGGCAGAGCGCGCCGTAGTGCCGTGCTGCGCATGATTGTGATCGCCGCCTCCACTTGGCCTTGTCCCGGTCAAGAACTCGACGCGGCATGCTTGTAGTTAGAATTGGGCGAGAGCCTTCATCCCTCACGACCGGAAGCTGTGATGATCCTCGTTTTCGGTGTCTGGCCTTCGTGCGTCAATTCGGCCGCTGTCTCGCTGGAGAATGTCGCCCTTCGGCATCAACTGGCGGTGCTCTGATTCGCAGGTGCCCGTCCGGACGGCTCGTCGGCCGCGAG
>JBKPAK010000171.1:0-16789 GCA_046726415.1 Candidatus Methylomirabilota bacterium
CAGAGAGCAGGACAGAGAGAGGCGCCTTCATCAGCCTGACACTGTTCTTCGCGTAGCCGTCTCGGCGCTTGCTCAGGAGAAACGTCTTGATGTGCTGGCGGTGAAGGTTGCGCAACCGGAGGTGGCCGAGGGCGGGCAGGACATATGTCTCCAGATTCTGCCGGTATCCGCGCACACGGTGTTCTTGTCCCTTTCGATCGCGACGTCGGCGAGCCAACGGTCGGCGTAGTCACGAAGCGTGACGTCACGATCCGTCGCTTCCGGAAGCTCCTGGTCGACGATGCGGAGAATTTCGGTCGCGTGCTGGTGCGCCTCGTCCTGGGAGGCGAAGAGTGGGCGGCGGCGTCGTCCGCTCCGATCGCGGTAGTCGACTTCCCAGACGCCCCGATCTTTACGGTGGCGGATCTTGACGGTAGTCTTGGCCATCGCTTGGTCAGGTCATCAGAGATCGTCGCGGCCGACCGGCCGGACCCGTGAGAGAGCGAGGCCTGGCGTCTCCGCGAGGATTCAGCGACTGTACGGGGAGCTGCGAGGTGCCGTCAACGTCACGGTTCTGGTACGCCAGCCACTGCCGCAATCCCGCAACCGGGATCATCCAGTACTTCCCGGACTTCGTCGCCGGGATCCGGCCGGTCCGGCACAGCTCGTGGACGTAGGCCGCCTTGAGGCTCAGGCTCTCGGCGACCTGCTGGGGCGTCAGGTGCCGCAGTTCCTCGACGGGATCTATTGCGAGCGGTGCCGTCAGCGTGGCCGTCACGCTCACCAGGCGTTGCCAGAGGATGGCCTTGAGGCGCTCGAGACCGCCGAGGAGCTCGACGAGGTGTGGCAGCCCGGCGGTATTGATCGTGCGCTCCAGGGAGAGGAGCAGGTCGGTTTCGGGATCAGGTGAGGTGGTCGACGTCATCGCGCATCCCCGCGGACCACGCTGAAGTCGATCCTGTGATGAGCGGCTCGTAGTCGCACTCAGCACCTCCGTTTCGCCGGCAAGACACTGCAAGGATTCGACCGCGCCGGGCCAACACCCGAAGTTCCGACGGGACGCAGCTTGGCGCGGTGCGAGCACGCTCGCTGGGCTCCGAAAACGACGCGAAACGACACGAAACGACAACGGCGCTGAAACCACGCGGGCTTATGCGTCAGCGGGGCTGCCCCAGACCCCGAAAACGACACGAAACGACACGAAACGACACCACCCGCGGGTGCGTTCCCCCGGCACGCCTCGCGGCCTGATCGCTCTCATATCTCGCGGAGTTGCCCTCCCGCTCGCCGTCGCGCCACCGTGGCATCACTTCTGCCTTGTCTCCCAGCGGCGCGGTGATCGTCGCAGATGGGCGCCGGGAGGCGTGAAGGTCATGAAGATCGTCCACGGGTCGCTGACGGCGCTGCTTCACGAGGTCAAGGAGCGAAACGTCGAGGCTGTGCGCGTCGCGGCGTTCCTGCAGGGCAGCGACGTCGTCTCGAACGGCATTCCGCGCTACACGGCGTGGGTGGTGGTAACGACGCAGCTCGATTGGAGCCTCTGGAGCGAGTGGCGTCTCCTAGTCGGGCGAGCCTACGCGGAGGTGACGGAGCACGGGGCCGCTGTTCCAGCACGGCTCGCTGAGCTCCAGAAGGAGAAGACCAGGGAGATTCGCGCGCGCGTGACTGAGGCCGGCCTCGGCGTGCGCGGCGGAATCCTCACCCACGACGCCGAGGCGTTGGACGGGGCTGTCCAGTGATGGCGATGCCGACTACCGGCTAGGCAAGGCCATGCTGATGCCGGACCTTGACCTGATCAAGATGGTGTCGACGCTTGGCGTCGGCGGGCTGCTGGCGTGCGTGATCTTCATCTACTACCGCCTGGACTTTCTCCGGGAGCGCCAGAACCACCAGGCCGAGCGCGAGCGGCAGGCGAAGCGCGAGGAGCGTCTGCTCGAGGTGATCGAGCGGAACGCCACGGCGTCCGAGCGGCTGGCCGTCACGATGGAGAACCTGGCCCGGGCGCTGGAGCGCGACGGGCGGCGCTTATGAGCCGCCCCCAGGCGAGTGACCACGCAGAAAGGACGCGCACGCGATGAAGCTCCTCTTCGACTCTCTGGACGCGTTTCTTGCCGAGGTCCGCGACCGGAAGGTGGAGATCGTGCGCATCTCGCCGGCGCTCGCGATCGACACCGGCCGGCGGACCGCGGGGATCCCGCATCTGGTGAGTCGCGTGCTGGTGACGGCTGCGCTCAACGAGCATCACTGGGCGGAGTGGCGCCGCTGGGTCGGCCGCGCCATGGCGGAGGTCGGCGACCGCGGACTGCATGTGCCGGCGTGGCTACGGGAGAAGCAGGACCGAGCGCTCGCCGAGGTCTCAAAGCGCGTGGACGCCGCCGGCCTTCTGATCCGCGAGGGGATTCTGACGCACGACACGGGCGTGATGGACAGCTTCCGGCTGTGAGGGCGGGCGCAGTGCACGGCGTACAGCAGCCGGCGGAGTCCGAAGTCGGTGCCAGCGAGGTGGCGATGAGGGAGTGCCGATCGGGCAAGGTGCGGAAGATCATCGCGCTTAGAGGGCGCGCGCGGCAAAACTCAACGCGGACTACGAGGGGGTGCAGGGTCGCCTGGCGCCCACGAAGCACCGTGCGCGGCAACTGCTCGCCGAGGCCCAGATGCTGAAGGGAGCGCTCACCGCCTGCGAGCTGGCGGAGCTTCGTCGGGCGTGGAGCGGGGTGTAACACCCACGCAGATGGGCCATCCCGCGGAACTCGAAGTCCAGGTCAGCCCCGGGCCAGGGGCCGGCGTCTCGCCTGCAGGGCGGGATCGAGGCCGGGCGATGGCGGTGCCAGCTCCTCCCCGCCGCGGCCCGGGGATCCTCGAGGTGACCCTCACGAAGGATGGTCGTCTCGCTGGACAGGGTCGAGCTCGAGCGGGTTGCGAAGGCCGTGGGGTCTGCAACCGACTGTTTCCTCTTCTGCCATGGGTGGCTGCACGACGAGGCCGAGGCGCACGAGGAGTCGGCGCGCTTCTTCGCGCTCCTCGATGGGGTGCTCGCCCCATTGCGCGAGCGAATCGTCCCGCTGCGCCTGGGACTCCACTGGCCATCAAAGCCGTTCGCCGCCGGCCAGCTGACGAAAGACGCGTGGGCGACCGGGCTCTGGCCCGAGCTTGAACACCGCTTCGCAACACGGTCACGCCGACGCGCGAGCCAGTCTGATTGTTCACGAGGCAGTCGATGCGGCCGCAGCGCTCGAGGACGGTGCCCACCATGCGCTCGACAGAGCCAGGATCGGCCA
Organism: Candidatus Methylomirabilota bacterium; assembly: GCA_046726415.1. Classification (GTDB taxonomy): domain Bacteria; phylum Methylomirabilota; class Methylomirabilia; order Rokubacteriales; family CSP1-6; genus CAVWFS01. The sequence goes on from JBKPAK010000171.1 coordinate 3,258, forward strand.
CGTCGGTCGGCACGAAGAGAGAGTCGCGACCGCTTCGTGCCAGCGCCCGGGCGGATGCCCGGCCCAGCGCGCGCTGCTTCTCGGCCACGACCATGCGCCAGCCCGCGGCGGCGAAGGTCTCGGCCGTCGCTCGGCCGATGCCCGTCCGGCAGCGGTGACGACCACGACGGGCGCGTCGCCGCGTGACCTGCGACTTGCTCTCCGCTTCGCCGGGCTCACCGCCGTTCGCCTGGTCCGCCGCGCCATCGACGCCGCCACGTTCCGCCTTCACGCCGGTCGCCGTGTCCGGCTCACATTCGTCTCGGGCGCGCCACCGTCTGGGTCACGCGCGCAGACAGATGGCGCTCGACCCACGCGCACACCTGGGCGGGCATGCCGTCGCGGTTGGCGCGCGTGATCTCCCAGAGCCCCACGTCGCGCCGCCGCTTGACCTCGTCTATGAAGCTGCTTCCACGCTGGCCGATCGTCGCCACGACCGGGGTGTCACCGTCGAGCAGCCCCCGCATCGCCGTCAAGAAGGCCGCGGACAGGCATTCCATCTTGCCGATCTCATCCACAAGGTAGAGGTCGATCCCGGGGCGCGCTGCCAGCGCCGACTGCGCGATCTCGTCGATCACCGCGACGTCCACGCCGTACTTGCCAACACGCGGCCTGCCCGCGCGGTCCACGTGGGCCATGATCGCGCGCCGCCCATCGAACGTCACGAGCGCGAAGCCTTGCCGCTCTCGGCCGACGCGGATCTCCTCCGTGATGAAGCCGCCTAGGAGCAGGCGCCCCAGCGCGCGGGCCACGGCGCGCATGACCGTGGTCTTGCCGACGCCGGGCGCCCCGGTGAGCAGGAGCCGACCACCGAGATCCGGTTGTCTGCCGTCGCCGCTCATGTCACACATGGAGCACCAAGCCAGAAGCTCGCGCAAGACCGGCCGTAGGTCGCCGTGCAGAAGGTGGTCGGCGCGCCCGACATCGCCTAGGGCGAATGCACGCACCAGATGTACACGATCCTGGGACGGCGATCCACGCCCCAGCTTGAACACCCCCCGGTCGGTTCGCGTGAGCGAGCGCACGTGTGCCGGTCAGAAACCCCATCGGCCAGCCGTTGAGAAAGCCCGAGCCGAGTTGCGGCTTGACGTTGATCGAGAAGGTCGTCGGCCATTCGCGTTCTCCACGGAGCGCTCTACCGGCCCGGCGATTCGCTCCGCCTTCTTGGATGGTTCGTAGACAGATCAGGCCGCTTCATCCTCGGTGCGACGCCTTCCTTCGAGCGATCGGTCCCTCATTCTCCAGCGCTGTGATATCTCCCTCGCCCTGATCCCGAGGATTGCCCGCCCGCCGGAGGGGCTATCTCGTCGGTGAGTCAGTACACCGGCACGACGGGACCCGAGTGGTGTAAGTAGCTGGAGAGCGGACTGTCTGTGGGATAGACCACGGACGCCGGCTGGATCTCGTGCAGGGCCACGCCGGCGCCCTGGAGGGCGCGCAAGACCACGCTGCTTGATCACGCCCGCGGAGCGAAGGGGCCCTGCTGTTCGGCAACGCCTCCGACAACACGGAAGGCAGGGGCGTCCTGACTATGGCGGCCATCAGTCTGCAGGACCTGAGGCGGAGGCTCTACATCAAGGCGAAGGCGGATAAGGACTGGCGGTTCTGGGGCCTGTATGTCCATGTGGTCAAGCTGGAGACGCTCCGCCCCGCGTACGACCTCGCCAAGCGCAACAACGGGGCGCCGGGCATCGACGGTGTGACGTTCGAGGCGATCGAGACGGTCGGCGTCGAGGCGTTTCTGGTGCAACTGCGCGACGAGCTGGTCCAACGCAACTATCGGCCGCAGCGGAGCCGGAGAGTCGAGATCCCGAAGGACGGGGGAACGAGTTTCCGATCCCGTCGGCACCGGTCGCCGGCGCGGATGCCCGGGATCGGCAGAGGAGCTCGCCGAGAGCCGGGGCGGCGACAGCGCGCGCCGCCGCCGGCTCTGCGCCCTCAGGGCGCCGCGCTCCGTAAGGAATCCCAGCCCACCCCGGGCCAGCCGCGGTGATCATCACTCCGACCCGCCGATGATCTTGACGGATTGAGTGCTGTAGGCAAGGTAGGATCTTGCCATTGCCAGTGGCTGGAACCCCTCGTTGATCGATCGCCTGCAAAGGAGGATCTCGCCATGAGACATCGCCGCACGCTTTCGTGCCTGCTCGCGGTGGTGGTGTTGGCCTTCGGCCTGGCGGCCACGGCCAGCACCCAGTCGGTCGTCAAGCTGCCAATCGTCGCCGAGATCACGGGCGGCGGCGCCAGCGTCGGCGCCATGTGGCGTGATGCGGTCATGATGGCCATCGAGGAGATCAACCGGAAGGGCGGGATCCTCGGCATGCGGCTGGAGACCAGCGTGCAGGACACGCAGACCGACCCTCCGACCTCGGTGGCCGTCATGCGGCGCGTGCTCAACGACAAGCCCTTCGCGGTCTTCGGGACCGTGTATAGCTCGAGCACGGTCGCCAACATGGAGATCGCGCGGCAGGCCGGCGTCCCCCAGTTCACCGGATCGGAGTCCATCATCATCACCCAGAAGGGCAACGACAACATCTTCCTGACCTCGTTCACCCAGGACACGGGGATGGCCAAGTTCGTCCGCTGGCTGCTGGACGACGTCAAGGCCGAAAAGATCGCGCTGGTCTGGGTGAACAACGCCTTCGGCAAGGGCGGCCGGGACATGTTCGTGCAGTTCATGAAGGAGCGGGGGAAGGCCCCGGTCGTCGACATCTCCACCGAGGTACAGCAGGCCGATTTCACCCCGGAGCTCACCAGGGTCCGCGGCTCGGGGGCCACCCACGTCGTGGTCTACAGCCACGAGGAAGAGAACGCGCGCTTCATGATCCAGCTCCGGAAGATGGCCCTCCAGGTCGAGCCGGTCGGCGAGACCACGCTGTGTACGCAAACGACCATCACGCCAGGCGGGGCCGCCGTCAACGGCGCCCGGTGTCACGTCGGGCTGGTGGCCACCGCGCCCCAGCCCGCGATGGTCGATTTCGGCCGCCGCTTCGGGGAGAAGTACGGCCGCGTGCCCGATCACAACGCGTACAAGGGCTACATCGGCGTGCACATGCTCAAGGCGGCCGTGCAACGTGTCGGCGCCTGGGACCAGGCAAAGGTCAGGGCCTGCCTGCACAACAACCTGTTCACCGCGACCGAGGAGCCCGGCCTGCTCATGGACGTCTGGGTGAACGAGAAGGGAAGCCTCGACCGCGAGAGCTTCATCGTGGAGGTGAAGGATCAGCGGCCGGTGGTGGCCAAGACGGTACCGATGCTGCGCGGTGCCTACAAGGAGCGCCTCTGCAAGTAAGACGGGCGGGACCGGCCGGACGGGCGGAGCCCGGCCACGCCCATCCCCGAGAGGAGCGCCGCGCGTGACAGACCTCATCCAGCTCTTCGTGGCCGGGGTGTCGATCGGCGCCATCTATGCCCTGGCGGCGATCGGCTTCGTGCTGTTGTGGCAGACGTCCAACACGATCAACTTCGCCCAGGGCGAGTTCGTGGTGGTGCCGGCGTTCTCGATGGTGCTGTTCTTCGTCGTGTGGCGGCTGCCCTTCGCCGCCGCCTTGCTGGCGACGGTCCTGGTCTCCACCGTGCTCCTGGGCTACGTGGTCAAGGCGGTCCTGGTGACCCGGCTGCTCAAGATGGGCGTGCTCCCCCTGGTGATCGCGACCATCGGGCTCAGCCTGTTCATCCGGTATTCGCTCCAGCAGTTCTGGACGCCGCTGGCGTTGCCCTTCCCGCCGATCTTCTCGCGGGAGCCGATCCGGATCGGCACGATCATCCTCTCGCGGGAGGAGCTGATGAACGTGCTGTTCGCCGGGGTGGTGATCGGCCTTCTCCACGCGTTCATCACCCGCACGAAGCTCGGCTGGGCCATGCAGGCCGTCGCTCAGAACCGCAACCTCGCCTCGGTGCTCGGCATCAGCGTGTCTCGACTGGTCACGATCACGTTCATGCTCAACGCCGCGCTCACCGCCGTGGCCGCGATTCTGATCGCGCCGATCTACCTCGTGAAGTACGACATCGGCGTCGCCATCGGCCTCAAGGCGTTCTATGCTGCCATCATCGGCGGCTTTAACCAGATCCGCGGTGCGCTGCTGGGGGGACTCCTGGTCGGTGTCGTGGAGACGTTCTCGGCGGCCTACATCTCGAGCCACTTCCGCGACGCCTTCGCGCTCGTGATCCTCATCGCCGTCCTGCTGCTCAAACCCGAGGGCATCTGGGGCGTGAAGGAGGAGTGGGCCTGATGGTCCGCCGGTACGGCCCGGCCCGGTGGCTCGCCGTCGCCGGGGCGGCGGCGCTCTGTGCGCTCGCCCCCCTGCTCCTCGAGCAGTACAAGCTGTACATCCTGAGCCTCACGCTGGTGTACCTGATCCTGGCCATCGGGCTCAACCTCACCCTCGGCTACGCCGGACAGATCTCCCTGTGCCACGCGGCCTTCATGGCGTTCGGGTCGTACGCGGTGGCCATCCTCGGTCAGCACGGCGTGCCCTTCGAGCTGGGCCTGCTGGCGGGCCTGGCCCTCGCGTTCGGATGGGGCCTGGTGCTCGGCTTCCCGGCGCTGAAGGTCAAGCATCACTACCTGGCCATGGTGACGCTCGGCTTCAACATCATCGCCTTCCTGGTGCTCCGGAACTGGGAGACGCTGACCGGCGGGTCGTTCGGAATCTCGAACATCGCCCGGCCGGCCTGGGGGCCGATCAGCTTCCGATCCGACCGCGCCTACTACTTCTACATCCTGGGCTGGGCGGCGGTCGTGGTCGCCTCTGCCTACTGGATCCTGACCTCCCGGTGGGGCCGGGCCTTCCGGGCGATCCGCGAGAACGAGATGCGGGCCGAGGTCGTGGGGGTGAGCTTGCGGAACTACAAGCTGATGGCCTTCGCGATCGGGGCGGCCTACGCCGGGATCGGAGGGGCGCTCTTTGCCCCGTTGCTCGGCTACATCGACCCCGGCGCCTACACACTCGATCGGTCCATCCAGTTCCTGATGATGGTCGTCATGGGGGGCCTCGGACGCTTCGAGGGGCCGTTCATCGGAGCGGCGGTGGTGACGATCCTGCCCGAGGCTCTCCGGGGCTCGGAAGGCCTCTACCTCATCATCTACTCGCTCGCCATCATCCTGATGATGCTGTTTATGCCGAAGGGGCTGGTCGGCCTGTGGGACGTGGCGCTCACCTGGCTCGGTCGCGGCAAGCGCGTGCCGGCCCCGCTGGCGGCGCCGCCGGACGCGCCGGGAACGCGGTGAAACCTGAGCACTCATGTCAGTCCTGGAAGTTCGGGATCTGACGAAGCACTTCTATCACCTCTCCGCCCTGAGAGACGTGAGCCTCGCCGTGGAGCCCGGTGAGCTCCTCGGGCTCATCGGTCCCAACGGGTCGGGGAAGACCACGCTCTTCAACTGCGTCACCGGCGTGCTCCGGCCCTCGGCCGGCCGCGTGGCGTTCAAGGGCGAGGACATCACCGGCCTGACTGCCGACCGCATCTCCCGGCGCGGGATCTCTCGGACTTTTCAGCTCATCCAGCTCTTCCCCGAGATGACCGTGCTGGAGAACCTCTTGATGGCCGCCCAGGAGCGCCGGGGCACCCTGGTCGGGCGCCTCTTCCGGCGGGAGGAATCGGAAGAGCGCGACCGCGCCGCCCAGCTCCTCGACTTCCTGAACCTCACGCACGTCACCGACCACCTGGCCTCCGACCTGTCCTACGGCCAGCAGAAGCTCCTCGACTTCGGCATGGCCCTCATGCCGGAGCCCGAGCTCGTCCTCCTCGACGAGCCCATGGCGGGCCTCAACCCCACTATTATCAAGAGCATCGTCCAGCATATTCACGAGCTGAACGGCCGGGGATACACGTTCGTGGTGATCGAGCACAACATGGAAGTGGTCATGTCGCTCTGCCGGCGGATCATCGTCTTGAGCCAGGGCGAGAAGATCGCCGAGGGCGCGCCGGCGGAAATCCACGCCAACCCCATGGTCATGGACGCCTACTTCGGGACCTAGCGATGGCGCTCCTCGAGGTACGCGACATCCATGCGGGCTACGGCCGGATGGAAGTTCTCAAGGGCGTGACGCTGGCCGTCCAGTCCGGCCAGATCGCCTCGATCATCGGGCCCAACGGTGCCGGCAAATCGACGGTGTTCAAGACCATCTTCGGCTTGCTGCCGGCTCGTCAGGGGCGGGTCGTGTTCGCGGGCGAGGACGTGACGAACCGCCCTCCCGGCGATCTGCTCCACCGCGGCCTCGCCTACGTCCCCCAGGGCCGCAACGTCTTTCCCTTGATGTCGGTGGAGGAGAACCTGCTCCTCGGCGCGTACATCCGAACGTGGTCGGAAGAGCTGCGGGGTGAACTGGAGCGGGTCTACGAGGTGTTTCCCGTCCTTCGCGAGCGGCGCCGGGCGCGCGCCGGCAACCTGTCGGGGGGGCAGCAGCAGATGCTCGAGATGGGGCGGGCCCTCCTGCTGCGGCCGAAGCTGGTCCTGCTGGACGAGCCGACGCTCGGGCTGGCGCCGCTCGTCTTCCGGGAGATCTTCCGGATCATCAAGGACCTCCGGCAGCACGGCCAGACGATCCTGATGGTCGAGCAGAACGCCGCCAAGGCGCTGGAGATCTCCGACTACGCCTACGTGCTGGAGGTGGGGCAGAACCGCTACGAGGGATCCGGGCGGGCGATCCTCGACGATCCTCGCGTGAAGCGGCTGTACCTCGGAGGCTGACAAGGAGGAGGGCGCGCGATCCCTACCGGTGGTGAGCGCGGCCCCCAGCCGGCGAAGGAACTCACTCCAGGTGGCGTTCGTGATGGCGAACCCGTTCGTTGGTCCTGACCGAGCCGCACGACCACAAAGTTCCAATCCGGGATGACGAAGAGGGGGTTGTTGTTCCAGGCAGAAGCGCCGAAGGCGCACGGACGATGAGAAGCTCGTCGACCACGTCCCGTGGGGCGATCCGATCATTCCGAATAACCGTCAAGTATGGCGCGTACTCATCGAAGAGGGGCCCCTTGACGGGTGAGTAACCGTTCGGTCCATAATCCCTCCCCGTCCGGCTACGGATGAGTAACCGGAAGGAGAAGCACCCACGACGCAGGCAGAAAACGGCGGCCACGCCCGCGGTCCCGCCCCGGGGGTGAATCCTGCGCGCGGCGGAGGCGCTCTTCGCGGTGGGGACGTTCAGTGGCGCTCGGGTGGACACCATCGTCGTCAGCAAGCGGCTCATCGACTACGACTTCGGCGACAAGGCCGGATTCTGACGACGGCATGGCCACCGACGCCTCGCGGCCGCCGCGCATCGTCGTCGACGGCGTGGAGGTCGCCCTGCCCGCGCCCGACGGCGCCGTGGTGGAGATCCTGGACGGCGTGACGCTCGAGATCGAGTCCTCGGAGTTCGTCTGCCTGCTCGGGCCCTCGGGTTGTGGCAAGACGACGCTGCTCAACTGCCTCGCCGGGTTCGTGACGCCGCGGGCGGGCAAGATCCTGGTGGGCAGTCGTCCGGTGGTGGGCACGCCGCCCGAGATCGGGATCGTCTTCCAGGAGCACGCGCTCTTTCCCTGGTACACCGTGCAGCAGAACGTCGAGTACGGGCTCAAGGTCCAGGGCGTGGACCGGGACGAACGGGAGCGGCGGAGCCGGGGGTTCATCGACCTCGTGGGCCTGGCCGGCTTCGAGCGCCACTACCCGCACCAGCTTTCGGGCGGGATGAAGCAGCGCGTGGGCATCGCCCGGACGCTGGCCGTCGGTCCCTCCGTGCTCCTGATGGATGAGCCTTTCGGAGCGCTCGACGCCTTCACGCGCGAGGCGCTCCAGGAGGAACTGCTCCGCATCTGGGAGCGCGATCGGAAAACCGTGATCTTCGTCACCCACTCCATCGCCGAGGCGGTGTTCCTGGCCGATCGGGTGATCGTTTTGTCGGCGCGGCCGGGCCGGGTGCGGGCGGCGGTGACGATCCCCGGGGCCCGCATCCGCAGCCGGACCAGCGACGAGTTCGTCAGCGCCTACCGGCGAATCGAGCGGGCGCTGCGGGGAGGGGCCGCCGCATGACGGGCGCCGCCGGTCGTCGCCAGGTCAGCCGGCGCCGTCTGCTCAACGCCGTGTCGGTCGCGGCGCTGCTGGGGGCCTGGTACGCGATCACCAAGGCGCAGCTCATCCACCCGTTCCTGCTCTCCTCGCCCGCGGAGGTGCTGCACGAGGCGTGGGAGCTTACGACGACCGGAGTGATCTTCCACTTCGCGGGCGTGAGCTTGCTGCGCGTGCTGGAGGGGTTCCTGCTTGGCGTCGCCCTGGCCATACCGCTCGGCATGCTGATCGGGCGCGTGCAGACGCTGCACGACCTGTGCGACCCAATCCTGGAACTAGCGCGCCCCATCCCGGCCCTGGCCCTCATCCCGCTCGCCATCGCCTGGTTCGGCATCGGCGAGCTGTCCAAGGTCTTCCTCATCGCCTATGCTGCCTTTTTCCCGATCCTCATCAACGTCATCGCCGGCTTTCATGGGGTCGACCCCGTGCACGTCCGGGTGGCGCGGAGCCTCCGGGCCTCGGAGCTGCAGATCTTCCGCGACGTCGTGCTGATGTCGGCCTTCCCCCACGTGGTGGCGGGGCTGCGGATCGGCATGGGCATGGCCTTCCTGGTGCTGGTGGCCGCTGAGCTGATCGCCAGCAATGCCGGCCTCGGCTACCTGATCCAGGAGGCGCGTCTGAACTTCCACACCCCGCGGATCTTCGTGGGGATCATCGCGATCGGGCTCCTCGGCTATGCGCTGTCCAAGGCGCTCTTGGAACTGGAGCGCTGGATCGTCCCCTGGAAGTCGCTGTGAGCACCGGGAGGAGGAGACTCATGAACCGTGGTGCCGCCGTCGCCGTCGTTCTGCTCCTGACCCTGGCCGGCCCCGGCTGGCTGGCTCTCGCCGCCGTGGAGACCACCGACATCGCCCTGGGCGTGAGCCAGAGTCCCCAGCTCTGTGCCCAGATCGTCGTGGCCGTCGAGCAGGGGCTGTTCAAGAAGGAGGGGCTTACCCCGCAGATCCGCTGGACGCCGTCGGGCCGCGAATTCGCCGAGGCCTTCGCCTCCCGGGCGGTGGTCATGGGCACGTCGGGCGAGCAACCGGCCGTGAACCTGCAGGCCAGGGGGTTGCCGGTCCGCATCTTCGCCCAGCTCAGCGAGATGTCGGACTCGCTGGGCGCGGTGGTGAAGAAGGAGCTCGGCAAGCCCGAGGATCTCTACGGCAAGAAGGTGGCTTTTTTCCCCGGCACCACCTCCGAGCTGCTCTTCCAGAGCTTCGTGCGCCGCTACAAGCTCGACGCCACCAGGGTGCAGCAGTTCCACATGGACATGGCCGAGTCGGTGGCGGCCTTCACACGCGGCGACGTGGACGCGATCTTCGGCTGGGAGCCTAACGTGACCCGCGCCGTGCAGGCCGGCGGCAAGATCCTCGCCTCGGGCTCCTGGTCGTTCGTGCCTGGCCAAGAGGGTCCGCATCGGATGACTCCAGGGCATGGCGTGTTCTCCATCAGCACCGATTTCGCAAAGGACAACCCGAAGACGGTGCGAGCCGTCCTGAAGGTTCTGGCCACGGCCAACGACTACCTGCAGGATAAGGGCAACATCCCGACGGTGGCGAAGTGGATGAGCAAACACACCAACATGGCCGTGCCGCTCATCGAGGTAACGATGAAGGCCACCAAGTACAGCCTATCCCTCGACCCCGCGCTGGCGGAGGACATGGCGGTCACCGTCCAGTTCATGTTGGACAAGAAGCAGATCAAGGAGCGGCGGGGCCCGGGCGACCTCTACGTCCTGGAGCCGCTGCGCGAGGTGGCGCCGGCTCTGGTCACCCTGAAGTAGGGCGCGGCCGTGGGCGTCGTCGACTTCCACGTGCACCTCACGGCCTGGGGCAACGTGCCCCCGGCCGACCGGCAGGCCTACGTCGAGAGCTTCCCCCGGTGTCTCGACGCGGCCGGCCTCGACCGCGCGGTCATCTTCGCGCTCGACAACGAGCTGGTGGCGCGGACGGTGGCGAGAGCACCCGGCCGCCTCACCGCCTTCGCGTTCCTCGACCCGCGCCGTCCCGAGTCGCCCGACCGCCTCGAACGCTATGTCAAGGAACAGGGGTTCTGCGGCCTCAAGATATCCACCTCAGGCGGGCCGATCGACGACCACGGCTTCTACCCGAACGAGGCGGCCTGCTTTCCCACCTTCGGACGTGCGCAGACGCTCGGCGTGCCAGTGCTCGTCCACGCCGGCCTCATCTACTGCAACCCCGACGACCCTGCCGGCACTCGCACGAAGTACTGCCTGCCCATCTACCTTGACGACGTAGCCCGCGAGTTTCCCGACCTGAAGCTTGTGGTGGCCCACGGCGGCCGGCCGTTTGTGGAGCAGACCATCGCTCTGAGCGTGATGCCCAACGTCTATGTCGACGTTTCGTGGTCGCTGCTGCCGCTCGCGATGTGGCCGGATCTCATCCGACCGCTACTCGTCGCCTTCGGGCCCGACCGCATCATCTACGGCAGCGACGCCAACTGGCGCGAGCCGGGCCGCCTGGCCAGCCGCCTGGCCGAGTGCCGTCGCATCCTCCGGGAGGAGCTGCGTGTGGATGCGGCCACCGAGGCCAAAGTGCTGGGAGGCAACGCCGAGCGCCTGGTCGACGGCAATCCGGCCTGGCGCATCGTGACCGAGGCCATCCGAACGCAGTGAGGGAGACCCCCGGCATGTCCATGCTGCAAGGCAGGCGTATCGGCGTGATCGGCGCCGGCGCCATCGGCAGCGTCGTGATCGACCGGCTGCTGGGCGGTGGCGCCAGCCGCCCGGGCGACATCGTGGCGTGCGAGACAAAGCCCGAGCGGCGGCAGGAGATCGCCGCCCGCTACGGCGTGGCCGTGCACGAGGTTCCAGAGGCGGCCAGCGCGGCCGACCTTGTGGTACTGGCCGTGCCCCCGGCCGTGGTGACCGACGTGCTGGCGAAGATCCGGAGCTCCCTCGGGAGCGGGCAGGTCGTGGTGTCCTTCGCCGGCGGCGTCCCTCTGGAATTCATGGAGGCGGCCGTGCCGGGCGTGGCCGTGGTCCGCGTCAACCCGAACTCGCCGTCCGTCGTCGGCCAAGGCTTTAACCCCGTCAGCTACGGGCGGAGCGCCACTGGCGCCCGCCGCGCGCTGGCCGAGGCGTTCCTCGCCGCGCTCGGACGGGCGCCCGAGGTCGAGGATCGCTGGATGAACCTCTACACGGCGCTGACCGCGGTGGGGCCGACGTACTTCCTGCCGGTCCTCGACGCGCTGATCGACGCCGGCCAGGCGGCGGGGCTGAGCCGCCAGGCGGCGGTGGAAGCGGCGACGGCCACCGCCCTGGGCACGGCCCAGATGGTCGCGCGCCGCGCCGAGGCGCCCGAGCAGCTCAAGCTCTTCACGGGCCTCCGGCCTCTCGACGACGCGACCGTCAAGGGGATGGTCGCCGAGGCTATCCAAGCCGCGCTGACGCGGATGGAGGACATGCAGCGCAAGATCACCGGCGGCGCCTGAGGCAGGGCGACCGGGCCCCGCCTCGTCGAGACGGCCGTGAGCAAGCCACAGGAAAGGAGCGCCGCTTCGACAAGTACTTCGAGCCGGGGGTCCCGTACCTGGATCGCGTCGTGATTCGCACGATCAAAGATCCCGTCACCCAGATCGCCGCGTTCAAGGCCGGTGAGATCGATTTCATCGCCGACTTCTCGGCCGATCACGTCGACACGATCCGGGGGCAGAACCCGCGCGCCCAGATCATGACCGGGAAAGAGACGACGCCGATGGTCGCGATGATGAAGGTTCACCGTGCCGGCCGATGGCAAGCCGATGTCCAAGGATCGCGCGCTGTGTCCGTACGAATCCGGCCAAGGCGAAGGCGATGCTCGCCGAGGCCGGCTACGGCCCGCAGAAACCGCTCTCCTTCGAGCTGATGACCAACACCGAGAAATCCGTCTTCAACGTGATCGCCACGGTGATCAAGGAACAGCTGGCGCGGATCGGCGTGACTGCGAACCTCCGGCTCGTGGACAAGGTGAGCTGGATGAATACAGCCACCCAGGACTTCCCTTCGACATGTACGTCGAAGATCTGGCGTCCCTCTTGATCGTGGACCAGAATGCCTACCTGTCGGCCTCCACGGCGTTCCGGAACAGCACGCGGCACACCGACCCCAAGGTCAACGAATACTATGCCCGGTACGCGCGCGAGATGGACCCGGTGAAGCGCAAGGCCCTCGCCAAGGAGCTCCAGGAGTTCATGGTCGACAAGTTCTATTGGAACACCATCTCCGGTTCGCCCTTCTACCAGATCGCCCAGCCGTGGATGAAGGGCTACGTCAACCAGGCCGAGTTCAAAGTGCACTACAAGAAGGTCTGGCTGGACTAGTAACGCATGCGGAGGACATCGCGTAGAGGCGGCTGCGCATTAGTCGTGTACGCCCGGAGCACCAACGGGACGGTGGTCCTCTACATCATGACGAATCCAAGGGATTGCCCTGCGTACGCTCGATCAGGAGCCGGTCGAGATCTTCGAGCCCTGGGCCGGTCCCGAGCAGCGCCTCCAGAAGCTCCCCGGCGCTCGCGGTCGGCAGGCTGTCGAGCCGCACCTGCTGGTAGTATGTCTTGCCTCCCCAGCCGTTCCCGTACTCTGGACGGTAGTTCACCAGCAGGAGCAGCCGGCCCACGAAGCGCGTCAACCCTTGGACGGGAGGGCGTCCTGGCGACCGCGCTTCTGATCATTCATGGCCTGGTCGCGGTCGCGCTGCGGCGCGGTCACCCACCAGACACTGGCGGCATGGGCGCCGGCGCGCAGCCGGCCGGGTTCGTTCTTCGGCCGCTTTCGCGCCGTGCCGTCCGCCTCCTTCGCCAACGCCATCGTAGTGCTGTATGCAGTCTCGACACTACTGGGCTGGATCGTGTACCTGTACTTCCGCGTCGACATCCGGCCCGAGTTGGAGCGCGCCGGCCAGTGGCCGACGCTCGGCCTCTTCGACATTAAGGAGCATTTCGTCGCCATCGGGTTGGCACTCCTGGCGACTTACTGGGTTTGCTGGAGGCAGCCGCGTGCCGACGAACTCGCGCGAACGCGAGCCGCCGTGACCTCGGTCCTTGCCTTCATCGTCTGGTGGAGCTTTCTGATTGGTCACGTCGTGAACAACATCAGAGGCTTCGGGTCATGACGTCGTCGCACGCGTTTCGCAGCTTCGCATTTGCATACGGGACAGCGTTCGCGGTTTTCTACGTGGTCGTGCTCAAGCTGGATCTTGCGCTGTTCACCGTCTATCCCTCGATTGGCGTCGTCCTTCTGGGCACGCACCACGCGCGAGATGTCGTCGATCCCTCGCTGGGGTTCCTTGCTCCCGCGATGTACTGGTACGGCTGGCGCGCTTCTGAAACTCGGTATCGAGGTAGCCGAGCGTACCGTCTCCCGCCTGATCCCGAGGCGCTCGACACCTCCTTCGCAGACCTGGCGCACGTTCCTCGCGAACCATGTCCAGGATCTGGTCTCGATCGACTTCTTCACCGTTCCC
>JBKPAK010000172.1:0-22525 GCA_046726415.1 Candidatus Methylomirabilota bacterium
CGCGACAGCAAGTGGACCGATGACTTCCGCCGTATCGTCCAACGCGCCGGGGTGCGGATCGTGCTGATGCCCGTCCGGGCGCCGAATGCCACCGCCTACGCGGAGCGCTTCGTGCGCTCGATCCGAGAGGAGTGTCTCGACCGCCTGATCCTCTTCGGGGAGCGTCGGCTCTTCCGCGCCCTCGACGAGTTCGTCGCTCACTACCATGGCGAGCGGAACCATCAAGGGCTCGGCAACGAGTTGATCGACCCGGCAGCCGCTGTCGCGGGCGCGACCCGGGTGCGCTGTCGGGACCGGCTAGGAGGGCTGTTGCGCTACTACCACCGTGCAGCCTGAGCATGGGATGAGTTTTCGGACAGTACGGGCCGGCCGCGCGCACAGTCGCCGTCAAGTTCGCTAGCTTGGCGTCGACGGCGCGGCTCCGCCTTCAGCGGCTCATAACGTTGCCCGACTCACTTGAGCACGTTACTGGCTTCCGCTTCGTCGATATACCGCTGCACGTCGTCGGCAAGAAGGAATCCGTCTTGCTGGAGCTTCTGCGCCGCCTTCGCGACTTCCTTCACGTACCCGGCGTGATTTTTGTAGCGTTCTTCGAGCGATTTGCGCGGGTCGCCGATTGCCTGGCGCTGGGCCTTGGTCGTCTGGAAGGGGATGTACTGGCCATTCGCTTCACAGCCGTCGTTGCCCCCGGTCGCGGCCGCCCGCAGCGCCCAGCCGGTCGTGGTGGCAATCGGCGCCTCGACCCCCGGCAGGCGGACGCCGGCGATTTCGTTGCCGTCGTCGTCCACCTTCGAGACAAAGATCGGATAGGACGGCCGGCCTACAATCGATGGCGGGTAGTTCGACAGGATGCCGTTATCGAAATCCGGCCCGAAGTCGAGGAAGTAGCGGGTCGTGATCACACCCGTGTAAAGCACGCCCGGGATGTTCGGCCAGCCCAGTTCCTGCTGCGGAACGACTCCCACCTGTGAACCGGGGACCGTCACTGCAAATGCCCTCTTACCGCCCTCCGGTATCCGGCTCTTCGGCGGCTTGGTTCCGTCGCTCATCCATTGGTCGAGCGCGACCAGGAGCGCGCGATGTGCGCGGTACGGGCTGACCGGATTGAGAAATTGCTGGCACGTCGACTTGGTGGTGGCGTCGCCGACACCATGCGACAGCCCCGACATCAGGTAGTAGCGTACGTCGTCCGGATCCTTCAGATCCTTGCCACGCGTGTCTGTATGCAGCAGGGAACCGGCCTTGACCCAGTACTCGTTCGCGGTATTGACTTCGAAGCGCTTGGGGCAGGTGTTGGTCTCCGTGCAGCGCGCATCGCGGCCGTCAGTCTTGCCGCTCAGGTGATCGGTCAGCGTCTCATGGGCGAACGGAAACACGCCTTCGGGGTACAGGTGATTCTGCCGATTGCGCTCCGTTCTGCCGGGCTGGGCGAACCGATAGTTGATCTGATCGCCGCTGCCGCCACCGGTATGGCTCAATATGCCGTCCAGGACGCGGAAGCCGTTTTCGTCCTCGTTGAAGCCGAGGTGCACGAAGTCATTCAAGGTGCGTGACGGCTGCGAAATTGAGTAGCTGAAGGTGTGCAGCACGTCGCCGGCGAGCGGATTGCCCTGAGCCGCCGTGCCGTGCCGCAGGAATGAGACCCAGTCGCGTGTCGCCGCCAGACCAATTCCGGTCACGACGGGATTCTTCGCCGTGTACGTGAACTCGTAGATCCAGCTTCGCTGAAATGGCGTTCCGGCCGGCAACAGCCGGATCGCGGTCCTGGTTGCGTCCGTGTACGCCCAGCTGCCCGCTGGTACGACCATCGGCGTGTCGTTCAGGAGCGCGCGCGCCGTGAGCACCGCATCGTCCGGCGTCGCCGCCGGATAAGTCAGCGCGAATGTCATCCTCGACGCGGCGCTTGCGCTGTCATTCACCAGGTATTCGTACGAAGGCCCGGTGATGTCGGTGCTGGCCGATCCCGCCGGGAAATGCGCCGTGGGAAGCGAGATCGTCATCCCGCCACCGGTAGCGGAACCCGGCGTGGCGCCCACATCCCATCCGTTGCCGACCACGGTGTAACCCCGGCTCATGACGAACCCGGTGCCGGCATCCGCGGCCGTACTCGGATCGTTGGTAAGGGGCGGATTGTCGAGCGAGAACTCATTGAGTCTGGCGAGGCGCATCTCGCCGCGGTTGTTCATATCAAGCAGCACCCGGTGGTTGCCGTTGCCCAGGTTGATCGGCTTGAGAATGAAGATATCCATCGAATACTGGACCTTCCCGTTCGCATTGCGCGGCGCGAGCGAGATGTCGGTGATGACGTCGTTGTGCTGGTCGAGGGGGTCGAGCTCGCCGAAGGCGGTGCCGCGCAGCTTTTCGTACTGGCCTACGGTACCGAACGACAATCCGCCGAACGTGGGCGATTGTCCGGGGCAGAACGTAGGCGACTGCGACCGGGCGCAGTCGATGACGATGTGCGTAATGCGCGCTTCCGCGGCCGGTGCGGCGACGAGCGCGGCAACGAGTGATGAAGCGAGGGTAATCCCGAAGCTGGTACGGCGAGACAAGCCGGGAAAATGTCTCATGGCTGCCTCCTATGGAAAGAAGCTGCTGTTTCTCTCTTTTCGTTCTCCTGGAGGGAGGCCGTAGCGGCAACGGCCTTCTCTAGGCCATGCGATTGCCCGTTGGATGCTAGACCAGTCGTTTCGCAACGTCAAACTATCCCCGCGTGCTCCGTCGTGATACGACTACACACGAACGCGGCGCGCGCTTGCGCGCGTCATGTTCACACTGTGGCCTCAAGCCCCAGCGGGACCACAATCAGCAGATCGCCGTACTCAGCCGTTCTGAGTCTCCGGCCTCACGCCTTCCAGCGCCTAGGAAACTTTAGCGCCCGTCGGCGCTGCACGACCCGCGCGGCGGACCGCAGGCCGACCGGGGAATGCCATCGTCCCCTGGGCTGGGCACCCGACAGAGCGCGGACACAGCGCCGTTTGACTCCAACTCCTGCGGGGATGGGACACTCGGAACCCGGACGTGGTCAAGGGCGGCGGGAGTGAGGCAGACCGTCGCCCTGGCGGGGTAGGTGCCGTCGGCGATCGGGCAGCCCTTTGAGCGGGCTGTTGGGGGAGGGTTACGGGGTGGCGGCGGTGTGGGCGAGCTGGGGCGGGGCCGGGGGTGTCGGGACCCGGCGCCAACGTAAGGTGGGCGAGGATGGCGCGCACGACCGCCGGATCCTGGATGGTGGCGACGACGCGCAGCCGGCCGCCACAACGGGGACAGGCGAGGACATCGAGATCGAGCGCACGGCGCATCAACGCCGCCCAGGTCCAGGCGTGCGTGGGGAAGGCAGGGCGGGCCTCGGGCGTGAGGGCGGCGGCGTCTGGGGCCGGGCGGCCGTAGCGGACGAGCCCGTCACGTTCTCGGCTGAAGCGGTCTCTGCTCTACGCGGCCACTGCGACCCCCGCGAAGGGAATGGGCGGTATCACGTCCGAGTGACAAATCCCGTTGCGGATTCGAACCCGTGTTGATCGCCACTTTCAGTATCTAAAGGGAAGCTCGAACCCGGAGGTGGACTCTTTAGCGGCTCAAGCGGGGCCGCGAACCCAACTGCGGCACGCCTCGGGCCGGGCGTTCTCTGGGCGTCCCGCACGGCGGGCGTGCCGATGAGCTGGAGGACGAGTTTGGGCCTGCGGCGACAAGACCGGAGCTGGCGCAACTTCCGCCACAGGGAGGGTTGGCGTGGGCGGCCGGAGGCTCGACGAGCTGATAGCCGATCAAACCATCGACGGGTCACTCGCAGAACCTCTGGCCGGGTGAGTAAGGCTGCTACCACTGCGCTACCAACACATCCCGAACTATGCCGATACACGCGCAGCATGGTTCAGTCCTGAGTCCTGAAATCCTCGGGGCTTGCGTCGTCGTCGGTGTCGGTAGGTGTCTTCGGGGACAATTCGTAATCAGCAGGCCGCGGGTTCAAACCCCGCCCCCGGCTCCATTGTTCTCGGGCACTTCCAGGGCCTCTCCACCACCCGACCCCCGGCTTGCTACCGTTTTGCTACCACTCTGGTCGTCGAGTCGATTGATGGCAGCCTTGTTGCCCGTCAGATTGACAAGCCTTATCCGGGACGGCCAGACTCACGGACCCGTCCACCGCTTTCCACCGGCGAATTCCGGCGCTCTGTTCAGTGAGCCTGAGCGGCTAAAATCTCGTCAGTCCGATGACACTCGCCGAGGACTCGATGAAGAAGTTATGCTGACCGGACCGACCAGAGCCTCAGCTCCGCCGCCTGATGCGCCTCGAATCGACGCCAGGCCCGCGCGCGACCGCCGTCTCGTAGAGATGCTCCTGCTCGGTCTCCTGACCTACTACGCACTCACTCTCGGCGGTCATCATTACTCGATCGACGGCATCCTGATGTTCGAGGCCGCCAAGCAGCTCCTCTTCCAGCGTAGTTTTGGCTTCGACCCGCCAATCGTGTGGGGCTCGAGGACGCTCTTCACGAGTTTCTACGGAATCGGCCTGACCTTGGCCTACGTGCCCGGTCTCATCCTGCTTGCTCCGTTTGCCGCCTGGATCCCGCACCTCACCACCGTCCCCTTCACTCCGGGCCTGCGCTACAATCCCGCCCTGTACAGTAACCTTCCATACCTGCTCTCCTCGTGGCTGAATCCGCTGATCACTGCGGTGACCGCCATTCTTGTGTTCCGACTCGCGCGAGGGCTCAGCCTCTCGGCCCGATGGTCGGTCGGTGCCGCGCTCGTCTACGGGCTGGCCTCGCCAGCGGTCGCGTACGCGCGCTTCGACTTCGCGCAGCCCCTGGCGAGTCTCGCCCTGACCGGCGCCCTCGTGCTGCTCCGCGGGGCGCGCGCACGGCACCGACTGGTAGGAGCGGGGCTGAGCCTGGGCGCTATGATCCTGACCCGGCCGGAACTAGTCATCCTCACGCCGTTAATCCTGGCCTGGGTCGTGGTCAGTACACGGCGAGTCCGGGATGCCATCCCGGTCACGATCCCAATCGTCGTCGCCGTCGCTCTTAACCTGGTTGTGAACCGGGCCCGGCACGGGAGCGCGACCACGACGGGATTTCGATCGCTGGCGACAATATGCAGCAGCTCGCCGTTCGATGTCGCTGTGGGCATCTTCCGACTCTTGGCGGGGCCCAGCCACGGCCTCCTCGTCTTCTTTCCCCTTGCGTGGCTCGGCCTGCTCGGACTGGCATCGATGCTCAGAGCTGAGCGAGCGGTGGCGCTGCTCTGGGGTGGACTTCTCGTCACGGGTCTGCTGTTCTACGGCGCCATCAGCTTCTGGTGGGGTGGCTGGAGCTGGGGCCCGCGTTTCCTGCTCACGTTCGTGCCGCCGCTGGCCGTGGCCGCCTCCTTCTGGGTCTCCGCCGGAAGGCAGGGGGCTCCCCCCTGGCGTCTGGCGCTCTTCTTTAGTCTCGGTGCGGTGGGCGTTCTGGTTGCCTGGAACGGCATCCTCGTCGACTTCGTCACCTTTTATGGATGGCTCGAGCGGAAGGGAGAGCTTCCTGGTCACGCCCTGGCCCAGCTCCGGATCTGGCCGTCTCCGCTCGCCTCCGGATGGGCGCTCCTGGGCCTATCCTCGCCAGATCTTCTGTGGCTCCGCACCTGGCGCGTTGGCGGCGGAGTGCGCTTGGCTGGCCTCATGGCGGTCGCCCTACTGATGGCTATCCTGGCATGGTCGTCGACCCGAATGGCCGCGCTCCTCAGAGCGGACGCGCATGCTACCGCGCATGTTACGGCAGGGTCAACTTCCGTCAGTACTTGATGGCCAACGGATTCCCATCGTCCAGCTCGCCGGGGCCACCGAGACCGGATTCATGTGCGGCAACCATCCGGCCCATCGCAAGCACGGCTCGATCGGCCAGCCGACCCTTAACATGCGTGTCGTCGTGGCTCCGTGGTTCGGATTTCGGGGACATGCGATCGGCTGACAACGATTCTTTGTCAAGGCGGAAGGCACCCTCCATTCTGTGCTCGACCCGCCTCCCAGGGTTGTTCCGGTCGGGGCGGCGTGTGGCCTGGGACGGCGCGACGCGCACGCGGCTGGGAGCGCGTCAGCTCCACGCCAGCCTTCGGCCGTCGCGCTCGAGGAAACGCGGTCGGACAAGGCCCAGCCTCGCCAGGCGGAACAACGCCGCCCCCCGCAGCACCCCGAGGCCATAGACCACGCTCCGACCGAACGCGATGGAGGAGGACTCCTTAGTGTAGCGGACGGGGCAGGTTACTTCGGCAATGGCGAAGCCGAACCACATGGCCTGCAGGAGCATCTGGTTGTCGAACACGAAGTCGTCATCGTTCTCCTGAGGCGGTAGCTCTTGCAAGAGCCGCCGCGAGAACGCTCGGTAGCCGGTATGGTATTCGGAGAGCTTCGCACTCACGAGCAGGTTCTCCGCCGCGGTCAGGAAGCGGTTGCTGACGTATCTGTAGCGCGGCATGCCTTCCGCGACCGCCTTCCCGCCGAGGATACGCGATCCAAGGGCAACGTCGTAGAATCCGCTTCCGATGCATGCGGCCAGTGCTGGGATGAGTCGCGGCGTGTACTGGTAGTCGGGGTGCACCACGACGACAATCTCCGCCCCGCGCCGAAGCGCCTCTGCGTAGCACGTCTTCATGTTCCCGCCGAAGCCGCGATTCTTCGGATGGACGATCGTGTGAAGCTCCAGCCGCCGCGCCTCCTCGACCGTGCGGTCCCGCGACTGATCGTCCACGACGATGATGTCGTCGACGACGTCCCTCGGAATCTCGAGGACGGTCTTCTCGAGCGTCGCCTCCGCGTTGTATGCGGGCATGACGACCGTCACCTTCCGCCCCGAGATCATGCTATCCAGCCGTCAACGCACCGTTTTCGCGGGGTCCACGAGGTACGGGCGTGGGAAGGCCGGTGCTCCGAGAACTGGGCTCTGGAGAAACCAGCGACGCGGGCACATCACGAAAGCGGGCCACAGCCGCCTGCGTGGCTACTCGTTCAGGTCGCGGTGTCGATGCTGCGTCTGAGGGCCCCCGAAATGGCGGAGCGGCCGCGTGGGATCGCTGCCCGTCACCGAGTGCGGACGACATCCGCAACAGTGTAGCCCAGACGGAGTCCGAGACGATTGGCAGCGGTCACCAGAAGAGGGGCAGGGGTTTGCGCCCTCGCCGTGCGTATGCTCGTCCGGATGAGCGATGACCCCGCCGTTGATCATCGGGACCGCGTAAGATCGTCCTGGTCGCGCGCGCCGCTGGATCAACGGCCATCCGCGATCCACCGCCGGCGTCGTCGTTCTCGGTATCAACCCTGTCGCATTCTTGCGGAAGTGCGGTGGAGGCGCAACCCGCGGCCCTGATGTGACCGTCCCAAGCATGACTGATCTCCGAGATCGGCGCGAAAAGACCATGGACAACATCGAGGGTGGATGATCGGGTTGGTCGCCGTCCCTGTGGGTGGGTGGGGGTGCTGGGGTCCAGGGTGCCGTCTCCGGCTATCTCTCTGTTTTGAATCCAATTGGAAAGAGAGAGTTGTCCGTACAAGCAGTCATTAAGGTTGACCATCGCACTGAAGTCCATCTCCCCCGAACGAGGAGACATGACCAACTACGTCACTCACAATACTGCCGTTACCCACTTCGTTGAAAGCGACGGCCTCCGCTATGCGTATCGGCGTTGGGTCCGGCAGGCGGCGTCCCGCTCGTCTTCTGCCATCGGTTCCACGGAACCATGGACGATTGGGATCCCGCGGTCGTCGATGCACTGGCGGCGGAACGGCGGGTCATTTTGTTTGACAATGCCGGCATCGGGTTGTCACGGGGGAGACGCCCGACAGCGTCAAGGGGATGGCCGACAGGGTTCAGAATTCATTCGGCTGAATGACTTCAAGCCGGTTGATGCCCCTGCCTCCACAGCCGCGCGCGTCGCGTGTGCCGGTTGCCGGCGGCGTGCACTTTGGCTATGGTGGGCCCGCCCGAGAGAGGAGGGCGCGCCATGAAAACGATCCGTAACGTGCTGACTGTGCTCGCCGCCGTCCTGCTCCTCACCGCGCCCGCCCCCGCGCTCGCGAAGGATCCGTGGGTGGTCGCCTTCGGCGAGGAGCCGTTCACGCTCAACCCGGCGGGCAAGGGCGCGCTGGCCGCCGTGTCGGATTACGTGCAGATCCACATCTTCGACGCGCTCGTCGACTTCACCGGCGTGAACCTCACGCTGAAGCCGATGCTGGCCACGCGCTGGGAGAACCCCAGCCCGACGACGTGGCGGTTCCACCTGCGCCGCGACGCGAAGTTCCACAACGGGGATCCCCTCACCGCCGAGGACGTGAAGTTCACCATCGAGACGCAGCTCGCGAACAAGGGCGCCACCGTGAACGCCTATCTAGGGCCGACCGAGGGCGCGCGGGTGCTCGATCCCTACACGATCGAGATCACGACCAGGACGCCCTTCCCGGCTCTGCTGTTCAATCTCTCGCGCGTCCACATCCTGCCGCGCGCCTACGATAAGCTCGGCGCCGACGCCTTCGCGGCGAAGCCGATCGGGTCCGGCCCCTACCGGTTCGTCGAGTGGCAGCGCGGCCAGCGCATCGTCCTGGAGGCGAACCCGGATTACTGGGGCGGTCAGGCGACGCCGAAGCGGCTCGTGTTCCGCCCGATCGTCGATCCCAGCACTCGCGCGTCCGAGCTGCGCGCCGGCGGCGCCGACATCGTCATCAACCCCCCGATCGCCCAGGTGAAGGAGCTCGGGAGCGGCGACACCCAGATCCTCACGGTGCCGGCCGCGCGCGCCATCGCGTACCCCATCAATACCCTGCAGAAGCCGCTCAACGACGTTCGCGTCCGGCGCGCGCTCAATCATGCCATCGATCGCGAGGCCATCGTCCGCAGCCTGCTGCAGGGCTTTGGTCAGGCGACGGGACAACCGTTCGCGGCTGGCTGGCTGGGCTATGACGAGGCGATCAAGTCGTATCCGTACGATCCCGCCCAGGCGAAGCGCCTGCTGGCCGAAGCGGGCTACCCGAGCGGGTTCGACGTGACCTGGAACATCTCGACAGGCGCGTTCCTCGCCGACAAGGAGATCGCGGAGGCCGCGGCCGCGATGCTCGGTCAGGCCGGCGTGCGGGTCAGGCTCGTGCCGACCGAGCGTGCCAAGATCCAGAAGGATCTCCAGGCGGCGACGTTCGACGGGATCACGGCCGGCCAGTGGGGCACGATCGCCGAGTCGGAGATCATGGTCCGCTGGTTCTTCCGCACGCCCAAGATCTTCACGCCCGAGCTGGACGCGCGGCTCAACCAGTTGGCGACGGCGGCGGCGGGTGAGGTGGACCGCGACAAGCGCGCCAGGATCTATCGCGACCTCGCCAAGTTCGCGCACGACGAGGCGCTCTGGCTCTTCATCCATCACCAGGACGAGGTGATCGCCAAGCGCCGCGAGATCCCCTGGCAGGTGAGCGTTGCGCGCGGCGGCAAGGCACACATCTACTACTTCACCTTGGGCCCTCGCTGAGCTCGAACGCGGCGCGCGGCTGATCCGTGCCCGGCTACGTCGTCGGCCGGGTGCTCCAGGCCGCGGTGGCCCTGCTCGGGGTCACCGCCGTCGCGTTCCTGCTCGTCTCCCTCTCCGGAGACCCGGCGTTCATCCTGCTGTCCCCCGAGGCGGGGGAGGAGCAACGGGCGGCCTTCCGGCGCCTCTACGGCCTGGACGCGCCGCTGCCGGTGCAGTACGTCCGCTATCTCACGCACGTCGCGCGCGGCGACTTCGGGACCTCGTTCGCGTTCGACCGGCCGGCGATGGCCGTCGTGCTGGAGCGCGCGCCGGCGACCCTCGCGCTGACTGCGGCCGCGCTCTGCCTGGGAATCGCCGTCGGCGTCCCCGCTGGGGTGCTCGCGGCGGTGAGGGCGGGCGCCGTCCTCGACCGCACGGTGATGGCCTTCGTCCTCCTCGGACAATCGATCCCCACGTTCTGGCTCGGTCTGGTGATGATCCGGATCTTCGCCGTAAACTTCCGGCTGGTCCCGGTCTCGGGATACGGCACGCCGCTCCACCTGTTGATGCCCGCCGTCGTCCTCGGCCTCTACCTGGCCGCGCTGCTGGCCCGCGTCACGCGCTCCGAGATGCTCGAGGCGATGGCCCAGGACTACGTGCGGACGGCTCGCGCCAAGGGCCTGCCCGAGCGCGCAGTGACCTTAGCGCATGCCCTCAAGAACGCGCTCCTCCCCATCGTGACCGTGATCGGGCTCCAGCTGGGCGCGCTGCTCGGCGGTGCCGTCATCACGGAGACGGTCTTCGCGTGGCCTGGCGTGGGCACGCTCGTCCTTGACGCGATCCTGCGAAAGGACTATCCGGTCGTGCTGGCCGTGGTGGAGTTCGTGGCCGCGGCATTCATCGTCATCAACATGGGGCTGGATGTGCTGTACGGCGTCCTCGATCCGCGCCTCCGGCTCGCGCGGCGATGACGACCACGCCCCTTTCGGTGGCCGCATCGGCATCGCCCGCGACCCGGCGGCCGGCGGCGTCCCGGCTGGCACCCGTGTGGCGCGCGGTGGGGCCCGGAGGGACGGTGGTGGCGGGGGTCGTGCTCGTCGCCGTGCTCGCGCCCGCGCTGGCGTGGCATTCGCTGAGCGCGTTCGACCTCGCGCATCGGCTGGCGCCGCCGGTCTGGCAGCCGGGCGGTACGTGGACGCACCCGCTGGGCACGGACGCCCTGGGTCGGGACATCGCGAGCCGCATCCTTCACGGCGCGCGCACGTCACTCGGTCTGGCCGGCGCGGCCGTTCTGCTGGCGGCGGCGCTCGGGATCCTGCTCGGGCTCGTGTCCGGGTACGCGGGCTCGTGGGCCGACGCGATCATCATGCGGCTGGCCGACGTCCAGCTCTCGTTCCCCTATCTGCTGCTCGCGATCGCGGTGATGGCGCTCCTCAAGCCGTCGCTGGTGAACCTCCTGATCGTCCTGGTGCTGCGGAGCTGGGTGGTCTACGCGCGGCTCATCCGGGTGGTGACGCTCAGCGCGCGCGAGCGCGAGTTCGTGACGGCCGCCCGCGCCCTCGGCGCGGGAGGCGCGCGGATCGTGTTCCGCCACATCGCCCCGAACGTGGTGGGCCCGTCGATCGTCGTCTCGAGCTTCCAGCTCGCCGAGCTGATCATCGTGGAGTCGTCCCTGTCGTTCCTCGGCCTCGGCGTCCAGCCGCCCGCGCCGAGCTGGGGCGGGATGGTGAGTGAGGGTCGGGAGTACATCGGGACGGCCTGGTGGCTCTCGGGGTTCCCCGGCCTCGCCATCGTCGTCACTGTGCTAGGCGCCAACCTGTTCGGCGACAGTCTCAGGCGATCCCTCGACCCGCGCCTGCGCAATGTCGGGTAGGATGGCAGCGAGAGCGCGCCCATGAGACTCGAGATCGGGTCCGTGCACGTCCGCGGCGTCGAGCTCGGCCGCCGGACCGAGCTGACCGATCACACGCTCGTGGTCGATCCCGCCGAGCTGCGGGCCCTCGTCCTCGACGATTCCCATTTCGCGGACGTCCGCGTGCACCTGGCGCGGCCCGGGGAGTCGATCCGGATCATCCATGTCCTCGACGTCGTCGAGCCGCGCTGGAAGGTGGCCGGTCCCGGTGGCGTCTTCCCCGGGTTCGTGTCGCCGCCGATCACCGTCGGCGAGGGGCGGACGCACCGGCTGGATGGCGTGGCCGTCCTCGAGGTTGGCGCTCCGGTGCCCGGCGAGTCCACGGTCTTCCGCGAACGGCTGGTCGACATGACGGGACCCGGCGCCGAGCTGTCCCCCTTCGCGCGCACGGAGAACGTGGTGCTCGAGTTCTCGCCGAACCTGGCCTTCTTCCCGCCCGGCTCGGAAAAGATGGACGACGTCCTCTCGGGCGGGCCGGAGTCGAACGAGTACATGCGCGCAGTCCAGGCGGCGGGGCTGAAGGTCGCCGCGCATCTGGGGCGCACGGCTGGCGAGAGGATCCCGGACGATGTCGAAGCGTTCGAGCTCGGCCCGTGCGATCCCGCCCTGCCCCGGGTCGTCTCGCTCCATCAGGAAGTCACTGCCTGCCCCTATCTCTACGGCGTCCGCGTGTCGCTGCCCCTCGGGACGATGATCCATCCCAACGAAGTGTTCGATGGGGCCGTCGTGCGGTGGAACCGGGGGTACGTCGGGTCGACGTATTGGGAGCAGAACCATCCGCTCCTGGTGGAGCTCTGCCGGCGCCACGGCCGCGAGCTCAACTACCTCGGCGGCATCGTGTTCGGCGGGGTGACGGCCTCGGCCGCGGACAAGGAAGCCTCGTCGAGCTCGGTCTCGAAGATCGCGCGCCTCCTGCGGGCGGAGGCGGCGCTCGTGGTCGGCATCAACGGCTCGAACCACGCAGTCGACCTCATGCTCACGATCCAGAAGTGCGAGCGCGCTGGCATCAAGACCACGCTTGTCTACAACGACGTGGGCGAGGGACCCGACGACCCCGGGTTCATCTTCGCGGTGCCGGAGGCGGACGCGATCGTCAACTCGGGCTGGCGCAACGCCAAGGTGACATTACCCGCGCTCCAGACGATCATCGGGGGCGAGTCGCTGATCGCGCCCGAGATGGACGCGCGGAAGGAGCTGACGGTGCCGTTGCGGTACCTCCACGGGGCCGTCGACCCCATGGGGCACTCTCGGCTGACGGTCAGGTTCGAGTAGCGGAGGATTCTATGACCACGTTCCGGGTCGTGCACTTCCTCAATCAGTTCTTCGCCGGCATCGGTGCCGAGGACAAGGCCGACTCGCCACCGGGTCGGCGCGAGGGGCCGGTCGGGCCCGGACGGGTGCTCCGGCAGGCCCTCGACGCCCGTGCCGACGTCGTCGCCACCGTGTACTGCGGAGACAACCACGTCGCGGAGCGACCGGAGGCGATCGACGACATCCTCGCCCTGATCAGGGAGGCGCGCCCCGACATCGTCGTCGCGGGCCCGGCCTTCTCGGCCGGTCGCTACGGGATGGCCTGTGGCGAGGTCGCGCTGCGCGCGCGGGAGCGGCTCGGCGTGACGGCGGTCACTGGCATGCATGTGGACAACGCGGCGACCGAGATGTACCGCACCCGCATCGTAATCGCCAGCACGGGCCCTGCCGCAATCGGGATGGCGAACGCGCTCCAGGTGATGGCGCGGTTGGCCCTGAAGCTCGCGTCCGGCGTTGCGCTGGGATCGCCGGTCGACGAGGGGTACGTTCCCACCGGCCGTCGCGTCTTCGAGGTGGCCAAGCGCCCGGCGGCCGAGCGCGCGGTCGACATGCTGCTCCGCAAGGTGCGCGGAGAACCGTTCACGACCGAGTGGGCCGTCCCGCGGTACCACCGGGTTCCCGCCGCACCGCCCCTGCGCGATCCCGCGCTGGCGACGATCGCGCTCGTCACCACCGGCGGTCTGGTCCCCCGCGGCAACCCCGACCGCCTGGAGTCTGGCTACGTCACCAAGTGGCTTCGCTATCCGATCGCCGGTGTCAACTCGCTGCCTGCGGACCGCTGGCAGTCCGTGCACGGGGGGTTCGACACCACGCGGATCAACGAGGATCCGCACCGCGTGGTGCCGCTCGACGTCGTGCGCGAGCTGGAACGCGACGGCGGGATCGGTCGCCTCCATCCCGAGCTCTTCACGACCACCGGCAATACCTCGGTGATTCCGACCTTGCGCCGCTTCGCGCAGGAGATGAGCCGGGAGCTGAAGGCTGGGGGCGTCGAGGGGGTGATCCTCACCTCCACCTGAGGGTCGTGCAGCCGCGGCGGCGCCGCGCTGGCAAAGGAACTCGACGCGCAGGGAATCCCGGTGGCCCAGATCAGCGCTCTCGACGCGCTCGCAAGATCGGTCGGCTCGAATCGCATTGTCCGAGGCAAGGCGATCACCAGCGTCGTCGGCGATCCCGGCCTGAGCCCGGCCGAGGAGAAGCGACTCCGCAAGGCTCTCGTGCTGAAGGCGCTCGAGGCGCTCCGGACGGTGGTCGAGGAGCCGCTGATTCTTGGGTGACGCGGCGGCAGCGTGAGTCGAATTAGAAACAACTCCCAGCCTGTTGGCCGGTCGGGGTACATGGTCGGCGAAGCCCTGCCGCCCGCGGAGTAGCGCGGCGCCATCACCCCCCGGACCCCCGCCCCACCGCTTCTCGCACCTCTTCCACGGCGAGCGAGCCCACGTCGAGGAAGGCGAGGATGCGACACGGACACGCCTCGCCGCCCTCGAACTTCCACGGGAACGCCCCGATGATGCAGCGCGTGTTCAGCACCTTCTCGATGTCGCCGCCAACATTCTCGGCGTGGATGCATCCCTCGGGAAAGGCCAGATAGTGCATGGGGAAGATCTCCTCCACGACTATCCGCCCGCTCTTGTGGTGCCGGTACTCGTACTCGCCGAAGAAGTCGCGCACGGGTCGGCCGACCTTTTCCTCGAACCGCCGCGTGAGATCGGGCCGCATGTAGCGAATGGTGGTGTTCATCGGATGATCGCCGGAGCCGGCGTCGATGCCCCACCAGGCGATCTGCATGTCGTGCATCCACCGGGCGAGCTCCTGCGTCCCTCCCGGGTGCATGCAGAAGTAGCGCGTGAGGTCCTGCTGGGGCTTGCCCTCGTAGTAGCGGTGGTAGCCCGTGTGCAGGATGAGGATGTCCCCGCGCTTGACCTCCATGCGGTCGGTGATCTGCTTGGGGGTCAGGATGCTCCAGTCCTCCACGCAATCGGAGACGTCGACCACCACGCCCTCATGCACCAGCTTGGTGAGGGGCAGGGAGGCGATGTCGCCGGCGCCGTCGGCGGCGTGCATGGGCCCGTCGAGATGCGTGCCCACGTGCAGCGAGGTCTCCACGCGCTGCGAGACGATGCGGTTCGTCTGCAGGGTTTGCGTGTAGTAGATCTTGGAACCGGGGTAACCGATCCAGCCCGGAGTGTGCATGTTCCACGGGTGCGACAGGTCGACCAGCCTCATGCGGATCCCTCCCCATCGACTGCGATGAGTGCCGCCCGGCGCCGGGCCACGGCCAAGCCGTCGTCACGGCGGGCGCCATGGTAGGTCGTTTGACAATCGATTGTCGATTGGATAGTTTCCTGCGCGGTGAGCCGATGACCATCGTCTGGGAACGCGTGATCCCGCCCAAGCAGGGGCTCGGCTTCACCGTCCGCCGCGGCCAGCACCTGCGGGTCATCGACCTCGAGGGCCAGCAGGTCGTCGACATGGCCCTCTTCAACGCCGACAATCCCCGCGAGAAGCTGTCCACGTCGTACTCGCGCACGCGCTACCTCCCTCGCCCGGGCGCGGAGTACGTGCCGCGCGACCGGCTGACGGAAGGCGATACGCTCATGTCGACCATCTGCCGGCCTATGATGACGTTCGTCCGGGAAACGCCGGAGCCCAAGGGCGTCCATGACACGCACAACCGCATGTGCAACCGGTTCCTCTACGAGTCGTACGGGCTGGGCCCGCGCGACGGCTGCCATGAGAACATCGCCAACGCGGTGGCCCCGTGGGGGCTCTTGCCCGAGGACATCCCCGACACCATGGATCTCTTCATGGACTATCACCACGATTGCGCTCGCGGGCGGTGGGTGATCGGGGAGCCAGTGTCGAAGGCGGGCGACTATGTGGAGTTCCGCGCGGACATGGACCTCATCGTCGGGCTGTCCAACTGCCCGCTCGATGTGCTCGCTCCGTGCAACGCGTACCGCTGCACGCCCGTCAAGGTCGAGATCTTCGAGTAGCGCGAGCGGGGGTGGTCGGTGGGGTGGCCCGTGACGGCCACCATCGAGGCCCTCGGCCCGCAGCGGCTCGCGGAACGTCACCGTTCGCCGTCCCCGCGTGCTTCCGAGCGCGCGGTAGCGCGACGCAGACGGGAACGCTCGTGAAGGACAGCGCGCGTCCCGGGCTGGCCGGGCCGGCGCGAACCCCGTGTCGGGGCCTCGTGTTCACGAGGAGCTCCCGATGGAGCTGATCGTCCGGAACGCGAGGTTGCGGGGTCAGGCCGAAGCGCGTGACATCGCGATCGACGCGGGGACGGTCGCGGCGGTCGAACCGGCGATCGCCGCTCGCGGCGAACGGGAGATCGACGCCACTGGCGGTCTGGTGACGCCGCCGCTGGTCAACCCCCACGTCCATCTCGACAAGTGCCGTCTGGGCGAGGTCATGCGCCCGAACCTGTCGCAGACGCTCCAGGAGGCCATCGAGATCACGTGGGACTGGAAGCGCCGCTACACCGAGAAGGACATCGGCGAGCGTGCGGGAGCGGTGGTCGAGATGGCCGTGCGCGAGGGCACCCTGGCCCTCCGCGCCTTTGCCGACGTCGATACGATCGGTGGGCTCACGCCGGTGAAGGGCCTGCTCGCCATCAAAGCGCGGTACCGCGACCTCCTGCGGTTCGAAGTGGTGGCCTTCCCGCAGGAGGGAATTCTTCGCGACCCCGGCACCGCTGACCTTCTGCGCGACGCCATGGCGCTGGGGGCCGACGTGGCGGGCGGCCTGCCGTGGTACGAGATGACCGACGAGGACGCCCGTCGGCACATCGACGTCGTGTTCGCCATCGCGCGCGAGCACGACGCCGATGTCCACATGCTGGTCGACGACACGGACGATCCCAACTCCCGCAGCCTCGAGTACTTGGCCGTCAAGACCCTGCGCGAGGGCTGGGGCGGCCGGGTGAGCGCCAGCCACTGTGGCGCCCTCGCGGCGTACAATGCGCCCTACGCGGCCAAGGTCATCGGGCTCGTGAAGGAGGCCGGTGTTTCCATCGTCAGCAACCCGCACATCAGTCTCGTGCTGGCCGGGCGCCGCGACGCCGAGCCCGTGCGGCGCGGCATCACGCGCGTCCGCGAACTGCTCGCGGCCGGCGTGAACGTGGCTTCCGGGCAGGACGACGTCGATGACCCGTACTATCCGTTCGGACGCGCGAGCCAGCTGGAGGTCGCGCTGTTCATGGCTCACACGGCGCACCTCACGTATCCCGCCGAGATCGAGACCGTGTTTGATATGGTGACGGTCAACGCCGCCCGGGCCATGCGCCTGCCGCGCTACGGCGTGGGCCCCGGCGACAGCGGTGACCTCCTCGTGTGGGATGCGGCCACGGTCAAAGAGATCCTCACTCGCCAGCGCCCGCCCGCCTGGGTGGTGAAGGATGGCCGCGTCGTCGCCCGCAGCACGGTCGTGAGCGAGCTGACGAGCGAGGCTCGCCGCGGATGAACGGGCGTGCCGTGCCCGACCTGTCCGTGATCATCGGCGAGACTGGGGCATCCCTGGTCCGGACATGGTCCGATGCGGCGGAAGGAAGACCACGGACTGCTCACTGGACGCGGCCAATATGCGGCAGCGGTGGTGCAGATCCTGGAGGAGACCCTATCCTGCTGAATCCACTCGGTGTCAAGGGCGTGGACGAGGGCGGCAGCTCTGGATGCGGTGCGGCGACCGGCAACGCCGTGGCCGATGCGCTGGCGCCCTCGGCGTCGAGATCAGGGCGCTGCCGCTATCCCCCCCGACCGGCGGCGTGCGCTGATCCAGGCCGCCGGCCGCGAACATTCTCGATCCGGAGGAACGCGATGACAGGAGGGCGTGGCTCGGCCCTGTCGGCGCTGGCCGTCGCCGCCACGTTTGCAATGGCGGTGGCGACGATCTCCGCCCAGGAACCCGTCAAGTTGAAGGTCGGCAACCTCGGCTTCCCCTCGCACTCGGCCATGATCATCAACGTGCTCAAGGAGAAGGGTTTCGATCGCAAGCACGGCGTCGACATGGAGGTGAAGGCGTATGGCGCGGTCAGCGCATACTACGGTTCCGTCGCCTCCGGCGAGACGGACGGCGTCCCCGGCGGGCCCCTCGTGTTCCAGCGGATGCGGCTCGAGGGCGTGCCGCTCAAGATCGTGAGCACCCTCGTCGACATGACCTCGATGTCCGTCGTCACGAAGGATCCGTCGATCCGATCGTTCACCGACCTTAAGGGCAAGACGATCGCCGCCGACATGGCGTCGTCCGAGTACGCCGTGCTCAGCGTGTACGCCAAGAACAAGGGTCTCGCCCTCGGTCGCGACGTGACCGTGGTCCAGGCCGGTCCCCCGCTCGTCCGCACCCAGCTGGCCGCCGACCGGGTCGACGCGGGCATGACGTGGGAACCGACGGCCACCATGACCATGCGCGACAACGCGAACTATCGCATCGTGTTCAGCGGGAAGGAGGCCTGGCGCGAGATCACCGGAAAGGACGGCTGGCTTTTGGCCCTCGGTCTGCGCGAGGACTGGATCGCGAAGAATGCGGCAGCCCTGCCGCGCGTCATCGCCGCCTTCGACGAGGCGGCGCGGTTCATGCGCGCGAACCCCGACGAGTGCGACCGCATCCTCCAGCAGGCCATCAAGCTGCCGCCCGGGGCGTTCAAGGACATGATCACGGCGCCCCGCGTGGTGTTCCGGGTGGTTTCCACCAGCGACCCGTCAGCCCGCGAGACCTTGTGGGAAGTCATCAAGGTCGCCATCGGCGAGGGCTACTTCAAGGAGCCGCCGCGCGATCAGTCGGTGATCCACGTGCCGTGAGCCGGGCCGGCGCCGATGACCGCCGAGAGGCGGGTCCGGAGCGGCTGACCGCCGATGGCTGACCGCCTCGAGCGACCGGGCGAGGCCGTCGAGGCCAGCGACGCCACCCTCGGCGGGCGCTGGCCGAAGGAGACCATTGTCTCGCTGGCGGCCTTCGCCGTGCTCTGGCAGCTCGCCTCCATGGTCTTGCCGCCGTTCGTGGCCCCGAGCTGGGTTCGCATCGGCAAGAGCCTGCTCGACATTGCGACGCGCCCCGAATTCATCGCCGTCACTGTGGGCCGGGTGGCCGCCGCGCTCGTGATCTCGTTCGCCCTCGGCATGATCCTCGCCATGGCCATGTACTGGTGGCGCCACCTCGAGCGCTACCTCATGCCGCTCATCAAGCTGCTCATGGCGGTGCCGGTGCTGTGCTGGATCCTCTTCGCCGTGCTGTGGTTCAAGGTGCGCGAGGTGCGGATCGCGTTCATCCTGGTCGTCGTGTGCGCTCCCATCTTCGTGATCGACGTGCTCGACGGCATGCACGGGGTGAGCAAGGAGCTGCGCGACATGGTGCGCGCACTCCGGCCGACGGCCCGTCAGTTCTTCACCAAGCTCGTCGTGCCGGCCACGGTCCCGGCCATCCTCACGAGCTGGAAGGTCAACCTGAGCCTGTCCATCCGCGTGGTGACAATGGCGGAACTGGTGGGGGCGACATCGGGAATCGGCTACGCCCTCATGCAGGCCAACGAGACGTTCTCGGTGGCCGACGTGTTTGCGTGGACGGTGGTACTGGTGCTGATCCTGATGGCCGCCAACATCGCGGTGACCCGCCTGGAGCGGCGGTTGCTGGTCTGGCGCGAATGACGGCGCCTGTCACCGGACGGGCGGGGAAGGGCTCACCCGACGCCGGGTCGACCGCCGACAGCGACATCGACGTGCGCGGCCTGCGCAAGGTCTTTCGCCACAAGGGGTCTCGGGCGGCGGTGGTGGCCATCGAGCGCCTGAGCTTCACCATCCGGCGCGGGGAGATCGTCGCTATCGTCGGCACCACTGGCTGCGGCAAGTCGACGTTCTTCAACATCCTGATCGGCCTCGATCAGCCCACCGAGGGCCGCATCGAGATCGGCGGCCGCACGCCCTACGGCGACTTCGCCGCGTTTCGGGGCCGCATAGCCATCATTTTCCAGCAGGACCGTCTGCTGCCCTGGCGCTCGCTGATCGACAACGTCACCCTGGGACTCGAGATCATGGGGATCGAGGCCGCCGAGCGGCGCCAGCGCGCCGAGCGGTGGCTGTCGCGCCTGGGCCTCGAGCGGTTCCTGGGCGCCTTCCCGAACGAGCTGTCAGGTGGAATGCGCCAGCGGGCGGCCCTCGCCCGGGCGTTCGCGGTGAACCCCGAGATCCTGCTGGCCGACGAGGCGTTTGGCCATCTCGACGAGGTCACGGCCCGGGAGATCCGGAGCCAGTTCTTCGAGATGGTGCGCGCCGAAGGGAAGACGGCCATCCTCGTCACCCACCAGCTGGAGGAGGCCATCGACACGAGCGACCGGCTTCTCGTGTTCGGCCGCCCCGCCACGCTGCTCGCTGACCTGCGCCTGAAGAGCTGGCCGACCGACGAGCTGGCCGGGCTGCGCGCGCGCATCCAGCGGATGCTGCAGACCAACGAAGCCCATCCCGACGTTCTGGCCACCGCCAAGGAGGCGCGATGACCGCTCCGCGCTCCCGCCGAGGAGTCGGAATGACGCTGCCTCGCTCGCGCCAAGGACTCGTCGTCACGCTGTTCGCCGCTGCCAAGGAGTTGCCATGAAGCTCGATAGCGCCGCCCAGAGAGTCTTCGACCACATCGACGTCGACGAGCTGGTGAAGGTCGCCCTCGATCTCGGCAACATCGACAGCCCCACCGGCAGCGAGGGACCGGTGGCGGACTACGTGTACGACTGGCTCATCCGCCAGGGTATCGCTGCCCGCAAGGTCGCCCTCGTGCCGGACCGCCCGAACGTCGTCGGCGTGGTGCCCGGCACCAGCCACGGCCGCAGCCTCGTCTTCAACAGCCACATGGACACGACGATCCACAAGGACGAGTGGTGGACGACCCGGCGCGCGGCCGATCCCATCTTCCATTCGGCGTGGCGGGACGGCGACGCCTTGGTGGGCAACGGCGTGTGCAACGACAAGGGCCCCATGGCCACCTGGCTCCTCGCCGCCAAGGCGATCGTCGACAGCGGCATCATCTTCAAGGGCGATCTCGTGCTGATGGCGGTGGTGGGCGAGATCGGCGTGGAGCCGGTCGACGAGTTCCAACCGCCGGCCTATCTGGCCAAGGAGCCCGGCACGCGCTACGCCATCACCCGCGGCGGCGTCGCCGACTTCGCGCTGGTGGCGGAGGGAACCGACTTCGGCATCGTCGGAGTCGAGGCGGGCAAGGCGTTCTTCAAGCTGACGGTGTTCGGCGACGACGCGCCCATCTACACGCCCTACATCAACCGCCCCACCGCCATCGAGCAGAACCCCAACGCCATCCTCCGCATGGCCGCGCTGCTGCCGCGGCTGGAGGAATGGGCGTACAATTACGAGCGCACGCACCGCTACGAGGGGCCGGGCGGCGTGATCGTGCCGCGGGTGAACGTGGGGGCCATCCGTGGCGGGGTGCCCTACAAGATCACCAAGACCGTCCAGCAGTGCGCCATCTACGTCGACGTGCGGACCACGCCCGTGCAGAACCCGCTCGATCTCCGCGAGGATCTGCGGCGGCTCGTGAGGGGTGCCGGGCTGTCCGGCGAGGTGGAACTTTACACCTACCGCCCGGCGTTCGAGATCGATCCGCGACGGGCGGAGCCGCTGGTGGGCGCCATCACCCGGGCGCACGAGGCGGTGATGGGCGGGAGTCCCAAGCCGGCGGCGCCGCCCTTCTCCAGCATGTGGCGCGACATCAACTGCTTCAACGAGATGCGGATTCCGGCCGTAACCTACGGGCCGGGGGTGAGCGTGGGCGGCGGGCAGTTCGTCATGCCGATCTCCGCCCTCGTCACCGGCACTCGTCTGTACGCGCTGACGGCGCTCGACCTCTGCAACCAGGATCGTTCGTGACCGTTGGCGTCACCGCGCTTCTGGCCGCGGGAACTCTCCGCCAGGCGCTCGAAGGGCCAGCGGCGGGCGCAAGCGATAGCGACAGAGATGCTCGCGGTCGGCGCGGGCGTGGGCGGGCAGGGCGACGCTGGCGTGCAGGGAAAAGCCCTGCCGACGGGCCCAGCGCGGCTTCTGGGCGTCCGCCACTGCGGCGGCGGAGCGGAGGCGACGGACCGGCTGCTCGGCGAAGGACGCGCTGAAATCGTCCGCTTCTCGTTCTCGTGGTGTCCCAGAAGGAAATGTGCGATCTCGTGAGCGACGGTGTCAACGGCACGTCCGGCTGGATCAGTCAGCATCTCCGGATTCAAGTAGCGCCCCGGGATCGTGGGTCGTGAGACGGGTAGCTCGGGCGAAGAGTCGGAGAGCGCGTTCTCTCGCGTGATACAGAGAACGATCACCTTGATATCGAGGAACACCTTCGCGCCGGTGGGGGATGGCCGAGACGATCTCGAGGAAGGCTCCAGTAGAGGGTTCCGACGGGCCCTCTGATCGCTCCCCCAGCGCAAGTTTTCTTGCGGGAGCGCGCGTCGTGCATAGTCCATCACTCCAGCAGCTACGTCACCCGCACCGCGAGGATCTTGGCCAGTTTCGCAAGAGTGTTGGGCTTGGGATCATGCTTCGGTTTCAATCCTGCCCCCCGCTCCACGCAGGTCAAGCGCCTGAGGAGCGTCGCCTCGGCCGAAAGGCCCCGTGCGGTTCCTGTCCTTCGCCCTATCGCGTGGGCCGGGCGAAATTTGCGAATAACCCCACCATCGAGACGCGCTGAATACTCGCGCGCGGCATGGAGACGATCGCCCGCGGCAAGGCTCAGATGATGTCCTGGGCTTTGAGATCCTCCAGGTCGCGCGCGCTCAAGCCCAGCCACTCGGCATAGATCGGGGCATTGTGCTCGCCGAGCAGCGGTGAGCGGTCCACCGCGACGTGCGATTCGGACATCTTC
>JBKPAK010000173.1:0-7941 GCA_046726415.1 Candidatus Methylomirabilota bacterium
CACCCCGGAGGCATCGTGGCGGCGCAGAATTTCATCGAGTTACGGCTCAAGGAGCTCGCCGTTCACGAATGGGACATCCGCAGTGCGCTGGAGCCTGAGGCGCGTCTCTCACCGGCCAGCTTCGCGGCGATTCTCGCGACGATCTCGGAATCCATCGCCTCTGGCTCCCTGCGCTGGGCCTTCTGGTCCGGCCCCGCGCCGGTCTCCCCCGTGCGCTACCGCTTCGTCATCGCCGGGCCGGGCCCGACCAAGTCCGATCTGGTCATCGATGGCAAGACCATCTACATGGAAGACGGCGGGGGGGCTCCCCCGGTCGTCACGCTCAGCTGTGACACCGAGACGTACATCCTGCTGGTGTACGGTCGCCTCAATCTCGACGCGGCGACGGCGGCCGGCCGGTTGCACGTCGAGGGCGACCGCCAGCTCGCCAGGGCCTTTGCCCAGTGGTTCAAGGGCATCTAGCCCGGGGTCCCTCTACTGGATCGGCCGGTACTGGAAGTTGGTCACCACGACTCCTCAGGTCAGGGAGCAGCGCACGGGGGCGCCGAGAGCGAGTAGGTCAGGGCCTGGATCTCGTTCGTGTCCGCGAATGTCACGGAGCCGACCCCCTGGCCCGTACTCAAGTTGAGGACGCCCTCCAGCAGTCCCGGCAGCAGACCCGACGCCACGCTGAACGTGAAGTCGCTGCCCACCAGATAGCCGGACCCGGTGTAGGCATCGCCAAAGGTCAGGCTCTGTCCCGTCAAGATCAGCTGGCCGCCGCCGGTGGGGAGTGCGAAGAACTGCGCGACCTCCGCGAATTCGGCGATGTTCAGACACGAGGGGCCAATCGCCTGGGCCGCCGCCGAAGCGGTCATCACGCCGAGTAGACAGAACCCCAGCAGGCTCACCACGATCAGCGCTTTCATACACGTTCCTCCTTGTCACGGTCGTTGGGGCTCGGGCGCGTGAACCACCCTCGATCCCTGGACGCCGGGTTGATGGTTCTCACGCAGTGACGGACCAAACCAGCGGCGCACTATAGCACGAGACAAGGCGGCCGAATCTCAATCATCCACCCCTTCGCCCTTCGGAAACGCTCGTCGCCGATGACTGGCCAATTTCTGGGCGCCACCCTGCGCGGTCGCCCGCGCGCGCTCCAGCCCCGTCGCGGTTTTGACGGGGGAGAAACGCGAGCGGGGTCAGAAGGTGCGGGGATCCAGCAGGTCGCGCAGGGCGTCGCCCACGAGATTCAGCGCCAGCACGACCACGAAGATCGCCAACCCCGGCAGCAGTACGACATGCGGGCTCAGGATCACGAACTGACGTCCGGTGGCGAGCATGCTGCCCCAGTCGGCCGTGGGCGGCTGGGTCCCCAAGCCCAGGAAGCTCAGGCCCGCGGTGGCGAGGATCTTGGCGCCGACGTCCAAGCTGAAGGTCACGGTGACGGGCGCGACGAGGTGGGGTAGAACGTGGCGCACGAGCACCACGCCGTCGCGGGCGCCAAGGGCCCGGGCCGCCTCCACGAACTCGCGCTCGCGAACGGATAAGACGACGCCACGCGCCAGTCGCGCGTACAGGGGGTAGCCGACGATGCCGATCGCCAGCATGGCGTTGCGCAGGCCGGGACCCAGGCCGGCGACGATGGCGATGGCCAGGAGGACGTAGGGAAACGCCATCATGATGTCGGTCACGCGGCCCAGCACGTTCTCGACCCAGCCGCCGTAGTAGCCCCCCGGCACGCCGACCAGGAGACCGATGGCCATCGCGAGCGCCGCCGTCGCCACGCCGGCCAGCAGGGAGATCCGCGCGCCCCAGATGAGGCGGGACAGAAGGTCGCGTCCGAACTCGTCGGTGCCGAGCGCGTGCCCCGCCGTCAGGGGCGCGCGGAGGCGGTTCGCCGTGTCCACCGCGTCCGGGTCGGGCAGCGGGAGGTGCGGAGCCAGGAGCGCGGCAAGGATCACGGCCACGAGGACGAGCAGCGCCAAGGACGCCAGGGTGTTCCGTCGCAGGGTACGGGCCGCCGCGCCATGGCCCTTCGATGCTCTTGAGTCGATGCGCGGCGAGGCGAGGGGCGCGGGGGCCGCATCCGCCCCCACGCCGCTGCGAGGGGACGTGAGCATCACTGGTACCGGATGCGCGGATCGAGCCACGCATAGAGGAGATCGACGGCGAGGTTCACCAGGACAAACGCCAGGGCGACCACCAGCACGCAGCCCTGCACCAGCGGGAAGTCGCGCGCCAGGATGCCCTGGATCATCAGCGAGCCGACGCCCGGCCACGCGAAGACCGTCTCGGTGAGGATGGCGCCGCCGAGCAGGTAGCCGACCTGGACGCCGACGACGGTGACGATGGGGATCAGCGCGTTCTTCAGGCCGTGGCGCAGCACCACCGCGCGTTCGACCAGCCCCTTGGCGTGCGCGGTGCGGATGAAGTCCTGGCCCAACACGTCGAGCATGGTCGAGCGCGTGAGTCTGGCGATGATCGTCATGGACGCCGCGGCCAAGGTGACGGCGGGCAGGATCAGGTGCGCGAGCAAATCTCGAAGTCCGCCGCCGCCGTACGGCGCGTACATCCCTGAGGCCGGCAGCCAGCCGAGGTTGAGCGCGAAGATCACCATCAGCACGATGCCGAGCCAGAAGACCGGCATGCTGGCACCGAAGAGCGACGTCACCGCGCTCACCCGGTCGAGCAGGGAGTGGGGCCGCGCCGCCGATGCCACGCCCAGGGCGATGCCGACCAAGGTGGAGATGACGAGCGCCGTCGCGGTGAGGATCAAGGTGGCCTGCAGTCGCGTCATCACCTCGGTCAGCACGGGGCGCTTCATCCAGAGCGAGCGGCCGAGGTCGCCCTGAATGACCCGCGTGATCCACCGGCCGTACTGGATCGGCAGGGGCTCGTCGAGACCGAGCTCGGCCCGCAGGCGTCCGAGGTCCGCCTTGGTCGCCTGGGAGCCGAGCATGATCTCCGCTGGATCGCCCGGCGCGAGATGCAGCACCATGAACACGACGACCGACACGCCCAGCAGCACCGGCACCAGCAAAAGGAGCCGCTGGGCCAGGTAGCGCTTCACGGGCGTCGGAGCCGCCGGGTCACCGCCGCCGCGCCGTCACCGGAGCGGGATCGTCTCCACGCGCAGGTCGAAGCTCGGGTGCAGCTTGAAATTCTGGATGCGCTTGGAGAACGCCGCGATCTGCACCTCATGGTCGATAAAGATCCACGGTGGGTCGTCCATGAGGATGCGCTGAGCCTCGCGGTAGAGCTCCGCCCGCTTGGCCTGGTCGGTGACCAACCGGGCCTGGTGCAGCAGCTCGTCGAAGCGCGGGTTCCTGTACATCGCGCGGTTCGGCCCGTTGGGCGTCCACTGGCTGGAATGCAGCAGCGGGTACATGACCATGTCGGGGTCCTCGTTGCCCGCCATCCACGACAGTGCGAACAGCTCCTGCTCCTGGGTGCGCAGCTTGGCGAGGAATGCGCCCCACTCCATGGTCTGGATGCTCGTGTTGATGCCGACGGCCCTGAGGTTCGACTGGATGACCGTCGACATCGCGACGGGCGACTGCATTCCCGAGCCGGACTCCGGGGACCACAGGGTCGTGGAAAAGCCGGTTGGGTAGCCGGCCTCGGCCAGCAGCTTCCGGGCGCGGTCGGGGTCGTACGGGAACGGCTTCAGCGAGGGCTCGGCGCCCCACGTCTTCGGCAGCACGGGGCCGACCGACACCGAGCCCGTACCCTTGAGCACGTCGCGGACGATCGCCTCCTTGTTGACCGCGTAGTTCATGGCCTGGCGCACGCGCTTGTCGTCGAAGGGCTTCTTCTGGTTGTTGATGCCGAGATACCAGACGTGCGCGCCCACCTGCTTGAGGAGCGAGAGCTTGGGATTGCTCTCGAGCTGGGCCACGAAGTCCGGCGGAACGCCGACGATCATGTCGAGGGTGCCGGTGAGCAGTTCGGTGAGACGCGCCTGGTCCTCGACGATTGGCCGATAGACCACGCGGTCGAGCTTGACGGGATACTTCCAGTAGCTCGGGTTCTTCTCCAGCACGACGCGCTGGCCGCGATCCCACGACGCGTACTTGAACGGACCGGTGCCGACCGGTGTCAGCGCGTAGTCGGCGCCGAACTTCCTCACCGCCGTGGGGCTCACGATCGATGCGGCGCCCGCCGCGAGTACGGCCAGGAAGGAGGCGCGCGGCTCCTTGAGGACGAACTCCACCGTCTGGGGGTCGACCACCTCGACCGCCTTCACGTTGCCGAAGAAGAAGTTGGCGAAAGGGTACTTGCCGAGCTTGTTGAAGGGGTGCTCGGACATGATCTGGCGCTCGATGGAGAACTTGACGGCCTCGGCATTGAAGGGCGTGCCGTCGTGGAACGCGATGCCCTTCCGCAGCTTGAAGGTGTAGCGCAGGCCGTCCTTCGAGATCATCCACGACTCCGCGAGGCCGGGCACGGTCTGCGTGCTCTCCTCCGGGAAGGTGACGAGCGTCTCGACGACCCGCCGGCCGACGCGATTGGAGTTGAGGTCCGTCACCTGTGCCGGGTCCAGGTTGACGGGCTCGGCGACGAGGCCGACGACGATGGTCCCCGCCGGTTGGGCGGCGACCAGGGCGGGAAGGAATGCGATGGCGAGCCACGAGGAGACCAACAGGGCCAGGGCCCTCGTTCGTTTCATGGTGCCTCCTTTCGGATGGCCGTGATCCTACCACCCGCCGCGGCGGTTCATCGCCGTCATGGCACGATCCCTGCGTTGTTTGGCATTGCTGCCATCAGCGAAGCATGCGAGAAGAAGGTTCATGCGGCGACGGGCGCCCAGCGACACTACTCCTTCGGCGCGCGAGCCTCGCCGCGTCGTGTTTCTGGCCACCCCTTGCTGGGTAGGGGTCGACCTCATCGGAGCGCTCGATCTCCTCACCGTCACGAACACCGTGCTGGGCACCGCGGGACGGGGACCAGGATACGCGCTGGAGGTCGTCGCCGCCGGATCCGGTCCCGTCACGACGTCGCCGGGCCTTCAGCTCGTCGCCGAGCGCCCGTATACCAGCGCCAGGGGCGCGATCGACACGCTGATCGTGGGCGCCTTCGACGACCCTGACGTGGCGAGGCGCGACCCACGGCTCATCGCATGGGTCTCCTCGACGGCCGGCGCCACCACGCATTGGACATTCTGTGGGGAGCTCGCCCGACGCTATCCGCAAGTGACCCTCGATCCCGAGCCGATCTACGTCCACGATCGCGGCGTCTACACGTCGGCGGGAAGCACGGCGAGCATCGACCTCGTGCTGGGCCTGGTCGAGGAAGACTTTGGCCGGCGGGTGGCGCAATCGGTAGCCCTCCACATGGTCCTCTTCCTCAAGCGCCCGTCGGGACAGGCTCAGATGAGTGTGCCCCTTTCAACCGGTCTCGCGGAGCGCGGCGTCCTGCGCGAGCTCCAGTTCTGGATCGTCGACCACATCGGGGAAGACTTGGGCGTTGCGGCGCTGGCCCGCCGTGTTGCCATGAGCCCGCGCAACTTCTTCCGCGTCTTCTCCCACGAGCTCGGTGTCACGCCCGCGCGATTCGTGGAGCGTGCACGGGTCGAGGCCGCACGCCAGCTCCTGGAGGACACCCAGGCGGGCGTCGATGCCATTGCCGCCCGTTGCGGCTTCGGCAGCACTGAAACCATGCGCGCGGCGTTCCAGCGAGTGCTGCGGGTGAGCCCCCACGCGTATCGGGCGCGGGTGGCGAGTGGCAATGGACGACACGTCTCGCCGGGATCTTCGCTGAACGGCGCGCCTTCGCGCACCACCTGACAGGAGGCGACCCCATGCTGCAGAACGGATCGCGACGACTGGCGGACTTCCTCAATCCCTCGACGCTTCCGTGGTCGAGACGCTGGCACGCCGGCTGCGCGGCCCGCTCGTGCGGCGCGGCGACGACGAGTACGACGCCGCGCGCAAGGTCTGGAACGGGATGATCGACAAGCGGCCCGCGCTCATCGCGCGATGCGCGGGCGCCGCGGATGTCGTCGAGTGCGTCCGATTCGCGCGCGAGCACGAGGTGCGGGTCTCCGTGCGCGGCGGGGGGCACAACTACGCGGGCAAGTCGGTGTGCGAAGACGGCCTGGTGATCGATCTCGCGTCGATGAAGGGCATTCGCGTCGATCCCGCGCGGCGGACCGCGCACGCCCAGGCCGGGTTGCGGCTCGGGGAGTTCGACCGCGAGACGCAGGCCTTTGGTCTGGCGACGACGCTCGGGGTCAACACCGATACCGGCATCGCCGGGCTGACCCTCGGCGGGGGTTACGGGTGGCTGGCCGGGAAGCACGGACTCGCGTGCGACAACGTCCTGTCCGTCGACGTCGTCACCACGGACGGCCGGTTTCTGACGGCGAGCGCCAGCGAGCACGGGGATCTCTTCTGGGGCCTGCGGGGCGCCGGGGCGAATCTCGGCATCGCGACGGCGTTCGAGTACCGGCTGCATCCGGTCGGCCCGGTCCTCGGCGGCATGGTGATTCATCCGATGAGCCAGGGCCGGGAAGTGCTCCGGTTCTTCGACGAGTTCTCGGCCGCCTGCCCCGATGAGGTCAGCACCGCCGGCCTGCTGCTGACGGCGCCCGACGGCGCCCCCGCGGTGGCGATCGCCGCGTGTTATGCGGGGTCGCTCGGGGTGGGGGAGAAAGTGCTCCGGCCGCTCACGACGTTCGGTCGGCCCTTGGCGGACCTCATCGCGCCGCAGCCATACGTCCAGATGCAGACGCTGCTCGATGCGGCGTGGCCCCCTGGCCGTCGGTACTACAACAAGTCGAGTATCGTCCGCCGGCTCAGCGAGCCCGTGATCGATGTCCTGCTGACGTACGCGGGGGCGATGCCGACGCCGCTCTCCGCGATCGCGCTCCAGCAACTGCACGGCGCGGCTGGCCGCGTGGCGGCGGCCGCTACGGCGTTCCCGCACCGCTACGATCACTACAGCTGCTACGTGCATCCGGCGACGGATGATCCCGCGGAGTCGGAAAAGATCGTGCGCTGGGGACGAGACTGCTGGGAGGCGCTACAGCCCTTCGTCGAGCCCGCCGTCTACGTGAACGCGCTGGAGGACGCCAGCGAGGACGGCGCGCAGCGAGTCCGCGAAGCCTATGGACCGAACTATACAAAGCTCGTCGCGCTCAAGAAGAGATTCGATCCGAGCAACTTCCTGTCGAGCAATCAGAACATCGCGACCTAGGCCGCCCCGCAGGCCAGCGAGTCGAGGCTGCCGAGCAGCGCCTTCGCGGCCCGGAGATCGGCGGTGGCGAGCCCTCGGTGAAGTCGCCCAGCGCCGGTGCACGGAATACCCGGGCCATCGTCGAACGCGGGGTTCGCCGTCCAGTTCGACGATCCTGGCCTTGGCGAGACGAGGGCTATGTTGATCCACCGGAGTTGGCTGGCCAGCCGGGTCGTCGCCGGCCTGAAATTGCGGTGCTGCGGTTGAACCCGATCGTCAGACCGCGTCAGCTCGCCCGGGTACCTTGGGCGCCGGCACCCGCGCCAGCCCGAAATGGTCGCGCAAGGTGCTTCCCTCATAGTCGCGGCGGAACAGCCCGCGGGCCCGGAGCTCCGGCACGACGAGGTCGACGAAGTCGGCCAGGGCTCCGGGGAAGTAAGGCGGCAGGACGTTGAAGCCGTCCGCGGCTCCCTCGACGAACCATTCCTCGAGGGTATCGGCGATGCGCTTCGGCGTGCCGCAAAGCACCCAATGGCCGCGCGCCGCCGCGGTCAAGTTGTAGAGATCCCGCAACGTCATGTTCTCGCGCCGCGCGGTCTCGTAGAGCACCCGCGAGAAGGCGTGACTTCCCTCACCCGGCGGCGGCGGCGGCGCCGGCACCGGCCCGTCGAGCGGAAAGCCCGTGACGTCGTACCCGATGCGGCTGGTCACGAGAGTCAGGGCGTTGGTGGGCGTGAGCCAGCTCTGGAGCAGCGACAGCTTGTCCCGGGCCTCCGAGTCGGT
>JBKPAK010000174.1:0-12735 GCA_046726415.1 Candidatus Methylomirabilota bacterium
GGCGAGGCTGGCCGCACCATGCCACGGGATGTCGTGAGAGGGCACGACATGTTGTGGGCATCCCGGCCCTGGTCGGCCTGTGAGGCAAACGTCGAAAGTTGCACGGCGAGCGAACGAAGTGGTTCTCCCTGGGTCTTGGCAAATCCTGGCCCGTCCTTTGCTATTCCGCCGACCGTGAGTCGTCCCGATCAGCAGCAGCCCAGGCGGCCCAGGCATAGTGATTCAGGTCGGTCGATGAGCAGCTCCGCGACCCTCGGAGGTGACAGTATGAGAGACGTCCTTCCTCTGATCTGGAT
Source organism: Candidatus Methylomirabilota bacterium (assembly GCA_046726415.1). Classification (GTDB taxonomy): domain Bacteria; phylum Methylomirabilota; class Methylomirabilia; order Rokubacteriales; family CSP1-6; genus CAVWFS01. The sequence goes on from JBKPAK010000174.1 coordinate 297, forward strand.
CATCGGCCTCGCCGGCTGTACCCGCTCCATAGCGGCCACCTCCGCGGTCACGGGGACGTCTGACGCCGCCCCCGACGTCCGCCGCCTGTCCACGCGGGAGGGTCATCGGTGACGTGGCGCGCGGTGGTCGGGCACGAGCTCAAGGCCGTCGGTCTGGTTACCCTGTACTTTCTGTTCTGCTTCGGCACCATCCTCACCCTGAAGAAGCTCTTCCTCGAAGACTATCGCATCGAAACCTATGCGCTCTCCGCGGCGGTGGTCAGTGCGATCGTCGCCGCGAAAGTCGTGGTGACCTTGGACCATACACGCGCGGGCACTCGCTTCGACGCCAGCCGCGCGCTTGTCACGGCCGTGTCATACAAGACGCTGGTCTACGGTGCGGTGGGGTTCGGTGTTCTCTTCGCGGAGAAGCTCTTCCATGCCTATCGCGAAACCGGCGGGCTCGGGGTGGCCATTGCCGAGCTGTGGGCGCACCGGGACAGAAACGTAATCTTCGCCAAGGTAATCTGTGTCGGACTGACTTTTGCGGGATATCATCTCTACACTGGGATTGATCGCCGCTTAGGCGAAGGGACGCTCTGGCGCATGTTGGGCAGCCGAGCTGACCAGTCGGATGTGCACGTTGGCCAGAACAAGGTGCCTCCAAGTTAGTCTGTTCCGCTCACCTGGTGATGGCAGCCGGACAGAGTAGAAGGGCGCTGCGAAAGGAGACTGCACATGGCCGGACCCAAGAAACCCAACATTCTCGTGATCTGGGGTGACGACAGCGGTATCGCTGGCAGAGCGCGTACCACGACGTAATGATCGACCACGACGAGCACGTGGGCGAGTTGCTGGCGCTGCTCGATGAGCTCGGCATCGCCGACACCACCTTCGTCATGTACAGCACCGACAACGGGCCGCACATGAACTCGTGGCCGGACGCGGGGAATTCCCGCCGCGCCAGAAGGCAGCCAGCTTCACCATAGACCAGGTGGTAGAGAAGATGATGGCCGCCGCGGGCGGTGGTTGGAGGTAAATTCACGGCGTGCGTCAGCCCATCGAGGCAAACCCGCAAACTCCAGGCGACAACGCAGAGGTAGGGGAGAGCCGCCCGGCATCCTGGTCGAGGGCCCCCCGGTGATGCCGGCGCTTCACCCAGAGACGCGTGCCGCCGAGCAACCGAAGGCGGACAAACCGCTGGATGCGAGCACGGACCTGGCCTTTGAGCGCTCGCGGCTGGCCTCCGAGCGCACGCTGATGGCCTGGATCCGCACCTCGCTGTCGATGATCAGCTTCGGGTTCACCATCTTCAAGTTCTTTGAGTACCTCGGCGAGTCCGGCGGCATGGAGCTACGCCGCGGACCCTTGAACTTGGGTCGGGTCATGGTGGTGTTGGGCGTGCTCTTGCTGGTGCCCGCCATCGTCCAGCACTGGCAGTTCTTGAGAGGGCTGAGCGAGCGGGCGCACCGACGGTTCCCCCCCTCACTGGCGCTCATCACCGCCGGCTTGATCCAGCTCATCGGGATCGTCGCCCTGCTGAGTTTGTTCCTCCGCTTGGGCCCCTTCTGACGGAGGCCCGGAGAAAGCAGGTCGACACGGCCATCGCGCCGGTCGCCGCGGCCCGTGCGCCGTGTGCGATGTGGTTCAGCGACAGCCAATACCTCTGACTCATCACGATTGGGGAAGCGATGACGAATTCGAGGGGATTCATCTCATGATCGGGCGCCGGCCGTACGCGGCGTTCGGCAACTCGACCGGCGACCGGCAGATGCTCGAGTACACCCAGGCCGGCGACGGTGCTCGGCTCGCCATGTTGGTTCTGCACGACGATGCCAAGCGGGAGTACGCCTACGGACCGGCCCAAGGGCTGCCCGACACCAAGGTCGGCACCTTCACCCAGGCGCTGTACGACGAGGCGAAGAGGAAGGGCTGGGTCGTCATCAGCATGAAGAACGACTGGAAGCGCATCTTCGCGTTCGAGTAGTGAGCGCGCGCGTCGCCGGTGAAGCGAATGCAGCGGCGGACGGCCATAGTCGCCGTGATTCTCTGCCTCCTCGCCACGCCAGCCGCCGTCAGGGCGCAGAGCGCGGCCACTCTCGCGGAACTCGCTCCCCGCCTCTCCCTGGGAGACGCGGGGCTTGCTCCAGGTCGGGATGCCGCCACCCATTCTCCGGCGACCAGTACGGAGACTTTCCCCGGGCGTGAGCGCGTCGAACCGAGGGGCTACTCGGTTGAAGAGGTGCTCGATCCGATCCCGCTGACCTCATCACTCACCGCGCAGCCGACGTATCAGCAGCTCGCGAATGGCGGCTTTAACGCCTACATCAAGTTCAGGCCCATTCTCATCGTCGAGTCCGGGCTGCCTCTCTTCACGCGCATCGAGTGGCCAGCTCCCCAGGTCGACGACGAGAACGGCCCCACCAACGTTGGGGTCGGTGACCTCAGCTGGCTCACTCTGTTCCTCGTCGGAGGCTCGGAGGGGTGGGGAGTGTTCGGTCTGAGCCCCGTCTTCGTGTTTCCGACGGCCTCGCACTCGGAGATGGGGCAGGGCAAGTACCAGGTCGGCCCGGCGCTGGGCTACGTGAACCGGGCGGTGTCAGGCTGGCAGCTCGCGCTGCTCGTCCAGCAGTTCTTCTCGTTTGCGGGTGACCCGCAGCGCGCGAGCGTCAATCAGCTCACCCTGCAGCCCTTTGTCACCAAGCTGCTCCCCGATTCGTGGTACGTGGGGACCCAGCCGACCATTACCGTGGATTTTGCCAAGGGCACAAGCAGCGTTCCGCTCGACCTCGTCGTCGGCAAGGTCCTTGGCGGTCGGTGGAACCTCAACGTGAAGGCGACCGTGTATCCTCGCTGGACGTCACCACCGACAAAGGACTACGAGCTGACCCTCAGCATCGGGTACCACTTCCCGGCCCTCTCGCCCAGGCAGTAGCCGGAGGCCCACGCTCGAACGCACCGCGCGGGAAGTAGTAATCTCGAAGCCCGACGCCTGCGGCGTGTACCATCGGCAGCGCGACTGACAGCGCCGACCAGAGCCGGCGCTTCAGAGGGCGGCTCACTAGCGGCGGCGACTTCAGGCGCCGGCTACGGGCAACAAGAACTCGCGGCCAGGGCGGACAATCGAGGGGGCACGCATGACACGAATGCTGGCGGCACTGCTGGTGGGGGCCATGGTGGTCTGGTGCCCCGATTCGGCCGATCCCAGGATCTGGGCAACCTCTTCCGGAAGGTGAATTCGTCGGTGGTCGTCATCAGAGCCAGGGGGCGCGACGTCGGTGAGAATGCGTTTCCAGGTGTCGCCGTCCCGTCGCGGGGCGCTCGCCCTATGAGCAACACGTGCGGAGCGGGTCGCCTCTCGGCTACCATCCTGGGGTGCCGACCACCAGAACCGTCGCCACCAACGGGAGCTGCGGTGAGCCAGTCTGGTTCTATGGGAGGCATCGCGGTTCTCCGCCGAATGGAAGCGGTGTTCCGGGCGATCGCCGTGCGGATCTGACTTCAGGGTGGCGGTGACGGAGAGATGGGTCTAGGAGGCATTTATGGAGTTTGATCGGCGATCCAGCGACACCTTTCCCTTCCACGATCCCGAGGAGACCGAGCGGGCCCAAGTTGGCGCGACCGCACCCTCCCGAGATGCTCGGGTAAGGCATCTGGAGCGAGTCCCGCTCTTCAGCGGATTCACCGAGGACGAGCTGCGCCGCGTCGCCGACCTCTCGAAGATCCTCGAGGTTCCCGCGGGAACCATCGTGACGCAGATGGGAGGCGCGGGGGATTCGTTTTTCATCATCATCGACGGCACGGTGGCCGTGCGAACCCCGGTCGGAGTCGGCGGTCAGATGCAACCGGGTGACTTCTTTGGCGAGATGAGCCTGCTCGACGGGGAACCGAGATCGGCAACGATCACCGCGACGACTGATGTGCGACTGCTTGTCGTGGACCGGCTCCACTTCTGGCGACTGCTGGATGAGACGCCAGACCTGATCAGACGGATTCTCACCGTCCTGTCACGGCGCGTGCGGCGTCTCGAGCAGGCAGTGAATGCCATACTCAGCGGCACGAAGCAGACCTGAGCGCGCGCCGTGAAGCCTCTCTGGAGAGATCATGAGCCCGCGACGACTCCCCACCATGGTGAGAACGCTGCGTGAGCCAAGAGGGATGACACAGTTCGACCTGGCGAGGAAGGCCAACGTAGTAGCGCAGGGATATCTGGGTGACCTGGGCAAGGCGGAGCTGGCGAGATCCCTGGAGAGAGGCCAGGGCCAACGTCGTGGCGCTGCCGCCGAGGGAACGTGAGGGCCCGACAGGCTATCCGCTTCGGTGTGGCGATCGGAGTCTTCGTCGCCTGCAGTACGTCACCGGCGTACTGGCAATCGAAGAGTCTGCAGCCGCTCAACGCCGGCTGGCAGCAGTTCTTCCGGGTGCAGTGGAATGCCAGCGAGTTTCAGGGCCAGCCGATCGTCGAGGGCTACATCACGAACGTCTGGGGCTTCCGGGCGCGAAGCATTCAGCTGCTCGTGAGTGGCTACGACAGCACGGGGACGCTCGTCGGCCAGCTCGTGGGCTGGGGGCCGTTTTCGATCGGGTCGGGGGAAAGAGTCTATTTCAACCTTCCGGTGCCCGCGGCGCCGACCTACGAGGTGGCGATTTTCTCGTGGACCTGGGTACTCGACGATGACGACTGGAGGGAATTCTTCTTCCGTTAGTGGGCTGCGCAGGGGGGGCGAGTGATGACGGACACAGCCATCAAGGAGCGGCGGCGGCAGAAGATTCAGGAGCGCATCACCACGCGACTTCTGCCGGCGTCCCTGGACGCAGAGGAACCGACGTGGATCCCAACACCCTACGCCCTGGGGCGCGGGCCCGCTACGTGTCACTACTGCGGTGAGGAAATCGGTGCCGAGGAAGCGCTCCTGGTCCGCGACGGCGACCGGTGCCACCCCGCCTGCGAGGAAGGATGGCGCGAACTCGTGACCGGTGAGCGCTGAGAGGAAGACGAATCTATGCTCAGGACAACGCCCCACGTGACCACCGACGCGATACGAGCGGTCGGCTGGTCCCGGCGCGGGATGCCGCCGCCGACATGATGCGCCGAATCAGAATGCGAACATCCAGTCGCGCGTTCGCTGCGCGCCAACGCGTCGAAGTCAGGGTACTTGTCGGCCATGGCGGAGTTTCAGCTAGTACCTCACTGTTTCGCGTGTTCTTGTCATTGCGTGAGTCTGGATCTATCGTCCGACCTGAGGAATGTGAAGTCCTTCATGGGCAGGGCGCTACCATCGGACGCTTGGAGATTGAATCATGGCCGGCACCCCGCGGTTCTTCTGGGATCCGCATGAATTCAAAGGCAAGCGCGTTCTCGTGACGGGCGGTACCAAAGGCATGGGCGAAGCCACCGTGCGGCGTCTCGCTGCCGGCGGAGCCAGGGTGGCCACCACCGCGCGCTCGCCTCTGCTGGAAGGCCAGATGCCCGACCTGTTCGTGCAGGCCGACATCGGCACGCCGCAGGGTGTCGGGAGAGTCCTGGGCGAGGTCCTGGACCGCTTGGGCGGCGTGGACATCCTGGTCAACAATGTCGGCGGCTCGTCGGCGCCCGCCGGCGGCGTGTTGGCCCTGTCCGATGAGGATTGGCAAGCAACGCTCGACGCGAATCTGCTCTGCGCCGTCCGGCTCGACCGCGGTGTGCTGCCTGGGATGCTGGAACGCAAATCCGGCGTCATCGTCCACATCTCGTCCATCCAGCGTCGCTTGCCGCTGTTCGAGGCGACGCTCGCCTACGCCGCAGCTAAAGCGGCCCTGACCACCTGCAGCAAGGGGCTGTCGAAGGAAGTCGGTCCCCGCGGCATCCGCGTGAACACGGTCGCGCCCGGCTTCATCGAAACGACGGCCGCGCATCGCTTGATCACCCGGCTGGCGGAACAAGCTGGAATCGACGAGGACGCTTCCCGGCAGCGCTTGATGGATTCGCTCGGTGGGATCCCGATCGGTCGTCCGGCCGCCCCGAGGAGGTCGCCGAACTGGTCGCGTTCCTGGTTTCCGAGCGGGCCGCGTCCATTCATGGCAGTGAGTACGTCATCGACGGCGGCACGTTCCAGCGATCTGATCATGAGGGAGCGTAGGACGCGACAACCCCACCGCGACCGCCGGATCCGCCGTCGCTATCGATCGAATGCCCATCGCGTCGTGCTTCGGGGGAAAGTCCTCTCGAGGACCCCGAACGCCACCCGTGGGCGCACCTCATAGATAGGGCCCATGTTGGGATCTAGCTTCCACGGGTGGTACTTCCGCTGATACGGCCGGGCGAGGCGCGCGACCGTGGCGGGGTCGCTGACTTCGAAGGCGGTGCCTTCCACGATAACCGCTGCCTCGGCCCGCTCGCTGCAAACCACGCACCTGGGGTTGCCCGCGAGGTTCCGCGCCTTCCGGGACTGCCGCCCGGTGGAGAAGTAGAATCGATCGTCCAGCCAGAGACCCCACAGGGGCATGGCATGCGGTGCGCCGTCGGGTCGAGTGGTGATGATCCAGTAATTGTGTGAGCGCCGGAGGCGGTCGGCCGCCCACTGCCAGCGCAGCAATCCACGGCGTGACCTGGGCAGCCCATACCCGGGCATGTGGGGACGGCTCGCCGTCGGCGGCCGGGACTTCCTCCGGCTCTTCGCAGTGGCCAAGCTCCCTCCCTTCGTCTCGGGCTCGGGCCTGATGTCTGTCGATGGTGATCGGAACGATGCTCCCACCGCCCGACGAGAGGGCGGTCGGGGCCATGTATATTCGATGAATCTGCGAGCCGGTTGTGAAGCCGAATTCGCTCGGCGGTTTCGAGGTCCTGACGGTGCGCGGCGCTCCGGTGCCCACGAGTCCGCAGTCAGGCCACGGCGGAGGCGCTTCCAGGAGTCGCGAGACGCCGACGGCATCCGCGATCCTCCTGGCTATTCTGACCGCGGCGTGCGCGACGGCCGGGGCCGCCCATGTGACCGTCGGCACGACCTTGACGCCTGCGCAGGAGGCCGGGCTGGCCGACGTGAAAGCCTTCGTGGAGACTGCGGCACAAGCCTACCAGGTGCAGCCGCCTGCGATCATGGTTGCCGACCATGCCTGGGAGGCCACGGCCGGCGCCGTGTATAGACGCGGCGTGATCGTCTTCACCGGCCGCATGCTGACGAGTCCCTCACGCGACAAGGCCACCGCCCACGAACTGGGCCACTATTTTCTCCGGCACGACCAGCCGTCATCCCGCCCCTCGGAGGAAATCGAGCATCAGGCCAACATCGAGGCCGTCCGCATCCTGCAGACGGCCAAGGGGTTGTCCGAGGAGGCGGCCCTGCGGGTGGTGGTGGAGGCCCTCGACCGCACGCACGGCGCGGTCAAGGCGGGAGCGGGGCTCACCCGAGGACACGCCCATCCCTGCGAGGAGATCCGGGCCGTCGTGGCCGCCTATCCGGCTCAGCGCGCGTGGACCGCGACCCTCGAGTGCGTGCCGACACAGTGGGGACAGCGCTGACGCGGCCGACGAGTAGTTGTTGAGCTGGATGTCCTGGTATGTCGCCCTGCGCGTCGCCGCGGCTTAGAAGAACTTGCCGCCGCTCGCCGTGAGCGGAATCTCGAGGATGGTGACCGTCCCCATGACGGTGCCGGACTGAAATCGCAGATCGAACTGTCCGACCTCGGTCGAGTCGCCGTAGAAGAGTAGGCCGGTCATGCGCTGCTGGGCGTCTAACGCTCCGAATCCGTAGTACCAGTCGGGGATGTCGGGGTCGAGCAGGGCAAATCCGATCTGGGTATCGTTCTGGATGGCGACGAGGAACATGGTGAATGACTGCGTTTCGAAGGTCAAGGTGACGGAATAGACAGCGTCAAGAGGGCCGGCGGCCCCGACCGGACCGGACATCGCGACGAGCACGAGCAGGATCAGCATGGCCCAGAGACGTGATGACTTCATGTGGAGTCCTCCGTGTCGATTGTTCGACTACGCGCCGCTATCGTACTCTACCGCGCGGGGACCAAGCGCGTCTCGCTCGCTGCGCAGCGACCGGCACTGCCACGATGGACGTGGGTCGCTCGGCGGCCCTGCTCACCCGCCCGCGTTGACCCCCACCGACGCCCATGGTAGCGTGATGGGCCTTGGCGCTAGCTGGCGCCGTCGGCTGTGCACGCGGGCTCGTGGTGCAGCCTGGTTAGCACACTGGACTGTCAATCCAGAGGTCGCGGGTTCAAGTCCCGTCGAGCCCGCCACCAAAAAACGCGGAGTTAGCCGACACTCCGCGTTTCGTGTTTTGGGCCTGGTGCCGAAATAGTGCCTATTGGCGATCCAATGCCTGCATGGCGCTGCGCAAGTGCTGGGGCGAGAGGTGGGCATAGCGGCCCGTCATCCGGAGGTCGCGATGCCCCAGGACCTCGCTGATCGTCCGGAGCGGCACGCCGTCCATGGCCAAGGTCGACGCGACGTCGTGTCTCAAATCGTGGAACGTCAAGTTCTTGATTCCGAGCCGTGTCACGAGCCGATTGAAACTCCGGGTGAGCACGAGGGGGTCGCGCGGTGGCAGTACCGGGGCAAAGAGATCGTCTGGTCGGTCGAGTCCCTCCAGCATGGCGCGCAGGGTCGCCGTCATCGGGACTGATCGTGAGTCGTGGTTCTTGGTATTGACGAACGAGATCATGCCGGCCGTGAAGTCGACATCGTGCCACATCAGTCGGAGGAGTTCGGCCCGCCTCGCGCCCGTGTGGAGCGCCGTCAGGATGTAGAGCCGCAGATCGGGATTCGCCTCGGCCAAGAGTTGCGCGCGCTCCTCAGAGGTCAGGTAGCGAGTCCGGCCACGGGATTCGGTCATGCGCCGGAGCCCGATCGCGGGATCCGTCTTCAGGTAGCCCCACGCGACGGCTCTTTTGGTGATGTTCTTGAGCACCCAGAGTTCCTTGTTGTATGTGCTCGCGCTGACGGTGGCGATCCGGGTGGCGGCCCAGCCTTGCAGGGCCTCTGGTCGGAGTCCGGCCAGCTTCGTCGTGCCGAACACGGGCAGGATCACGGCATCGAGGATCCAGATCTTCACGCGGTCCGCCCACACCGGCGCGAGCCGCGATTCCACCCGCGGCCACCAGACTCGCTCGGCGAAGGTTGAGACGAGCATGCCCTCTTCCCGCGTCCCGAGGACGTCACCGCGCGCGATCGAGCCCATGAGGTCGCGGTAGATCAACTTCGCCGTCTGGTAATCGGGGGCCGCCTTCTTCCGGTGGCGCTTGCCGAGGGCATCGCAGTAATCCACCCACCACCATCCGTTCTTTTGAAAGAGTCCGTCTCGACGCTTCGATCTCCTCATCGCTTCGTCCTCCTGCTCTTCGTCTTGGCGCGTGCGCGGAAGGCGCGCTCGGCGCGGCGGCTCATCGGTCTCCCCCTCGTCATCCTGCCCCCCTCTGATGGGCCAGGCTCAGCAGGACCGGGCCGGGCCCGCGGCCGGCGCGCGAGTGCGATTCCGCCTCAAGGGCCGCCATCGTCTCGGGCTCCCACGTCAAGACGGTTCGGACCGGTGGGATCGCGGCCTCGCCCTTCGCGTGAAGGGCGGCGAGACAGCGCGCCCGCATCGCCTTCATGACGGGGCCGACGTCCTCCACGCGTTCAATGCGCTGGACGCCCCAACTCCACATCCGGGGCCCCTCGACGAGGAGCACCGCGACCAGGGGGAAACTCGGCCCGTCCGGAAGGGGGGCGCTACACTCTCGATCGTCCATAGGTTGTCCTCCTTCGTCCTCAGTGCTCATCGCTTTCTCTTCGTCCTGGTCCGCTGGCTCCGCTGGCGTGCACGGAAGGCGCGTTCGGCCCGGCGCTGGGTTTGCCGGTGAGCCTCCCGCTGGTGGGGGAGACAGTACCGTTGGTTCTTCGACGCAACGTAGACGCTCTCGCAGCCGGGGAGCGCACACGGACGAATGAGTGATCGCGGCACCTCGCTGAACAGCTTGAGCGCCATCCAGACGAGCGCCTCAGCCAGCCGGCCGTGCAGGCACCACCGTGGCCGGCCCTCGCGATCCTCCGCCGGGTGCGACACGAAGAGCTGAACCGTGACCGGAATCCAGTCCGTCTGTTCGCCCTTGGCGACATCCTGCGCGATGCCGCGGATTGCCGTGAACGCCTCGCGCAATTCGGCGCGCACGGTGTCGACGACCATGTGCTGCAGCTCCTCGGCGAGCGGCGTCCATGCCGGCTCGACCGCGGCCACGCGGTCGCCGAGTCCGTAGAGGAAGCTGTCGAGCTCGTCCTGGGAGGCCTCGGTGAGCTCCTTGGCCAGGGAGAATGCCCAGTGAAGGACGTCGGCCAAGGTGTAGCGTGCGAAGGTCTCCCGCACGCGCCGCGAGGCTTCCAGATGCCGCTGCCAGCTCGTGAACCTGTCCATTGGCGGGAGCGTAGCACGCAATGACAATTCTGACAATATTTTCATTTAATGACTTGCGTAGACCTAGTACTGGTGGTAATTGATGGTCCAGGCCACAAGGCGTAGGAGCGCGGAGGAGGGCAGGATGCCAGTGGAAATCCCGCAGACGATGCCGATTGACGTGCTCGCGGAGCGCTTGGGCGTGAGCCCGTGGACGGTGCGCACGTGGCTGCGCCAGGGGCGCATTCCCTACTTCAAGGTCGGGCGGCGACTGTTGGTCAAGACCGCGGATGTCACCGCCCTGCTCGAGGAGAACTACCGCACGGCACCGCGCCAGGCGTAATCCCGTGCACCCGCGGTATTCGTCCCGCGTCCTCGACCGGCTCTACGCGATGCCTCGCCCCTGCGACCTCCACGAGGAGTGGCTGCGGCAGAATCATCTCGACCTGCCGCTGATGACCACCGAGGAGCTTGCCGACGAACGCGTGCGGCTCTGCATCCGCTTGGCGTACGAGCGAGCCCCCAACGCGTGGCTCCGCGATCGATTGGCCCGCGTGAACGCCGCGCGAGGAGCCCGCCGATGAGAGATCCCTTCCATGGCGAGAATCCATTCGCAGATCCCGACCCCGACCGTCTGGAGAAGCTCCTCCGCATCTTCGAGAACCTGCCGGATCGCCCGGTGATGGAGCTGCTGGAGCGCCGGTTCGAGGTGTTCAAGGATCGGCTTGGCATGACCATCCTGAGCCGCATTCAACATGCCTTGCTGCGGTCAAAGCTCATCGAACTGTTCGTCAGCCTCCACGTCAGCGGGGCGGCGAAACTGGTCGATGCCGCGCTCGGGCCGGAGCGGCGCAAGGACGGCTCCCCGCTGGCCGGCTCCGCCCTGGTCCCGGTGGAGTTTGTGCGCGCGTCATGGGCGGTCGACGGCGCGACCATGCTCGATGCGCTCGCGGCGCGGTTCGAGACGTATGTGTATCTCCCGCCGCATGCCGCCACCGCGTTGGCGCTTGGCGTCGTGCTCTCGCACACCGTCGAGGCCACGAGCATCTTGCCGATGATCGCGCTGACCTCGCCGACGAAGCGGTGCGGGAAAAGCACGGTGCTGGCGCTGGCGTGGTCGCTCTGTCAGAGGAGCTTGTACTCCTCGAGTATCACCACCGCCACAGCCTTTCGCGTCGTGGAAAAATTTCGGCCGACGCTGATCGTCGACGAAGCGGATGTGGTTTTCGCAAACAACGACGAGCTTCGCTGTTTGTACAACGGCGGGCATACGCGGGCCACAGCATCCGTGCATCGGTCCGTCGGCGATCATCACGAAACCCGGAGCTTCAGTTCGTTCGGTCCAAAATGGCTGGCCTTGATCGGCGCGTTGCCCTCGACCATGGCCGATCGGTCGATCGTGATTCCGATGCAGCGGCGTCCGAAAGCGGTCAAGCTCACGCGCCTTCGTCTCGACCGCCTCGATGAGCATCGGCCGCTAGCCGAGGAGGTCGCCCGCTGGGCGTTCGATCATCTCGACGACCTCCGGGCGGCTGACCCTGTCCTCCCTGAGGAGCTTCATGACAGGGCTCAGGACAATTGGAGGGTGATGTGTGCGATCGCCGACTGCGCGGGGGGGCAATGGCCCGACAAGGCCCGTAAAGCGGCGATCGCGCTGTCAGGAGGCGATGAGGACGACGCCGAGGAAGGGCTGGCGGTTTTGACCGACCTCCGGTACCTCTTCCAGGTCCTTGAGCGGACCAAGATGCCCACCACGGACATCATCGAGCAGCTGGTCTCCATGACCGAGAGACCGTGGGCGGACTACCGGCATGGCCGGTCCCTGACCGCTCGCCAGCTGGCTGGGCTGCTCAAGCCCTTCGGGGTAAGGTCGAAGCCCATCCGTGACGAAGGGGTCTACAAGGGGTACGACCTCGGTGACCTTCGACCGGTGTTTGACCGCTACCTTCCGCCTCTTCCCCCTCAAACCCCCTCTGAACCGGTTACATCCTTGGAATCATTGGCGAAAAAGCCCAATTCGGATCGGTTACAGAAGCCGCGTGTAACCGATATGAAAGCGGCGCTAACTGTTGGAAAAGATAGGGATGTAACCGATGTAACCG
>JBKPAK010000175.1:0-25839 GCA_046726415.1 Candidatus Methylomirabilota bacterium
GTTTGGAGGGGGCGCCGCGCCCCCTCCCGGTTCACACGGAGAGGTTGGATGAGCGCATTGTCGCCCGGCGGGCGAGCGGGGAGGTTTGGAGGGGGCGCCGCGCCCTCTCCAAGTTCAACGATCCAGCCCCGTGATCTTCAGACCGGAGTTCTTCAGCTTGTAGCGGCGGTTGATCGTAGCCAGAACGGCGGCAATGCCCTCCAGAGGTCCCGCGTTGGTTAGCGGCCCGACGTCGACGCTGCGCAGCCCCATGGAGGTGGCCAGGTCGACGACGACCTGCTTGGCTTCGCCGTCCCCGCCGCAGAGCAGCAGGTCGCACTCGATGGCCTGCTTGCTGGCCGAGAGCTCGTGCGCCGCGATGTGATGGAAGGCGGCGACGACCCTGGCCTCCGGCAAGAGAGCTTTGGCCTCTTCTGCGGACGACCCGGCCGGCGGCGGGGTGAAGAGTCGCCCACCTCCAAAGGTGAGGGGCACGACGGTGCTGATCACCACCTTGTCGCGGCACCCCGCCCGCACCTCCGGCAGCGTGCTGGCGAGTCCCTGCGCGGGCAGCGCCAGCACCACCACCGTGCCGCGCTGGGCCGCCTCCGCGTTGCTCTGCCCGCTGATGTCGCTCTTCCCGGTGACCTGTCGCAACTCTGCCGCCGTGGCGCGCGCCCGCTCGGCGTCGCGCGAGCCGATGATGATCGCGTGTCCGGCCCGGGCCCACCGCCCCGCGAGTCCGGCCCCTTCCTTGCCTGTGCCGCCGAGGATCGCCACATTCATTCGGATCTCTCCGTCATCGAAACAGGTCGCGGGACGGATCGCGAAGGAGGCTCTTCGAACCCTCCTCCCCGGCGGCGAGGGCGAGTCCGCGCACGATGGCCACGGGGATGCGGTCCAGCTTGCCCATTACGGGTTCCGCGGCGCCGGCCAGCTCATCGGCCAGGGCGATGATGGTCGCCTGCAGCGGGCGGCCGGCCGAGTCGAGCTCGCCGAGGTAGCTCCGCAGCGGCGCGAAACCCGAGAGGCCAATCGCCACGTTCGTCAGGCCTTCCCGCCACGGTCGCCCGAACGTGTCGGCGATGATGATGGCCACGTCGATGCGCTCGCGCGTGCGGATGATCCCGCGCAACTCGCGCGCAGAGCGGTCGGGGTCCTCGGGCAGGAGGGCGACGGTGTCGACGTCGACATTCGATTGGTCGACGCCGGCATTGGCGCAGACCCATCCGTGGCGCGTCTCCATGACGAGGACGCCGCGATCCATGCGCACCACCCGGCGCGACTCGCGCAAGATCACCTCGACCAGGCGAGGGTCGCGTCCAAGACCGGCGGCCATTGCCTGGGCGATTTCCGACGGAGCGACCTCGCTCAGGCGAAGGAGCCGGCCTTCCGCCTTCGACACGATCTTCTGGCCGACCACGAGGAGATCCCCGCGGGCCAGCGGCGTGCCCTGGCGCGCCGCCGCGCCCAAGATGAGCGCGGCCAGGTCGTCACCCGGACGGACTTCCGGGATCCCCGCGATTCCGATCACCTCGTAGCGCGTCATGAAACCCTGCGCGTTCCGAGGGGAGACTCTCGGTCGAGTCGGTCAGCCATGGACCACGCGGCGAGCAAGCGACCGCTTTCCGTGTCGGAACCCTCGGCGAGCAGCACGCGGAGATCGTCGCGCCCGTCGATGTCGAGACCAAGGCGTGGCAAATCGAGGACGCGAGGGAGGAGCCCGCGACGGCGTGCCGTGGTCAGATGGTTCTCGAACGACGGCTCCCCGAAGGTGAGCGGCATGACGTCAGGGGGGGACAGTGCCACGCCGTTCGTACCGAGTCCCGAGCGGGACGGCGCGAACACGGCGCTGGGAGACGAGGCCGCAGTGTCCACGAGGGCGCGCACGTCGGCGGCGGTGACGCAGGGAACGTCGCCGGGGATCGTCGCGAAGAGGCGCGCACCGAGCTTTGTGGCGTGAGCCTGGGCATGGGCCACCGCCGCGGTGTGCCCCTGGTTCGACGCCTCGGCGAGGATCTCGGCACCCAGGGGCTGCGCGGTCGCCATCACGCCAGCATCGCGCGTCACCACCCACACGACGTCGAGCCGTGCGACGGCGAGCGAACGCAGCACGTCGCGCAGCATCGCGCGCGACAGCTCGATTCGCTCCGCCGGCTGCAGTACAGAGAGCAGCCGCTGCTTGGCATTGATGAGGTCCTTGACGGGAACGGCTACCCCGATCATGCGGCGACCGCCTCGAGGATCCGCTGGGCGAGAGCCACTTCACGCTCCCGGTCGGTCATGAGAATCGGCGCGACCAGGGTCCCGACGCCCGTCTCTCGCAACGCCCGCGCGCAGGCGCGGTCCGTCTCATCCACAACGAGGAGGGTCAGCCACGGGCCATAGGCGGCGGCCACGCCGACGGGCGAGACCGGTAACCCGCGGGCGCGCATGAGGGCTCCCGCCGGCCCCGACACGGCGGCATTGCCGACGATCGGGCTCACCGCGACCCGCGGCGCGCGTGCGGCGTGCAACGCCTCGACGAGACCAGGGACGGCGAGGATCGGACCGATGGAGGTGACTGGATTCGAGGGGCACACCACCACGAGGTCGGCGTCTGTCACACTCTCGAGGACCGCCGGGGCCGGTCGCGCCCTCATGGCCCCCGCATACTCGACGTCGAGCACCTCGACCATCGCCTTCTCGCGGACGAAGTACTCCTGGAAGGAGAGCCAGCCGCCGTGTGTGGTCACCCGTGTGCGCACCGGCTCGTCACTCATGGGGAGAATTCGCGACCGCACGCCGAGGCGACGCGCGATCTCGGCGGTTGCCACCGAGAGCGAAATGCCCTCCCGCAGCATTCGGCTGCGCACCAGATGCGTGGCGAGATCGCGGTCGCCAAGGTTGAACCAGGTATCTCCGCCCAGATCGACCATGGCCTCGAGGCACCGGAAGGTTTCGCCGGTGATGCCCCACCCGCGCGCCACGTCGAGGCGGCCAGCGAGCGCATAGGTGAGCGTGTCGAGGTCAGGGGAGACGTGCAGACCCCACACCTCCACGTCGTCACCGGTGTTGCCGATGATCGTGAGATTGGTGGCCGGCAGGCACGCGGCCAGGCCGCGAACGAGCTTCGCGGCGCCGGTCCCGCCGGCGAGTGCGGTCACGCGCATGAGTTTCAGGCGCTGCTGACGTCGCGCAGCGACCAGACAGCGCTGCCGCCTCGCCAGGCGTACAGCCCGTCGCCCGGCCTTCCGGAGAGATCCTCGGGCAGGGTGCCCTCCGGAACCGGGATGAAGCCGAAGCGAACCCAGAGGCGATCCAGTCCTTGAGGCTGAGCGAAGAGGGTGTGAGCGCCCAGCGCTGTGGCCTGGTCGAGAATGGCCCCCGCGAGTGTGGCCGCGACCTCGAGCGGCTCGTGTTCGGCTACCACGACGGGACCGTGAAGCAAGGCGGTTCGACCGCACGATTCTGCCACGACGGCACCGACCAGCTTCTCGCTCCCGCCGCGTGGCTCGAAGGCGCCCCAGGCGACCAATGGATTGGTCGTCGACGGCCAGGACAAGGCGGCAAAGTCGAAGAGCGGCCGCGCCTGGCTGGCCTCAGCGAGGGGTCGGAACATCAGACCGTGCCAGGCCCGAGGCAGGACGGCCGAGGCCAGCGGTGGGCCGACGGCGACCGCGGGTGCGGGCGCGCTTCGCGTCGCGCGCGAGGCGGGCGGGCGGCGGCCCCGCGTGTTACTTCTTGCCAAGCACCGTGTCCTTCAGGCTCTTGGCGAGCCGGAACTTGCACACGCGCTTGGCGGGAATCTTGATGGGTTCGCCGGTCTGCGGATTGCGCCCCATGCGTGCCTTCCGGTTGGCGAGAACGAGCTTGCCGAAGCCGGGCACCACGAAACCGTTCTTCGCCTCCTTCTGGGCCAGAGCGAGGGTGGCGTCGAACAGCTCGGCGACCTGCTTCTTGGTCAGGTTGGTCTTCTGGGCGAGCTGCGCGTACGTAGCCGACTTGGTCATCATCTTTGCCACAGGCGTCCCTCCATCAGTCGAGGTGGTTGAGCGTGAGACGCATTAATAGCACAGGGTCTCCGCGTTCACTACCGGGCCGTGAACCGGAATTCGCCCGAGGCGATGAGGCGCCGATACGAGCCGAAGCGGGCCTCTGCGTTCTCCACGTGATCGAGGGGCGAGTCTTCCTCCACACCATCGTCGTAGCGTCGCACGATGCCGTACAGGGTGTCCCGCTGAGCGGGGAGACGACCCGCGTCACGGATGAGTCGCCGCAGCTCCGCCGGAGGGACGAGCTGCCCGTACTGTGCCCCCGCCGACGTGGAGATCGACTCGTTGATGAGCGTGCCGCCCAGGTCATTCGCGCCGACCGCCAGAAGGAGTTGAGCGAGCTTCGGACCCTCTTTGACCCAGGACGCCTGGATGTTGCCGAAGGTCTCTCCCAGCATCAGGCGCGCAAGCACATGCAAGCGCACGACCTCCATCCCCGTGGCACCCGGTCGCACGTTGGGCAGCAGACCCTTGGCGTACATCGGCGCTTCCGAGTGGATGAGCGAGAGGGGGACGAACTCCGTGAAGCCGCCAGTGTCTTTCTGGATCGAGCGGAGCAGCGCCATGTGACGCACCCAATGGGCGGGCGTCTCGACATGACCGTACATGATGGTCGACGTGGTGCGGATGCCGAGGGCGTGCGCGCTGGTGATGACGTCGATCCACTGCGCCACCGTGATGCGCCCGCGGGCGATGACGTCGCGGATCTCCTGATCGAGGATCTCGGCCGAGGTTCCG
Source organism: Candidatus Methylomirabilota bacterium (assembly GCA_046726415.1). Lineage (GTDB taxonomy): Bacteria > Methylomirabilota > Methylomirabilia > Rokubacteriales > CSP1-6 > CAVWFS01. The sequence continues at coordinate 4,752 of JBKPAK010000175.1, forward strand.
GGCAACGTGCCGAGTCCCGCCTCGCGCAGCTCGCCCAGGTACTCGCGCACGGGAAGCCCCGAGCGCACGGAGCCGTACAGCACCTCCTCGGGCGAGAAGGCATGGATGTGCATGTCGGGCAACGATCGCTTGATAGCGCGGGTGAGGTCGATGTAGTAGCGACCATCGAGCTTGGGGGGAAGCCCCGCCTGGATGCACACCTCGGTGGCGCCCAGCTCGGCGGCTTCTTCGGCCCGCCGGACGATCTCGTCGAGGGGAAGGAAATAGCCTTCCTCCTCGCGATGATCACGACTGAAGGCACAGAACGTACAGTGCTTGATGCAGACGTTGGTGAAGTTGATGTTGCGATTGACGACGTAGGTGACCACGTCGCCGACCTGTCGTCGCCGCAGCTCGTCAGCGACCAGGGTCAGGGCATGAGCGTCGCGGCCCTGGACCTCCATCAGCGCGAGGGCGTCGGCGCCCGACAGCTCGCCACCGTCGAGGCAGCCCGCCAGGATGCGGCGAACGGAGGGCGCTGCCCAGTCTAGCCCGATCCGGATGCTACCAGTGTCGCCAGTGCTCATGCGATTCCTTTACCAGGCCCTGGTTGTCGATGAGGGCGTCGACCCGCGCGCGCAGCGGCTCGGCGAGGAACTCGGGCCGACCCGTGAATTCGGGATAGATGGCAAGGCGCTCCCGCAGGGTAAATCCTTGGCGAGCGGTGCTGTCGCGCAGATCGCGGATCATCGGCCAGGGTCGTTCGGGGTTGATGTGGTCCAGCGTAAGGGGAGAGATGCCGCCCCAGTCGTTGAGCCCCGCCGCCAGTAAGCGCGGGTACGCGTCGGCCGACAGATTCGGCGGCGCCTGGATGTTGATCTCGGATCCCAGAACGAGGCGGGCCACAGCGAGGGTGCGGAGCAGATCGGCCAGCGACGGCTCTGGGACATCGCGCATGGGAATGCGCGGCTTCGCCCGGAAGTTCTGAATGATGACCTCCTGGACGTGGCCGTATCGTTCGTGGAGATCGCGGATGGCCAGCAGCGTATCCACGCGCTCGGCCGGCGTCTCGCCGATGCCGAAGAGCAGGCCCGTGGTGAATGGGATCTGCAGTTTGCCGGCCAGCGCGATCGTCCGCAGCCGTCGCGCGGGCACCTTGTCGGGCGCGCGGTGGTGGGCCCGGCCGGGGGCGAGTAGTCGCTCGGAGACCGTTTCCAGCATCAAGCCCATGCTGACACTCACCTCGCGGAGCGCCGCGAGATCGCGTTCGCTCATCACGCCGGGATTGACGTGGGGCAGCAGGGGTGATGCCTCCAACGTCAGCGCGGCCATGGCGCGCAGATAGCCGAGGGTCGTGCGATGGCCGTGGCGGCGCAGGAACGCGCGGTGCTCGGGGAAGGCGGCCTCCGGCTTGTCGCCTAGGGAGAACAGCGCCTCCTTGGCCCCCAGGCGACCACCGGCCTGGGCAAGGGCCAGCACTTCGTCTGGCGTCATGGTGTGGGCGCCCGGTTCACCGGGGTCTCGGCGAAACGCACAGTAGCCGCAGTAGTCGCGGCAGAGGGTGGTGAGCGGGATGAAGACCTTCTTCGAGAAAGTCACCGTGCGCCCTCGTCCGCGGTCGCGCACCTCGCTCGCGGCGGTGAGGAGATCCGGCAGGACTGGCGCGGGTGCCTCGAGCAGCGCGCACGCCTGGTCGCGCGAGATGGTCATTGTAGTGGGCGCCGGGTGCTCGGCTTGAACCGAGGGTGTCGGTTTTCGGTGCGAACTGGCTCCGCTGCTTTCTTCATGTTTTCCCGTGGCGCCGTCTGTCGCTTGAATTCTTCGCCCGTGCGGTTGGATTCTTCGCCCGCGCCGGGCGGCGGGCGATGTGAGGGCGAACACTGCTGGCGAAGCGCTTCATGTTGGTGAGCGCTCCAGCCATCGTGGGGCTAACGTGGTCGAAGACGAAATGGGTCACCCCGAGGGCGGCGTAGCGATCGATGTCCCCGGCCACCTCTTCTGCCGTCCCCTGGAACAGCGGGCGCTCGCCGTTCGTAGGCCCCTTCGTGCCTCTCGGCCGAACCTCCATGGGCACACGGAGGCTGAGCGTGATGCCGTCGGGATCGCGACCCGCGCTCCGCGCCGTCGACCGGACCATGTCAGCCTTGGCCGCATACTCATCGGGCAGCAGGACGGCAGGCGGCCGAAGACCGATCGGATGCCAGCCGTCGCCGAGCGCCCCGGCCCGGCGCACGGCGGCGTCCGTATGACCGCCGATCCAGACAGGGATGCCATTCTTCTGGGACGGCTTCGGGAGTGCGTGCACGTCGCGCACCGAGTAGTGGCGTCCCTCGAACGACACCGGATCGGTCGTCCACATGGCGCGCATGAGGCGAAGGTACTCGTCGGTCACCTGCCCGCGCTCCTCGAACGGTGGCGCCCCGAGGGCTTCGAATTCCTCGCGCAGCCATCCCACTCCGGCGCCGAGGATGAGGCGGCCGCCAGAGAGCAGGTCGATGGTCGCCAGCATTTTTCCGGTCACCAGCGGATTGCGATAGGGCACCACGAGCACGCTGGTGCCGAGCTTGATGCGCTTGGTGGCGTGAGCGAGGTACGCGAGGAGCGAGAAGGGCTCCAGATAGTCTTGCGCCGCGCCGCCCGGGAGCCGGCCCGTTGGCGAGTACGGATAGACCGAGCGCGCGGAGGACGCGGGAAGGATCACGTGGTCCGTCACGAAGACGGAGGAATAGCAAAGGGACTCGGCTTCCTGGGCGATTCTCACCAGGAGATCCGGCCTGGCCAAGGGGCCGCGACCAGGCAGCGACCATCCGAACTCCACGGGCGTCCTCCTGCTCCGAGTCACGGCTGGGACAACACCGGCCTTATCGTAGGCCACGCCTAGGGCCTTTGCAATTGCGGGAGCCGTTGTTTGTCGCGACGGCGCGACGCTTGTCGCGAGCGCGTTCCGCTCGACCTGAACCGTGGGTCGCCTGTTCTGAGTGCGCGGCGCTGCGGCGTCGCGGGGATGGCCGGGGGTGACGACAGGGGCGCAGGGCTGCGTTGCGCATCGACATCGGCGTCTGTTATGCAGTAGAACGCATGCCCGAGTTCGACCTGGTCGTCGTGGGAGCGGGTCATGCCGGGATCGAGGCGGCGCTGGCGGCGGCGCGCCTGGGGTGCCGGACACTCCTGCTCACCATGAACCTCGACGCCATCGGACAGATGTCGTGCAATCCCGCCATCGGCGGTACGGCCAAGGGGCATCTCGTGCGTGAGATCGACGCCCTCGGGGGTGAGATGGGTCGGGCGGCTGACGCCGCCGCGATCCAGATTAGGACGCTCAACGCCTCACGGGGTCCCGCCGTTCGCGCCACGCGAGCGCAGTGCGACCGCGCCCGCTATCGCCTCGTCATGAAGCGCACGGTGGAAGAGCAGGCAAATCTCGAAGTGCGTCAAGGTCAAGCGACGCGGATCTTGGTGGAAGGCGGACGGGCCGTGGGGGTCAGCGATCAGCTCGGCGTGCCCTACCGCGCGGGGGCCACCGTGATCACCGCGGGGACGTTCCTGCGAGGGCTCATCCACGTCGGCTTCAACCGGCACAGTGCCGGGCGGGCCGGCGAGTTCGCCGCCGTGGATCTCTCCAACTCGCTGCGCGACCTTGGCCTCACGCTGGGACGGCTGAAGACGGGCACATCACCGCGCCTGCGCCGCTCGACCATTGACGTTGCCCGACTCCCAGTGCAGTGGGGCGATCCCGAGCCGTGGCCCTTCCACTGGGCCACCAGCGTTCTGCCGCTGCGGCAGGTCGCCTGCTTCCTCACGTACACCACGCCGGAGACGCACGCGATCATCCGCGACAATCTCGACCGCTCGCCGCTCTACTCCGGAGTCATCGACGCCACCGGCGTTCGATACTGCCCCTCCATCGAAGACAAGGTTGTGCGCTTCGCCGATCGCGAGCGGCATCAGGTGATCCTGGAGCCCGATGGTCTCGACACCGAGGAGGTCTACGTCAACGGCCTTTCCACCAGCCTTCCCGTTGACGTACAGGAACGCCTGGTCCATTCGATTGCTGGCCTCGAACGAGCGGAAATCATGCGCCCAGGCTACGCCATCGAGTACGATTTCGTGCCCCCCACGCAGATGCGCTCGACCCTCGAATGCCGGGCGGTTCCTGGCCTGTACCTCGCCGGGCAGATCAACGGTACGACGGGGTACGAAGAGGCCGCCGCGCTGGGACTCTGGGCCGGGATCAACGCGGCCCGCGCCGCGCTGGGCCAGGAGCCGTTCCTGCTCGACCGCTCCGAATGCTACATGGCTGTCCTGGTCGACGACCTGGTGACCAAGGGGACGCTGGAGCCCTATCGCATGTTTACGTCCCGGGCCGAGTACCGCCTGCTGCTGCGCGAAGACAACGCCGACTTGCGCTTGACGGCGGCCGGATACCGGCTCGGTCTCGTGGCTCGCTCTCGCTACGACGCGGTGGAGCACCGCCGGACCCAGGTCGAACAGGAGATCGAGCGACTTCGCCACCGGCATGTCGGCGGCATCCCTCTCCTCACGATGCTGTGCCGACCCGATATGACCTATGCCGATCTCGCCCGGCTCGACCCGCAGGCGGTGACCGATCCTCTGGTGATGCGGCAGGTCGAGGTGTCCTCGAAGTACGGTGGCTACATCCGCCGCATGCTTGACGAGGTCACGCGCTTCAAGAGGCAAGAGCAGCACCTGATCCCGCATGCCTTTGACTACGCGGCCATCCCAGGGCTGTCCACCGAGATCCGGGAGCGTCTTGCCGCCGTCCGGCCGCGCTCGCTCGGCCAGGCGTCGCGCATCCCCGGAGTGACCCCGGCGGCCATTTCCGTTCTCGCGGTCTGGTGTCACCGCGCGCAGTCATTGGCCGGCCCTCCGACCCCGCCGGAGAGGTGAAGATCGGGCGCGTCCAGAAGGTGTCTGAATATCGAGGGACCATGGCGTCATCGGGGTGCCCCGCGCGAGGCACGGGGGTCCTTTCAAGGCCCGCTGTCGCGAGACCGCGCTTGATCCGGGCGGCGAAACCAGGCACCCTGACCACGCACATGCGGCTGGCCTCAAAGATCTTCCTCACGTCGGCGGTCGTCGTCCTGGTCCTGGCGATCGTGGGTTTGCTCAGTCTGAGTGCCGTGGGGCGCCTCGTCTCCGTCAATCGAGAAATCGCCAATCACACCCTCCCCGCCGTCAGGCTGGCCTCCTCGCTGCGCGACGCCGTGCGGAGCCTGAGCCGCCTCGAGGCCCGCCACTTGATCCTCCGCGATCCGCGCTACGCGAAGCTCTGGGACGAAGGCGCCGAGCGGGTGGAGGAGGAACTGGCCGAGCTGGTCGGGGCCATGGCCACCAGCACCCAGCGCCAGGCGGTCGCCGACGCCACGACGGCGTTCGAGGACTACCGCGCGATCGTGGCCGAGGAGCGGGCCTTGCTGGCCCGCGGCAACCGGGCTCGGGCATTGCGCCTGGTGGAGGGCGAGGGCTCGGCCCGCGCCGGGCGAGTGGAGGAGGCGCTGGAGCGCGTCGCGCGGGAGACGGACATCGTCGCTCAGAAGGCATTGGCCGAAACCATGCGCCTCGAGCGCCGAACGTGGCGGTGGGTCATGACGGGCCTCGGGGCCGCGGCGGGGCTCGCCCTCGCGGGCACCGGAATCGTGGCCTTTCGCATGACGCGGTCGCTGCGGCGTTTGTCGGTGGCGACGCGCGCCGTGGCCGACGGCTCGTTCAGCGCGCCCATCGCAATCAGAGCGCGCGACGAGGTAGGGGAGCTGGCCCGGTCCTTCAACGCGATGGTCCAGCAGCTTCGTCAGGTCGACGAGATGAAGGAAGAATTTCTCGCGACGATTTCCCACGATCTCAAGTCGCCACTCGGCTCCATCTCGGAGGCCGCGTACCTGCTCCGGGATGAGCTGGCGGGACCACTCAGCCCGCGGCAGGCGCGATTGGTGAACATCATCAGCGCCAGCTCCGACCGCATCTTGGGCCTCGTGAATCGCCTCCTCGACCTGTCCCGCCTGCGGGCGGGAACGCTTCCCCTCCAGTCGGGACCCGTCAACCTCGCCCTTGTCGTCGAGCGCGCGCTGGAAGAATTGCGGCCGCAGGCGGAGACCGGGGAAGTGCTTCTAGCCCAGGAGCGCCTCGGCGATGACTTCGTCATCGAGGGCGACGGGGAACGGCTTGGTGAGGTCGTCATCAACCTGGGAACCAATGCCGTCCGTTTCACACCGAAGGGCGGCCAGGTGCGGGTCCGCACCACCGATGCGGGTCCCGAGGTCATTCTCGACGTGGAGGACACCGGCGTGGGCATCCCCCCGGAGGCCCTCCCCGGCATCTTCGAGCGCTACCAGCAAGTCCGCCGCGACCGGGGAGGCAGCGGGCTTGGCCTCGCCATTGTGCGTGGCGTGGTCGAGGCGCATGGGGGTCGCGTCGCGGTAGAGTCCGCTGAGGGCAAAGGCACGCGCTTTACGGTGACGCTGCCGCGGACGCGTCGCGCGGCATGAGGACCCGATGGTGGTTGCCGGCCATCGCCGTGATGGCGGGGTGTGCCTCGGCGGCGCCGGCGCCCCCGGCACCGCCGGCGGCGCTGTCCCCGTCCCCTCCGCCATCCCCCGCGGCGCTTCTGCTCACCCGTGCCGATAGCCTGCTCGAGCAGGGCAGCTACGAAGCGGCGATGGAGGCGTATGGCGACTTCGCTCGCGAATATCCCGGGGATGGGGCCACGCGGCGCGCGCGCGCGACGCGTGACCTCCTCGGGTCGCTCAGCGCGACCAGCACCGAGGTCCACCGCATCAATGCGGAGGTCCTTCGCATCAGGGAGCAGGCGGAGGACTCCGAACGAGAGCTGAACCAGCTTCGTCGCGAGCTCGTGGCCCGCGAAAGCGAGCTGAACCGGGTGCGGCAGGAGCTGGCCGATCGCCAGGCGGAGTTGGCGAGGCTGGTCGCCGAAACGGAGCGGCTGCGCACCGACCTGGAGAAGCTGAAGAACGTGGACCTGCGCCTGGAACGCCGCCGATGAAGGGTCGCCTGCTGGTCGTCGATGACGACCCTCAGATCCTCGAAGTGCTCGAGATTCGACTGGCCACGCTGGGTTTGGAGGTCACCGCGACGCGAGATCCCGAGCGCGCCGTGGAGATCGCCGCCGCAATCCGATTCGAGGCGGCGCTGGTCGACCTCCGGATGAAGCCCCTGGACGGTATGCGGTTGACCGAGGCCATCCACAGCCACCAGCCTCACCTGCCGGTCCTCATCATGACCGCGCACGCCACCATCGAGTCGGCCGTGCAGGCCATCCAGCGCGGGGCCTTCGATTACCTTACCAAGCCATTCGTTCCCGACGAATTCCAGCGCAAGATCGCGCGCGCCTTGTCGGTGCGTCGCTGGGCGCGGGACCGCGAGCGGCTGCTCGCCATCGGCGAGATTCTGGCCTCATCGGGCAATCTCGAACTCGTCTTGGAGTCCGTGGCCAACGCCGCCATGGAAACCATCGACGCCGAGCGCTGCGTGGTCTTTCAGCGCGGCGAGACCGGGCTCGTGCCGGTAGCCAGCGCAGGCGCTCCCGGTGCAAGGTCGGAGGCGCTCGAGGCAGCGGCCTCGCGAGCCATGGAGAAGGGTGCGCCGACGACGACCCCGAGCTCCGAAGGGCGATTGCTCGTGGCTGCGCCGCTCGTCGTGCAGCGGGGGCCGGCCGGAGCCATGGTCATCGAAACGTCGCCGCGTGTAGAGCCGGGATATGACGATCTGGAACTGCTCGCCTTGTTCTCCGCCCAGGCGGCGGTGGCCATCCGGAACACCCATGAGTACGAGCGGTTGCGCGGCGGCGCGTTGACCGCCCTGGGGCGCATGGCCACGCAGGTGGCTCACGAGCTGCGGAACCCGCTCTCGGGCATCCTCCTCTACGCTCGCCACCTCGAGCACCGGCTCGAGCGCGGGGGCGATGCCGACGGCGCGGAGACGGCGCGCAAGATTGGGACGGCAGTGGAGCGCCTTGGCGAGGTCGTGTCGGAAATCACGGCGTTCGGACGCCCCTCCGAGCTCCACCGCGCGCGGGCCGCTCTCCATCCGATCCTCGACGAGTGCCTTACCTTCGCGCGCGCCCGCCACCCCGGCGAGGCCATCGAGATCGCGCGTGAGTACGATCCGACCTGCCCGGAGGCCTTCGTGGACGCGCGCGAGCTGCGCAAGGCGTTCCTGAATCTGATTCTGAATGGCCTGGAGGCGCTGGAGCGCGGTGGCGCGTTGACCATTCGCACGGCTTACGTCGCCGCTCGAGGCGCTTTGACGGTGACGATCGAGGACACCGGGGTTGGCATGAGCGCGGAGACCCTCGCCCGCGCCTTCGACATGTTCTTCACCACCAAGCCTCAGGGCACCGGTCTCGGTATGGCCATCGCGCGCTCGGTGATCGAGCGCCACGGCGGCGAGCTTCGCCTGGAGAGCGCATCTGGGCAAGGGACGACCGTGACCGTGCGGCTGCCCATCGATGGGCGGTTTGCGCACCAGAGCGAGCCATGAGAACGCCGGGCCGCAGCGTCCTCGTGGTCGACGACGAGCCGACGATCGCCGATGGATTGCGGCTCACCTTGGAGGCGGAAGGCTACCGCGTGCTGACCGCGGGCAACGTGGAGGCCGCCCTTTCCCACGCGATGCGGACGGATGTCGAGGGAGCCATCATCGACCTCATGCTGCCCGACGGTGACGGCATCGAGCTGACTCGGGAGCTGAAGCGGCGCGATCCCACCCTCGAAGTCATCATCGTCACGGCTTACGGCTCGGTGCGAAAGGCCATGGAGGCGACGAAGAGCGCAGGGGCGTTCTACGTCCTGGAAAAGCCCTTCGATCCCGACGAGGTGAGCACGCTGATGCGCGCGGCCCTCGATCATCGGAAGCTCATCGCCGAGAACTCCGATCTCCGGCGCCGCCTGGCCGAGCGCGGCGCCGACACCGAGATCTTGAGTGCCACCCCCAGCATGCAGCGCGTTCTAGAGACCGTCGCGGCCGTGGCCGACGCGGACGCCGCGGTGTTGATCGTGGGAGAAAGCGGGACGGGCAAGGAACTGGTGGCCAATGCGCTGCACGAGCGAAGCCAGCGTCGCCAGGGACCCTGGGTCAAGATCAATTGCGCAGCGCTTCCCAAAGACCTCATCGAGTCCGAGTTGTTCGGTCACGCTCGAGGGGCGTTCACCGGTGCCACCACCGAAAAGAGCGGGCTCCTCGAGGAGGCCCACGGTGGCTCTCTGCTCCTCGACGAAATCACCGAAATGCCCGCCGACCTCCAGGCCAAGCTCCTGCGCGTCCTGGAGGAACGAGTGGTGCGCCGGGTCGGGAGCGGCAAGGCGGCGTCCGTCGACTTCCGGCTCATCTCCTCCAGCAACCGGAATCCCGAAGTGGCCGTCGAGGAGGGTTTCCTTCGGCCGGACCTCTACTTTCGGATCAACACCGTGACGATACTCGTGCCCCCCTTGCGCGAGCGCCGAGAGGATATTCCGCTGCTCGTGCGGGCCTTCCTCGACCGCTACCGGACCAAGCATGCCCGCCGGGTGGACGGGATCGAGCCCGAGGCCTATCGGCGCCTCTTGCACTACACCTGGCCGGGTAACGTGCGGGAGCTCCAGCATGCGGTCGAGCGTGCGGTACTGGTGGCGCGCGGGGCGCAGATCACCGTGACCGATTTACCCGAGTCTCTCCAGGCGTTGGCCACCGGCCGAGCAGATGGAGGGATCTCGCCGGCGTCGGTACCAGCTGGCTCGCTGGAGGCGATCGAGCGCGCGTCGATCTTGAAGGCGTTGGAGCAGACGGGGTGGAACAAGCAAGCCGCCGCCGCCCTCCTTGGCCTCCGCCGGCCGACCCTCTATTCCAAGCTCCGCAAGCACCGCATCCCTCAGAGACCAACCGGCGTCTGACGCTCGAGTGGGGACCGCTCGAAACGCGGGCATCCTAGGCTCCATTGCCTAATGCGTAGGCAATGCTGCGGTCAAGGAGCGGCCCCTGATCCACAACGACGCAATTTGATGATCCTCCCGGGCTGACCAGGTGCGGCACGTCTGTTGCTGGCGCAGCGTGCCGGGAGGATCTGCGATGAAGAAGATCGAGGCGATCATCAAGCCATTCAAGCTGGATGACCTGAAGGAAGCGCTAACGGAGATCGGCGTGATAGGCATGACGGTGTCCGAGGTACGAGGCTTCGGTCGCCAGAAGGGGCACACGGAGCTGTACCGGGGCGGCGAGTATACAGTCGACTTCCTCCCCAAGATCAAGGTCGAGGTCGTCGTCCCGGATCACTTGGTCGCAAAGGTGTCCGAGGTCGTTGCGGCTGCCGCCAAGACCGGGAACATCGGCGATGGAAAGATTTTCATCGAACCCGTCGAGTCGGCGGTCAGGATCAGGACCGGCGAGCGCGACGAGGCCGCTCTCTAAAACGGGATAGGCGGAGGACACCGTGAAGCGACTCAGCCTCGCCCTTGCAACGATGCTCATACTCGGGAGCACCGTGTCGGTCGTCCTGGCTCAGCAGCCCGCTCCGCCCGCCGCCGCTCCGTCCCCGGCCGCACCACCACCGGCCCCCGGGAATCCTGCTCCACCGGCGAAGATCGACAAAGGCGACACGGCGTGGATGCTGACGTCGTCGGCCCTGGTTCTGTTGATGACGGCTCCGGGGCTGGCGCTCTTCTACGGTGGTCTGGTCCGCCAGAAGAATGCCCTCGCCACGATCATGCACAGCTTCATCATCATGGCGATCATTTCCATCCAGTGGGTGCTGTGGGGATACAGTCTCGCCTTCGGCCCTGACAAGGGCGGAATCATCGGTGGCCTCGAGTGGATCGGGTTGCGCGGGGTGGGAGGGGATCCCTTCGACGCCTACTCGAAGACCATTCCGCATCAGGTGTTCATGCTGTTCCAGATGATGTTTGCCATCATCACCCCGGCCCTGATCACCGGCGCCTTCGCCGAGCGCAAGAAGTTCTCCGCCTTCATCCTCTTCACGCTCCTCTGGGCCACCTTCGTCTACGACCCCTTGGCCCACTGGGTGTGGGGTGATGGGGGCTGGCTCAAGAAGCTCGGAGCGCTGGATTTTGCCGGCGGTACCGTCGTGCATATCTCGTCGGGCATCTCCGCGCTGGTGTGTGCCCTCATGCTCGGCCGACGGCGCGGATATGGCCACCACCCGATGCCTCCGCACAACTTGCCACTGACCGTGATGGGGGCGTCGCTCCTGTGGTTCGGGTGGTTCGGCTTCAATGCGGGGAGCGCGCTCGAGGCCAACGCCCTTGCGGCCAGCGCTTTCCTCGCCACCAATACGGCCGCGGCAGCGGCCGCCCTCGGCTGGATGTTCACGGAATGGATCATGCGAGGCCAGCCCACGGTGCTCGGTGCGGCCTCCGGCGCCGTGGCTGGGCTCGTGGCGATCACGCCCGCTTCTGGGTACGTGGGGCCGGTGGCCGCCATCATCATCGGGATCGTCGCCGGCTTCCTCTGCTACAACGCCTGCAACTTCAAATCAAAGATCGGCTACGACGACTCGCTCGACGTCGTGGGCGTGCACGGCGTGGGTGGGACCTGGGGGGCCCTGGCCACCGGGCTCTTCGCTACCAAGCTGATCAACGATGCCGGTGGCGATGGTCTCTTCTATGGCAATCCCGCTCAGCTCTGGAACCAGATCGTGGCCGTGGTGGCGACCATCGCCCTCGCGGTGGTGGGCACCGCGATCATTTTGAAGGTCGTGGACGCCCTGGTGGGGCTCCGCGTGTCCGAGGAAGACGAGGAGGTCGGACTCGACCTCTCCCAGCATTCGGAGACCGCGTACGCCCTGGGCGGCGGCGCCTACGGCGAGACGACCAGCTCGAGCGGGGCGTTCGGCGAAGCCATGCGGACGGCGGGAGCGAAGCCTCGCGCGGCGCATTGACCGCGGCGCTTGATTTCAAGGGAACGGTTTCTTAACGTAAGCCGGCCGGCGGCGCCTGGGCGCCGCCGGCCACGGACCGCCGACTGTCCACACTCTGAGAGGAGAAGGAGCGCGGCATGACCCCCAAGGAAGTCCTCAAGCTGGCCAAGGACAAAGGCGCCAAGATCGTCGACCTCCGGTTCATCGACCTCCCGGGCCTCTGGCAGCACTTCTCGATTCCCGTCTCCGAGCTGAACGAGGGCATCTTCGAGGATGGGCTCGGGTTCGACGGCTCGTCCATCCGCGGCTTCCAGACGATCGACGAATCGGACATGCTGCTGATGCCGGATCCGAGCACTGCGGTCATGGACCCCTTCACGGCGGTCCCGACGCTCGTGCTCATCTGCAACGTCAAGGATCCGGTCAGCGGCAAGCCCTACACGCGCGACCCGCGGTACATCGCCCAGAAGGCCGAGGCGTATCTCAAGAAGACCGGCCTCGCCGACACCGTCTACATCGGCCCCGAGCTCGAGTTCTTTTTCTTCGATTCCATCCGCTTCGACCAGAGCTACCACCACGGCTTTTACTTCATCGACTCTGAGGCGGGCTTCTGGAACTCGGGCAAGGAGGGGACCGCCGAGCAGCCGAACCTCGGCTACAAGCCGCGCTACAAGCAGGGCTACTTCCCCGTGCCGCCGATGGACAAGTTCCAGGACATCCGCTCGGACATGGTGCTGGCCCTGGAGAGCGTCGGTGTCCGCGTGGAAGTCCATCACCACGAGGTGGCCACGGGCGGCCAGACCGAAGTCGACATGCGCTACGACACACTGACGAAGATGGCCGACAAGGTCTGCTGGTACAAGTACTGCGCGAAAAACACCGCCCGGAAGTGGGGCAAGACCGCGACCTTCATGCCGAAGCCGCTCTTCCAGGACAACGGTTCCGGCATGCACACTCACCAGTCCCTCTGGAAGAACGGCAAGAACCTCTTCTACGAGCGCGGCGGGTACGCCGACATCTCGAAGAACTGTCTCTACTACATCGGCGGCATCCTGAAGCATGCGCCGGCCCTGCTTGCCCTGATCGCGCCGTCGACCAACTCGTACAAGCGACTGGTGCCGGGCTACGAGGCGCCGATCAACCTCGTGTACAGCCAGCGGAACCGTTCGGCGTGTGTCCGCATCCCCGTGTACTCCAAGTCGGAAGGCGCCAAGCGGATCGAGTTCCGCACGCCCGACAACACCTGCAACCCGTACCTCTCGTTTGCGGCGTGCCTCATGGCGGGCCTCGACGGTATCGCCAACAAGATCGACCCCGGCAAGCCGGTGGACAAGGACCTCTACGAGCTGCCGCCGGCGGAGGCGAAAAGGATCAAGCAACTGCCCGGCGACCTCAGCATCGTCCTCGACAACCTCGAGAAGTCGCATGACTGGCTCCTCAAGGGCGACGTATTCACACCCGACGTCATCGAGACGTGGCTCGACTACAAGCGGAAGAACGAAGTCGATGCTGTGCGGCTCCGCCCGCATCCCTGGGAGTTCGCTCTGTACTTTGACATCTAGTGACGTGGGGGGCCCGACATGGCCCCCCGGCACCCCCGAATGCTCGGAGCGGCCCCGCCGCGGCGTTCCTCGATTTTGCGGCTCTCGCCACGCTTGGGGCCTGCCGGGACCACCCGGGGGTGGGATCGGCCGCGTGGCGTGAGCCGTGACGCCGCGTCTCGGACCCTGCCGGCACCAGGTTGAGATTGCTCCGAAGCGAGGGTGAGGTGCGACAGCGCGTCTCGCACCCCATCTCAGCCCCCGCCGAGCGCGGTCGGTGTGGGACGACACCCGCCATAAACTGGGACCCCGAAGCCCTGCTGCAGATAATCACGCACACCGTGCCGACACGATGGGGTTCGCGCTTGTGTCGAACGTGTTTTCGAAGCGCGCCGAGAAAGTTAGCACGCCGTCCTCACTATGCCGGAAGCTTCAGCAGAGCTCTCATCAGATTTCGCACAACTATTTAATTTGCAAGACGAGTTCGAGTGGCATCATCCTTGCCCCAATGCGAGTATGGCTACGTTACGTTCGACCAAACTTCCTCGGTGGCGTGTAGTAATCGTCGATGATCACGAGCGTTCGAGGGCAGCGGCGCGGGCTGCCGTGTGGGCGGCGGGCGGCGAGGTAGCGGGCGAGGCCACGCGTGCCGCCGATGCCCTCGAACTGGTCAGGGAGACAGGCCCGGACGCCGCGATCTTTGCAGCCGGCCTCTCCGATGGCGATGGGGTGGAGGCGGCCCGCGAGGTCACGGCGACCGTCGGCTGTCCGGTGGTGCTCTGCACCAGTCGGACAGCCGAGGATCTGGTCGACCGAGCCCGGACGGCGGGCGTGATGGCCTTCCTGCTCAAGCCGCTGCGGCCGGCCGAACTGGCGCCCGCCCTCGATCTGGCCATCGCCCGACATGGCGAGGCGCGGGCGCTGCGCCAATCGCTGGAGGATCGCAAGATCATCGAGAAGGCCAAAGGCGCGCTCATGGCTCGCTTCGGTCTCACCGAGGACGTTGCGTTCCGGCGGCTGCGCAAGGCGGCCATGGACAGCCGCAAATCCATGGTCGACATCGCGCGGGCTCTGCTCATGTCGGAAGCGGTGACCAGAGAATCGCCGGTTTCGTAGGTTCGCGACGCCGCACGATCCCGGCGAAGAGGCCGGAGGGATCAATGACAATCGAGCGCGATCAGTGCGGCGGCGGCTTCGGGCGAAGTACCCTCTCTGGGTGACTCGGGTCGAGGAGCGCTGCGGTTTCGCCGCGGCGCGACGCGCGCGAGGTCTTGGGGGGCCTGTTCGGGCCCCCCAATCTCACCAGCTGTTCGGGCCCCCCAATCTCACCAGAACGTTGAACGGGCTTTCATGGCGCCCCGCGGCGCTTTCCGCTACACTCTCGTCGGCCGGCATGGTCACGCTGAGTCCACGGGGAGAGCAAGCCCTCCGAAGTGCCCGTCGCTTCCGCCTGCGGTAAGACTCGGGCCTGGCCATGCCCTTGGCGTCCGAGGTGCTGGTGGTCGAGGATGAGCCCGACATCCGAAATCTCATCGTGCTCCATCTTATGCGAGACGGCTTCCGATGTCGGAGCGCCGGGACGGGTGTGGAGGCGTTGGCGGCCGTCAAGGCGAGCCCCCCAGATCTGGTGATCTTGGACCTCATGCTGCCGGAGATGGACGGCCTCGAGGTCTGTCGCCGGCTGCGCCAGGAGCCGCGCACCGCCTCGATCCCCATCATCATGCTGACGGCCAAGACGGACGAGGTCGACCGCGTGCTCGGGCTTGAGTTGGGGGCCGATGATTACGTGGCCAAACCATTTTCGCCCAAGGAGTTGGTGGCCCGCGTCCGGGCCGTGCTTCGCCGCACCCGCCCCACCGACGCCGTCCGACCGCTGACCTCGGGCACCCTCACGGTGGATCCTTCGCGCCACGTGGCGACCCTCGAGGGCCGCTCCCTCGCCTTGACGCCAAAGGAGTTCGATCTCCTCCAGGCGCTGCTCGAGTCGTCAGGGCGTGTCCTCTCGCGCGAACATTTGCTCAACCGCGTGTGGGGGTACGCCCGCGCCGACGAGATCGAATCGCGCACCGTGGATGTGCATGTGCGTCGATTGCGGGCGAAGCTCGGCGAGGCAGGCCGTCGGATCACCACCGTCAAGAGCATCGGATACCGCCTGGAGGATCCAGCCTGACCCCCGCTCCGCTCCGCCTCGTCCGCGGGCGGATCGCCATCAAGCTGACCCTGACCCTCGTGGGTTTCGTGGCCCTCACCATGCTCGTGGTCGGGGTGGCTCTCAATCGCGCGCTGGAGTCCTTCGCTGAGGAATCGCTGGAGGCGCGACTGCTCACCGCGGGTCAGCTCATGCTCGACGACGCCCGCGAGCTGATCGTCCGCGGGGCCCCGCGGGAAGAGGTTCGCGAGTTCGCCCGGCGCCTGGCGCGGTCCACCGATACGCAGATCAGCATCATGGCCCCCGATGGCCAGGTGTTGGCGGAATCCGACGACCTCGGGGGTGGGGAGCGCCAAGCAGCGCGGCCGGAGGTAGCGGCGGCATTGAGCGGACGAATCGGCCGTGGGCTTCGCCCGTCGCCCACCGCGGGGGGATCCCTCATCTACGTCGCCCTCCCCGTCCGCGACGGCTCTCAACTCGTCGCCGTCCTGCGCCTTGGTATCCCGGTGGCCGCGGCCAGCTCGCTGTCTGCGGCCATGCGACGAGTGATGGTGGTCAGCGGCCTGGCGGCGATGGCCGTCGCCTTCGGTATCGGGCTGTTCGTGGCACGGCGGGTCACGCGTCCGGTCGTCGAGATGCAAACCATCGCTCGGCGCATGAGCGAGGGTGACTTCGCCGTGCACGCTCCCGTGCGGTCGCCCGACGAGATTGGTTCGCTGGGGCGCGCCCTCAATGTCATGGCGGACCGACTTCGCGACAAGATCCGTGATCTCGAGCAGGAGCAAGCCAAGGCCACGGCCATCCTCGACGGGATGGTCGAGGGAGTCATCGCCGTCGATGGGCATAACGCGATCGTGCTGATGAACGAGCGGGCGCGCGCGATGTTTGCCCTGGGTCCACGGGCCGTCGCGGGACGACCATTCCTGGAGGTCATCCGGAACGTCGATCTCCACGAGGTGTTGCGCCAGAGCCGGATCGGCGACGCTGTCACCCGGCGCGAGCTACGCTTGTCGACGCCCGTCGAGCGACGACTTCAAGTCAATGCCGTGCGCCTGGCGCTCGGCGGTGACGAAGTGGGTGTGGTGATGGTCATCCACGATGTCACCGAGCTGCGGAGGCTCGAGCAGGTGCGGACGGAATTCATCGCCAACGTCTCCCACGAACTGCGGACGCCGCTCACGGCCATCCAGGGGTATCTCGAGACCCTCCTGGCGGGCGCGCTGGAGGAGCCGGAGCACGCGCGGAAATTTCTGGAGATCGTCTTTCGCCACACCGAGCGGCTCGGTCGGCTCCTCAACGACCTCACCGATCTCTCCGACATCGAGCTGGGCAAAGTGTCACTGCGCCTGCAACCGACATCGCTGCCCGACACCGTCGAATCGGTTCTGACCATCATCGAGCCGAAGGCGGAGACGGGCGAGGTGACCTTGACCAGCGCGGTCCCGCGCGATCTGCCCCTCGTGCGAGCCGACCACGATCGGCTCGCTCAGATCCTCATCAACCTCGTTGACAACGCGGTGAAATACACGCCGCCCGGCGGACGGGTCACCGTGCGGGCCCAACCTCGGGGGCCGGCGATGGTGGCGGTGACCGTGGCCGACACGGGAGTGGGCATTCCCCGAGTGGACTTGCCGCGGGTCACGGAGCGCTTCTATCGCGTCGACAAGGCGCGGTCGCGAGAGCTCGGCGGAACCGGTCTCGGGCTCGCCATCGTCAAGCACCTCGTCCTGGCCCACGGCGGAGAGCTGGCGATCGAGAGTGAGTTCGGTCAGGGCACCGAAGTGTCGTTCACGCTTCCCGAAGCCGGATAGCGTCGCGCCCCGGCCTGCGACTTGCTGGGAGCGGGGAGCTCGGCCTCGCCCTCTGACTCAATGGCGCAGGTGAGGCGTCTGCACTGGGTCATCGGGGGTTGGCTCACGGGGCTGACGATCCTCGTGATCGACCGAGCGCCGTCAACCCGGGTGTAGTGACCGACGATGGGGAAGGCCACGCGCGCGACGAGCCGCCAAAAACACCGCGCCGCCGCTGCTCGGCGTCCGACTGCCGAAATCCGGCGGCGTCTCGGTTGCCTCCGGACTCACGCTGACCGTCACGGGAGCTTCTGGATCGCGGTCACGAACAGATTCGGTACTGTTCCTCTCAGCACGAAGCGGACGGAGTCGCCGGCGTGGACGCCATTCAGGAGTTGAGGAGACGCCACCCGGAAACCCATCGTCATCGGCGGCATGTAGCCTGGGATGTCGTTGTGAGTCACGACCACAAGGTTCAGCTCCGGCAGGACGGCTCGTATCACCCCTTGTCCCTGGAACTCGCGCTCGACGCCGGCGAGGCTCGCCGCCCGGGCCGAGGCCAATTCCTGGCGTAGCCGCTCGGTCTGACGCCCCCACCACACGTAACCGCACAACACTCCGAGGCCCAGGGCCAGATTCACGAGCAGGACTGTCCAGATAATCACGGCCAAGATGGCCCGAGAAGCCGTTGACGATTTCTGAGAACCTGCAGGACCTGGGCCCGATGTAGAGGTGGCGCTCCCCGAAGTTGGCGAGAAGCGAGCGTTGAGGCGGGGCGGGAGCGCACGCTCCGCCCGCCGTGGCCCAAATGGCGATGGGGGGTGTCGGGGGGAGCGGCGCTCGCTCCCCCCGACGTAAGATGGCGGCCTTTCAATGCACGTGCTCGCTGGGTTCGGAGGCGCGCGAGCGCTCTTCGTTGAGCTGGCGCGCAGCGGCGAGCAGAGTCTCGTGGGCGCGCCAAGCGCGGTCGCCCGACGAAATGGCGCGCAGGTACCCCTGGCGGTCGATGAGGAACTCCGCGTGGGGCTCTTGGGAGAAGAGGCTGTAAGTCGTCGCGATGTCGGCGGCACCCTCGGTCACCACGGGAAACCAGATGGGCGGCTGGTCTCCGAGACGTCGAATCGCTTCGGGGTCGGCGTCGCGTGGCACCGCCACGACCTCGACGCCGAGCACCACGAGCTGCGGGTACAGCTCAGCGAGCTCAGCCAGGCGCGCCCGCGAGGCCGGCAGCGTGTAGAGCACGAGCAGCACCAACTTCCGCCCGCGGTACTCGCGCAACGAGCGCACTGGCGTTGGACCGACGGCGAACGTGGCATCCGGCGCCACGATGCGTGGCGGTTCACGCTCGACCTGAGGTCCGAGGCGGCGCGCGTCGCGAGCGGCGGCCAGCGCGCGCACGAAATTCACGAGGTCCCAGCGCTCGTCCTCCGTCAAGCGGTCGGCGAAGCCCGGCATGCCGCCAGCGGGAATGCCGTCGGCGATCCACCAGTACAGATCGCCCGCGGTGTGGTGCCGGGTGTGGGGCGCGCGAAGGTCGGCAGGAGGCCGCGGCAGTCGGAAGCCGGCGAGGCCGTCGCCGGCACCCAGGGGGCCGTGGCAGGCCGCGCAATTCTGAGCGTAGAGAACGGAGCCGGTCGCTATCGAGCTGGCCGTGTACGGAACGGCGGGGCGCCGATAGGTGATTGGATACGCGTCGATTGCCAGGGGAGGCAGCGCGAGACCGAGACCGAAGGTGATGAGGCCAAGCGCCGCCGCGGCCAGCGGCGCTCGACGGCGCCGCCAGGCCAGTGAACAGAGCGCAGCCACCGCGCCGAGCACGGCGATCTGGCTCCCCACGAGTACCCGGGCGTGCAGCGCCAGCGCATCGGCCAGAACCGCAGTGGAGAGCCGGAAGGTCAAGGGCCAGGTGGGACTGGCGTGGCGGGCGGGAGGCGTGCCGATCATGGCCGCCACGACGACGAGCATCGCGAAGGCGAGGGCGCCTTCCAGGGTCACGAAGCGCGCGAGGCGCCGCATGGCCGGGCGGCCAACGCGCTCGGCCTCTCCGGCCAGTGCCGGCAGTGTTCGCCGATTCAGTCCAGCGACGACGAGAATGGGGACGAGCATCCCTAGCTTTGTGAGGAGGAGGTGTCCGTACGACGTCCCGAGCAGGCCGGCGACATCGCCCACGTAGAAGTACGCGTTCGCGAGACCGGTGCCGGCGAGTACGACCGTTGCCCCGAGGGCCCAGGAAGAGAAGCGTCGCGCGGCGAGGACGGCATAGGGTCGCGCATCGGCGCCCTCGATGGCACTGGCTCGCCTGAGCAGGAGTGCCAGCGGCCAGAGTCCGCCCACCCAGATTCCCGCCGCGAGGATGTGGACGGCGTCATTGACGACGGCGCGCGCGGTGTCCGGCTCCACCGCCGCCGCGTGGCCGACGAGCCCGAGCAAGGCCGCAGCAAGCGCCGCGAGCAGCGCCGCCTCCCCGCGCGCGGCCGTCCAGTCGGCGCGTGAGCGGAGCTCGGGGCGCAGCCATAGAAACGCGAACAGCAGCACGAGAAGTCCTTGCCGCACCACCGTGACGCGGCCCCCCTGCGTGTCGAGGGCAACCCGGCGCACCGCATCGACGTCGAGGGCGGCCGCGGCACGTCCTTCCAGGAGGGCTGTTTGCCACCCCAGCGCGGCGAGTCCCGAGAGAATGGCGAGGAGCGCGAACGCCCGCGACCAGCCGAGGATGCGGGCCTGCCAGGCGTGGACCGTGGGGCGATCCGAGCGGCCCGCGAGCAGGAGGATCGCAGCACCCCCGACCAGGGCCAGGCAGGACGCCAGGTGTACCCAGCGCGCGGTGAGTCCGAGCGCCGTCATCGTCGAAGCATGATACTCGACGGGTGGGGCGGTATCCTCGTCGGGTGGCTGACTCTCGCGAGCGACGACTCCGCGCCATCTTCTTCGACGCCGGCAACACTCTCGTACGCATGAACTACGCCGCCATCGCCGCCAAGCTCGCTGCTCTCGGCCATACGGTGACGCCGGAGACCGTACAGCAAGCCGAGTGGCGCGCCCGCGTGCGAGTCGACGACGACATCTTCGCCCGCCCCGGCACGTCGACGGAAAGCGCCGCCGCGCGCGCCTCCTACCTCGAGCTGCTGCTGGAGGAGCTGGGCCTGGCTGATGACGCCACCGTCGGAGCGGTCACCGCGTGGCGCCGGCACTACAACGCGCCGGTCGGGATTTTCGATGTGGTCGATCCCGAGGGGGAGGGAGCCGTCACCCTGGCGCGGGCGGGGGGCCTGCAGGTGGGCGTCATCTCGAACTCGAATGGGACCGTCCGCGCTCTGCTCGGCTCGCTCGGCCTCGGGCGCCACCTCGACTTCGTCATCGACTCGTTCGAGGTGGGGGTGGAGAAGCCAGATCCTCTCATCTTCGCGTTGGCCCTCGAGAGAGCCGGGATCGAGCCGGGAGAGGCCCTCTACATCGGTGATCTCTATTCGGTTGATGTCTGCGGGGCTCGCGGCGCCGGAATAGACGGTATCCTCCTCGATCCCGGAGGGCACTGGGGCCGACGCGATTGCCGGCTCGCTCCGGGACCGCTGGCCGCTGTGCGGCTGGCCCTGGCGGCGTTGGACGCCCCGCCTACTTCGGAAGAACGACTGTTGGAAAACGGCTGAGGGCGCCGTAAATCACGCGCTTCATCTCGGCGATCTCGTCTTCGGTGCGGGCCTCGAAGCGAAGCGTCAGATAGGGGTTGGTGTTGGAGGCGCGCACGAGG
>JBKPAK010000176.1:0-23202 GCA_046726415.1 Candidatus Methylomirabilota bacterium
TTTAGGTCGCGCCCTTCACGCTGAACGGCTCACCCACCGAACGACAACATGAGCATGTGACCCGTCCCGTCATGCACTCCACGTTAGGGCGGCGACGCCCGGCCGTCAAGGCTCCCCGAGTCACCGCCGGCGAAGGAAGCGCGCCTCCGCCTTCATCGCGGCGGCGCCCCCGCGGGCGACTGCTTTTGCTGCTCCGAGCGCCATCTGATCGTGGCGAGATCGGGACGCCCGAGGCGCGTCCGCTTCAGTTCCGCGAAGTTGCCATAGCGCACCAGCCATGACGTGTGGCGCCAGAGCGCCACGGCATCCTCGTCGTTGGGCAATATGCTGATGACCGGCCCGAAGATCTCCGGCCCGGCGCCGCCATCGAGCACGAGCGTGGGCACCCCGAAGCCGTGGTTCTTCTCCACCAGGGCTCGATGCTCCGCCAGGACGGCGTCCCAGGTCGAGGGATCCCCCAGGGCGCTGTCAGCAAGAGCCGGGCGAAGGCCCGCCGCCTGAAGCGACTCGCGGACAGCGGCCACCATGTCGTCCGGAGGCGGCGGCTGTTCCCAGATGCGTTTGCCGAGCGCCGCGTAGAAGGGGCCAATCGCCTTGGACCCCTGGCTCTCCCGGATGGCGATCGCGGTGCGCAACGCGGGTCCGGACCGCGGCTCGAGGTCGCGGACATCCTTCCCCGCCGGGAGGTTGATGACTTCCAGCGAGAAGATGCCCCAGTCGAGCTCGATCTCTCCCAGCTCCTCGACACGTCGGGCCCACCGCGACGTCTGGTAGCACCACGGACAGGCGGGATCGAAGTAGAATTTCACCTGGTCCAAGAACGTCCCTCCTTCTCGGCCCGCCGCGAGTCCTTCAAGGCCTGTCGCGGGCCAGTTGCCCATGGTAGTCCCGAGTCCGGGTGCAGCTCAATGGCAGACCCTCACTGACGCTGACAGCGGCGGGCGAGTCTTACACGGCGACTGGCAGAGAGCAACGGGAGCAGGCCGGCGGACCGGCCCGCTCCCTGGGAAGTCGACTACTTCGGGCCCCTCTTGGTAAAGGACACCGAGAGGGGCCCGACATCATCGTGGCCGAAGCCCGATAGGACGATCGCCCCATCAGGTGCCTCTTGAACGTCCAGAGTGCCGGTCGCGAAGGCACGGTCCTGACTCGGTCCCGTGCGGGCCGTTCGCTTGGCGACGATCTGGCCGTCGACCACGCTCAACGTTCCCGAATTGGTGATGTCGCTGCCGATGATGATCATCCTGTAGGTGTTGTCGGGATTGATCGTCAAGTTCGCGGGTGTCGCGTTACCGCCCGCGTCGGTATAATACCCGGTGTATTTCCCCACAAGCTTCGGAAGGATCGACGCGTCCACCGGCTTCGAATGCATCTTGGACGCGCACCCGACGACCACGATCCCGAGCAACCCCAGCGCAACACTGCCGACCATCGCGCGAAACGCTAGCCCCTTCATGAGATCCCTCCTGGACTACGAAGTGACTTCCTGCGGCCCCCGAGCAACCACCCTCAACCGTTGCGAACCCGCTACTTGGAGGGGATTATAGGGAGTAGCCCCCTGTTTCGGAAGAAGAAATTGACACGGAGACGCACCGCGACTCGGGAGACTGCCGACCCGCCACCCCCAGGATTGCCCGGGAAATCAGGCGTCTCAGACAGGTCCGTCGCGCCCGGGGCTGACGGCGAGGCCGTCGAGATGGACGATACAGTTCAGCAGTCGCACCCGCCACGGTGTCGGGCCTTCCACGATCGTCAGCGAGGTGTTCTCCCAGCGGAGCGGTACCCCCTCCCCCCAGGGCAGGAGGAGGTGCCGCGCGGCCAGCGAGCGACATACCAGTCCGTGGGTCACCACGGCGAGTGGTCCAGGTTTCGCCGCAGCGGCCATCTGCAGCACTGTCCACGCCTGGTCGACGCGCCTGTGGAACGCCTTCCAGGTTTCGCCGTTGGGCGGAGCATAGTTGAGCGCGAACAAATCGAAGTCGAGGTCGGCGTAGGGCGTCCCGCGGATGTCGCCGAAGCTCCGCTCCTGCAGGAGCGGCTCGTACTGGAGGGCCGCGCCGGTGGCGCGGCGCAGGTATTCGGCGGTGGTCGCCGCCCGGGCGAGGTCACTCGAAAGGATGCCGGCAATGCCCTCTCGGGCCAGGCGCGCCGCGAGTCGCTCGGCCTGAACTAGACCGCGGGGCGAGAGCGGCGAGTCCGGCATCTGAACGATGCGGTCGGCGTTGCCGACGGTCTCGCCGTGACGGATGAGGAAGATCGTGCGCGGGCGGGTTGGCGGCACAGCGGTCTCATCGCTCACGGAAGTGCAGTATCGCACGCGAGATCCTCGGGCGCCGGCCAATGCGCTATGCTAACCGCCGTCGGGCGGCCTGCTCAGGCGCCCGTGCCAGGAGGCCGTCATGTTCTTCGAGCTCCGGCAGTACCACATCCGCCCGGGACAGCGCGAGAGTTGGGTGAGGTGCATGGAGGAGGAAATCATTCCATTCCAGGTCAAGATGGGCATGGTCATTCTCGGCAGCTTCGTTGGCGAGGAGGATGAAAGCGTCTACGTCTGGATTCGGCGCTTCGACAGCGAGCCGGAGCGCAAACGCCTTTACGACGCGGTCTACCAGAGCGACTACTGGAAGAACGAGATTGCCCCCAGGGTGCCCACGATGATCGACCGCGAGCAGATCAAGGTCACCCGCCTGGTGGCCACGCCCCACTCAGTCATTCAATAATCGAACCGCCCCGCCTCGTCGAGGCGCCGGGGCAGGGGCGCCGCGTGTCGTCACCGCTGCCGACCGCCGCGCCAGGTCGAGGAGCGCCACGGCTACGCCGGGGCGCGACGAGCGCCGGGGGGCTTGGGGGGCCCTCTCGAGGCCCCCCATCTAATCAGTGCACGCTGGAGCCGCCGTCCACCAGGATCGTCTGTCCGGTGATGAAATCGCTGTCGTCGGAGGCGAGGAAGACCAACACCCCGACGACGTCGTCGGGTGTCTCCGCTCGCTTCAGCATCCGCATCTGGATGTTCGCCTGCTTCCCCTCCTCGGGCATGTTCTGCTCGTTCTCGCCGCTCAGAGTGAACCCGGGGGCGATGGCGTTCACCCGAATCCCCACGTCGCCGAGCTCGCGGGCGAGTGAACGCGTGAATCCCACCACCCCACCCTTAGATGTCGTGTAGTGGATGTAGTTCGGGATGCCCTTGAAGAAGGTCCCCGAGGCGATGTTGATGATCTTCCCCTTGCCCTGCGCCTTCATGGCCGGAAACACCGCGCGCGCGCACAGGAAGAGCCCGCGCAGATTGACCGCCATCACCTGGTCCCACTCCTCGACGGGGATGTCCATGAACGAACGGCGCTTGAGGGTGGCGTAGAGGGCCGCGTTGTTCACCAGGACGTCGACGCGGCCAAATCGCGCGAGGGTCTCGGTGGCGAGGCGCTGCGTGTCCTTCTCCCGCGACACGTCGCACTCGACGCCCAACACCTGGGCGCCACGGGCCTCGATCTCCTTGACCGTCGACTTCGAGTCGGCGATGTCCGCCACCACGACGCGAGCCCCTTCCGCCGCCACCCCCAGGCAGTACGCTCGGCCGATGCCTTTGGCACCTCCCGTCACGATCATCACCTTGTCCTTCAGGCGCATGGCTTCCTCCCTCGGCGCGGCGTCTGGCCCGCCGAGCGCCGACGGCAGCTTCACGGCACGCGGCCGGTCAGATCCAACACCTTGCCCGCTCGCAACACCGTGATCGTGTAGGTTTTCCCTGACGCGAGGCTCCCGAGTCGCTCGCGGATCTTCACGAGGTCGCTCACCTCGCCGATGGCAATCCCATCGATTCTCAAAATGATGTCGCCCCCGACGGTGTACGCCTGACCGCCGATGGTCGCCTTCATGTCTCCGCCCCGGACATCCGCCCGCCCCGCCGGCGAGTGTTTGGCCACGACGGTGACGAGGAAGCCGACCGTTTGTGGAACGTTGAAGAGTGCCGCCAGCCGGCCGGAAACCAGCTCGCCCTCCATTCCGCTCCAGAACGAGTGCTTCTCGAGGAGGAACTGCTTGGCGGTGTTGATCGTCACCACGAACCCGAGCCCCTCGCTGCCCCCGCTCTTCGAGATGTTGTGACTGACGATGCCGATGACCTCGCCCGCCATATTGAACATCGGTCCGCCGGAGTTCCCGGTATTGATGACGGCGTCGGTCTGGAAGAACTCCGCCATCGGCATGCGGCGATACACCGAATTGGGGGCCCAGCGCGCGCTGATGAGGCCCGTGGTGAGCGAATGGCTCAAACCGTAGGGAGCGCCGATCACGATGACCGGATCGCCGACGCGCACGGTGTTGGAATCGGCCAGGGTGGCGACCAGGACCCCCTTGGGAACGCGTTCGAGCTGAAGGAGCGAGAGGTCCGCGGCCGGCTCTGACGCGATGACCCTCGCCTTCACGACCTCGCCGCCGATGAACTCGACGCGGATCTCGTCCATCGCCTGCACGACGTGCGAGGCGGTCATGATCTTGCCGTCGGCCGAGATGAGCACCCCTGAGCCCGTCTCGCTGAAGTTGACGAGACCGCTGCCCACGTCGGGAGCGTCTTGGCCCCGGGCTCGGATGACCACGACCGAGGGATTCACCCGGTCGAAGACCTGGCCCAAGGTCTGCGCCCTGGCCGGCGCCGGAAGCAAGAGCAGCGCGCAGGTCGTCACCATCGCCAGCACGAGGGTGCGCACGTGAATCTCCTTTCCGAAGCCCGTCT
This sequence comes from Candidatus Methylomirabilota bacterium, assembly GCA_046726415.1. Classification (GTDB taxonomy): domain Bacteria; phylum Methylomirabilota; class Methylomirabilia; order Rokubacteriales; family CSP1-6; genus CAVWFS01. The sequence goes on from JBKPAK010000176.1 coordinate 4,730, forward strand.
CGGACGCCGAAGCCTACACCTCCTTGGCGCGCGCCAGTGCGGTGGCCGGATCCACCCCGGCGCGGGCGACAACCCAGCAGGCGAGCGGCGCGGCCCACCGCTCTGAAGCATGAGCCGCGTGCCCGGCCAGCGCGAGCAAGGTCTCGACGGTGGCGTCGTCGGGCGGCGCGACCTCGAGCGCGGCGGCGAAGGCATCGAGCCACTCGCGACCGGTCACGAAGACACTCTCTCGCCGGCACCGACGGGCTCGACGCGGGCGCGGACGTGCTTGCCCCAGGGTGTGCCGGCTCGCCCGCCGGTCAGCTCGTTGGACGCCGTCACAGGCCAGCCGCGCGCGGGTAGAGCCGGGCACAGTTGTCCCAGAGAATCTTGGCCTTGGTCTTGTCGCTCACGCCCTCGAGGCGTACGAATTCGTCGATGGCCTCGGGGAACAACCCGTCGGAATGCGGGTAGTCCGTGGACACGACGATGCTATCATCCCCGACCGCCTCCACCACCTGCTTGAGCACCTTCTCGTCGGCGTCGGTGGCGATGTAGCACTGGCGATGGAAGTACTCGCTCGGCAGACCCTTGATCTGCACGTCGGAGCCGGGGCCGAACTTCTCCCACGCCTCGTCCAGGCGCCAGAGCCACCACGGCAGCCATCCGCAGGTGCCCTCCAGAAACGCGCAGCGCAGTCGCGGATGGCGCTCCAGCACCCCGCCGGCGGCCATGCTCGCGAAGGCGAACATCAGCTCGACGGGATTGCGGCCGGCCACTCCGATGACCCGACCGTTCGGGTGATCGAGATAGCGCCGGGCGATGTCGTCGCGCAAGGAGGATTGCCCCGTCGGGTGGAAGCCCACGGGCACCCCCAGCTCCTCGACGGCGTCCCAGAGGGGCTCGAACTCGGGATCATGGATGTGGCGCCCATTGATCGGATTGGGGTTGCCGATGACGGCCACCGCCCCCAGCTCGCGCACGGCGCGGCGCGCCTCGCGGGCCGCGCCGGCCGGGTCGTGGAAGGCGACCTGCGCCGCGAACTTGAGCCGCTGCGGACTGTACTGGCAGTAGTCGTGCGTCCAGTTGTTGTGCGCGCGAGCGAGTGCTTCGGCCACGCGCGGATCGAGATCATCATGCATGAGCACCTGTCGGCCGCGCGTGCCGTAAAGGATGGCCACGTCGATCCCCTCAATGTCCATCGCCTGCACGTGGCTCTCGGCATCGTAGCCGCGCGCGTGAGCAACCGCGCAGTGCGGGTGCCGCTGACTGGCGCGCCTGAACAGGTCGGCGCCCGCGGCGGCCGTCCGCGCGCGCTTGGACATCTCGCCGAGGGCCAGCTCGCCGATCTGGATGACCGGCTGATTGGGCGACAGCTCGGGCCGCCGCTCGAACTTCGGCGCGAAGCGCTTGAACGGCTCGTCCAGATAGCGTTCCCAGAGCCCATCCGGCTCCATGGTGTGCAGATCGCTGTCCATGACCTTGAACCCGTTCTTCATGACCTTCCCCCCCTTGGCCCGTCCTCAGGCCGCGACGGTGAGCGAGATCCCGAGTGATTCGAGGCTGGGCGCGACGCGGGGGGTGAGAAGGCCGATCCGCTGGAGATTTCGGACGAGCGAGGTGTGAAGGTCGCGCCGGAACAATTTGCGAAACGTCGTCTCGTCGCCGCCGGCCGCTCGCTCGCGTCGGAGCCGCTTGATCTCATCGATCTCGGCGCGGGTGAATCCCAGATCCTCGTACGCGGGGAGCGGGAAGATCCCAGTCAGGGTCCGAACCAGCGCCCACACCGCGAAGTCCTCCATCTCGCGCCGCTCGGCCTCGGTCGCCTCGGTCACCACCGCGGGCAGCGACAGCATGCCGAACCCCATGTGACGCGCCTCGTCCTGAAGGATCCGCCGGCACACCTCGCGGAGGATGTCGTCTTTCGACGTCTCGGCGAGCATCCTGAACAGCGACACCGCGAACGTCTCCGCGACGAGCTGGAGGCCGATCGTCTTCAGGTACCACGCGGAGGTGCCTAGCAGCGTGTCAAAGATCTCCTTGACGTTGCCGGCGAGCGGGTACGGCCGCCCCTCGAGGCGCAGACCGAGGTATCGATGCAGCACCTCGTTGTGCCGGGCCTCGTCGACCACCTGCGTCGCCTGAAAGAGCTTGGCATCCTGCCCGTGCACGTTCTCGACCATCTGGCTGCACACAAGCATGGCGCCATGCTCGCCGTGGACCAGCGTCGACAGGCGCCACCGGGACACGCTCCGATTCAGCTCGATCTTCTGGTCGCCGGAAAGGCGCTCCCAGAACCTCGTGCCGTGAATGTCGACGAGGTCGTCGGCGATCAGGCCGCCGTCGCCGCCGAGGGGACGTGCCCAGTCGATGTCCGTCGCCGCGTTCCACTGATCGCGCTTGGCCTGTTCGTAGAGACGCGCCATCTCCGGGTGCTCTCCGTCGTAGCGGTGGCGGAAGTACGCCGTGTTGCTCGTGTCGATGAGGTGACCCAGCTCCATGCGACATACCTCCGTGGCAGAATGGACGGTCTGGCCGGCCGAGGCGTTCACGGGCGCACGCTAGCAGGCGGCCAATCGCCCTGTCAACGCGGCAGCCACATCAGTTGTCGTCGACACGACGGGCCAGACCACGCGTCGACGAGACTCCATCCCATCACTTCCGAACAACACCACTCGCCATCTCGCGTGTCGTCGACCGACCTCACCGCGGCGGGCGCAGGAAGTCTCGCACCATCCGAGCGACGGTCTCGGGTTGCTCGAGATGGGGAGCGTGTCCAGCGTGATCCACGCTCTGTAGCCGGGCGCCGGGAATGCGCCGCGCGAACTCATCGGCGTAGACGGGCGGTACCAGGCGGTCGTCTTTGCCCCACACGAGCAAGGTGGGCGCCTTGATGCGGTGGACGCGCTTCTTCAACCCCTTGTCCGGAAGCGGCCAGATGAACTTCCCGGTGGCGCCCATGGCCCACATGAGCCGGATGCGGGCCGCCGCGACAGCGCTCGGTTCTTCCGACACCCCGAACATCCGCCGCGCGGCATCACCGTCGGGATCGCCGAAGATGTGGCGGCGAAGCTCGCCGGGCTCGAGCAGCATCCAGTTGACGATCGGATCGGCGTCGCGCCAGAACCCGAGCGGGTCGATCAGTACCAGGCGGCGAGCGCGGGCGGGGTTCGCCGCGGCCACTTCGCAAGCCACCATCGCCCCGAAGGAGTGGCCGACGAAAGCCGCGTCGTCCAGTCCCAGCGCGTCCAGCAGCTCGTCGTAACAGAGGACGAGATCCCACAGACCGTCGAGGTGGTAGATGTCGTCCGGCGCGTCCGGAGTCGTCCCCGGATGCTCCGGAGCATGGACGGTAAACGTCCTCGCCAGCTCGTCGAGAAACAGATCCCAGGTCAGACCCCACGGGCCATGGAAGAACACGACGGAGGGCCCACTGCCCTTCGACAGTACCCTGATGCGGACCCCGCCCTGCCAGACCGAATACGTGTGTGCCTGGGTCATGCTCGACCCGCCCCGACCGAGGCGGCCAGCGACGGAGTCACCGCGTCTCGGAGCCGTTCAGGCCACCAGTGATTCACCCAGCCCTCATCGTCCCAGGTGTCGCGCAGGTGCGGCAGGACCTCACCGGCGAAGAGGTCGATGTTCTGCAGAGTGAGTTCGTGCGGCATGGAGCCGATCTGCAAGAGGACCATGAGGTTTCCCACGCGCAGACCCTGGATGACCTCTTCCTTGATCCGGTCCCTGACGGTGGCCGGGCTCCCGGCGATGACATACCCGCGCTCCACGAAATCGCGATAGCGGAGCTCCTTGGGATTCTCCGGACGGCGCACCGGATTGGCCACGCTCGCCACGAGGCTTCGGTAATCCTGGTTCCCCGGCGGGGAGAACCACGGGCCTGGGACATGCAGACACTTGTGGTAGAAGTACTCGACGTGCCGCGCATACTGTTCCTCGGCGCGCGCATCGGTCTCGGCCACCGCCACGAGCTGCAGGAACCCCGCGCGGTAGGGATTCGCTTCCTTCCCCTTCTCGGACACCACTCGCCAGTATCCCTCCATCATCGCCCTGGCCGATCGGGCGCCGGAATAGCTGAGGAAGCAGTAGCAGACGTCGTTGTCGGCGGCGAAGTCGAAGGTGCTGATGCTGCCCGAGCCCGGCACCCATACTGGAGGGTGCGGCGCTTGGATGGGGCGCGGCCACAGGTTCACGTTCGCCAGCTGATAATAGCGGCCATTCCACGCGAAGATCTCCCGGGCCTGCCAGGCCTTGAGGGTCAGGGCAAACGCCTCCCGATAGCGCTCCCGATGCTCCATGGGTGTGATGCCATAGCAGAGGTTCACGTCCATGGGGCTGCCCAGCGGCAGGCCGGCCACCAGCCGCCCACCGCTGATGCAGTCCAGCATGGCGTACTCTTCGGCCACGCGAATGGGCGGATTGGAGGTAGGAAGGGTGGCCCCCATCTGGACGATGGCGACATTGGTGCCATTCGTGAGCTTGGCCAGGACGCTGCCCATCAGGTTGGGACTGGGCATGAACCCGTAGGCGTTCTGGTGGTGCTCATTGGTGCAGACGCCGTCGAACCCGCGGCGCGCCGCGTACAGCAACTCGTCCAGAGTCCAGTTGTAGTACTGCCCCACTCGACTGGCATCAGCCAGCTCCCACCACGGGGGCGTCACCCAGACCGATTGGTAGCGTTTTTCGAAATCCGCGGGGAGTTCCCGATGCGGCATCAGGTGAAACGCGCTGATCTTCATGGAAGTTGCCTCTCTCGACCCCTCAGGGCCGGTCCGGGCCACGCGGCTCGGCCTCGTCGTCGCGAAGGATCAGGTCGCGTTCCTCGGGAGGGCGATGCCCGAGGCGGCGCGGTGTTCGCATTTCAGAATAGCGTTCCGTATTTGGTCCCGACCACTATACCGAAGCCCGCGCTCCCTGTCACGCGTGGGCTGCGCATGAACGAGCGCTCGACACCGACTACGTCCGGCCTGATCCGACGAGATTGCCCTTCTTATCAAGGGACAGACCCGTCGCCTTGGCCTGCTCCAGGACCTTCGGCGACCAGACCACGCGCCCCGCGTCCGTCCCGCCGAGGACCGCCATGAGGTACGCGTCATCCGGGCCGGCGTTGCGGAAGCCGCGCATCACCCCGGGAGGCACCGAGATCGTGTCCCACGGCTCGAGCACGATCTCCTGTTCGCCTTCATTACCCCAGTACACCGCCCACCGCCCGGAGAGCGCGATGAACACCTCGACCGTCGGGTGCGCGTGGAGCGCCGCACCCTTGCCCGGACCAGCCTGGACCAGGGCGAGGTTGAAATCCTTGGCGTCGGTGATCGCTGGGTTCAGGGACGCATCCTCCGTGACGCCGTGCCCGATCACGTTGAAGATCTTGCGCTCGTGGCAGGGGATCAGGGCGTCGACGAATGCCTGGCTGCTCGACTTGAGCTCCTTGAATCGGGCCACGCGCTTCTGCATGTCGGCCATCGAAACCTGACGCGTCTTCATGTCTTCCTCCTCGAGCGAGCGATCGCGCGCCCGTCCAGTGAGATGGGGGCCCCGAAACGGCCCCCCACCACCACGCTCGAATCATCCCGCACCGGCGCGGCCATTGTACTCAACCCGCCGCGCCTCTTGGCATTCCCCCCAAGCTGTGATACCAGTGCTCGCGCTCCAGTCTCGCTCTCAGCGATCAGCCCGACAAGGGAGGACAGGCGATGACGCGGAACCCTATCTGTAGTCGCGCGGTGGTGGTGATCGCTCTCCTGGTCGCTCTCTCATCGTTGGCCAGCGCCGGCCCCGTCGGCGCCGCCGACCCGATCAAGATCGGCTTCGGCATGGGACTCACGGGAGGCCTCGCCGCGCAAGGCAAAGCCGCGCTCCTGTCCATGCAGCTCTGGAAAGAGGACGTCAACAAGAAGGGCGGGCTCCTCGGTCGGCCGGTGGAGCTCGTGTACTACGACGATCAGTCCAAACCAGCAAGCGTGCCCGGGATCTACGCGAAGTTGCTCGACGTCGACAAGGTCCATTTCGTGGTGTCCGGGTATGGCACCAACCTGATCGCGCCAGCCATGCCTTTGGTGATCGAGCGCAAGCTTGTTTTCCCGGCCCTCTTCGGGCTCGCCAACAATGAGAAGTTCAACTACCCGGGCTACTTCCAGATCATGCCGGCCGGGCCGCGCCCCGCGCTCGACTGGACCGGCACGTTCTACGAGGTTGCCGCCAAGCAGACCCCGAAGCCCCAGACGGTGGCCATCGTCGGCGCGGACGCCGAGTACCCGCACAACGCGATGGCCGGCGCCCGGGAGAACATCAAGCGGCTGGGATTCAAGGTCGTCTACGACAGTACGTATCCCCCGACCACCGTCGATTTCACGCCGATCGTCCGGGCCATCAAGGCGCTCGACCCCGACATCGTCGCGGTGTACTCATACCCGCCGGATACCGCCGGGATGATCCTCGCCGTGCACGAAGTGGGCCTCAAGCCAAAGATGTTGGGGGCGGGAATGGTCGGCACTCAATTCGCTTCGTTGCTGACCAAGCTCGGTCCGAAGCTCAACGGCATCGTCAACTTCGACTTCTGGGTCCCCGAGCCGACGCTCAAGTTCCCGGGGATCGACGACTTCCTGAAGCGCTACCAGGCGCAAGCCGTGAAGGAGGGGGTGGATCCGCTCGGGCACTACCTGCCGCCGTGGGCGTACGCTTACGTGCAGGTGCTGGGCCAGGCGGTCGAAGCGACCAAGAGCCTCGACCAGCAGAAGGTCGCCGAGCACATCCGCAAAGCGGAGTTCGACACGATCATCGGCAAGGCCAAGTTCGGGGCCAACGGCGAGTGGATCCATTCGCGCGTACTGCAGGTTCAGTACCAGGGCATCGAGACGACCGACGTCGAGCAGTTCAAGCATCCCGGGAAGCGCGTGGTGCTGTACCCGGAGCAGTTCAAATCCGGCAATCTGATCTATCCGTACGCGAAGGCACTGAAGTAGCCCGCGTGCGATGCCTCGGAGGGGGGCTCTGCCCCCCTCCTGAACCTCCCTCCCTCGGCGTCGCCGGCCTCGCCGACGCGTGCAGGAGTGAACCTCACCCGAGGCGACTTTAATGGTCTCGCTCGATCTTCTCCTGAATGCCCTCGTCGCCGGCATCCTGCTGGGCGGGTTCTACGCCGCCGTGAGCCTCGGCATCTCCATCGCGTTCGGGCTGCTCGACATCGTCAACATCGCGCATCCCGTCTTCGTGATCCTCGGCTCGTACGTGGTCTACATCATGAACGTGCGCTTCGGGTTCGATCCGATCCTGACCGGCGTGCTCTTCACGCCCGTTTTCTACGCGCTCGGCGTCGTCCTCTACCGCGTCTACTACGCGAGCTTCGAGCGCCAGGGCGCGGAATCGCTGCGCGGGCTCGTGTTCTTCTTCGGCGTGCTCTTCATCGTCGAGGTCTCGTTGCTACTCGCCTTTGGCGTGGACTACCGGCTGGTCGAGGCCCGCTACATCGGAGAGTCGCTCCACGTTGGGCCGGTCGGGATCGCCTTCAGGTTGCTCGTGCCGTGCGCGGTCGGCGTCGCCCTGACCGGCGCGCTCTCCTTGTTCCTCTCACGGACGTTCTACGGCCGCGCCATCCAGGCGGTGGCGCAGGATACCTTCGCGCTCCGGCTGATGGGCGCCAACCCGTTCAAGGTGAAAGACGTCGCCTTCGGGGTCGCCATCGCCACCGCTTCGCTCGCGGGGGCCCTCCTGATCATGATCGGCCCGGTCGAGCCCGCGATGAATCGCGAATACATCGGACGTGTCTTCGCCGTCGCGGTCCTGGGCGGGATGGGCAGCATCGGCGGCACTCTCGTCGCCGCGCTGATCCTCGGGGTGGCCGAGAGCTTGACCTCCACGTTCTCGGGGCCGTCGTGGTCCGTGGCCGTCTCGTTCGGGGTGCTCCTGCTCGCGCTGGCCGTGCGGCCGGCTGGCCTGTTCGGGCGATAGACGTGCCCGGACGCGCGTTTGCGCTCGTCGCCGTCGCGGTGGTCGCCGCGGGCGTGCTCACCGCCAAGCTCGGCTTCAACCAGTACTACTACTTCGCGGCCTATGTCGTCCTCCAATACATCGTGCTGGCCACCGCGTGGAACATCCTCGGCGGCTACACGGGCTACGTGAACTTCGGCACCCCGGCCTTCTTCGCCCTCGGGGCGTACACCGCGGTCGTGCTGATCAAAGCGGTGAAGGCGCCGTTGCTGGCCCAGCTCGTGGCCGGCGCCGTCGTCTCGGGCGTGCTCGGCCTCGCCATCGGCTATCTGACGCTCAGGCTGCGCGGCGTCTACTTCTCGATCGCCACTCTCGCCCTGGCCGTCGTGCTGCAAACGATATTCGTCAACTGGGAATACACCGGCGGGGCGCGGGGCTTCACGGTCGCGCGCCCGGCCACCGCGCCCCTGGTCGGGAACTACGTGCAGTTCCTCTTCGTCGTGATGCTCGCGCTGGCGGTGGTGGCCGTGGCCACCGCGCGGTGGATCGAGCGCTCCTGGATCGGGCGCGGGCTGGCGGCTATCCGCGACAACGAGGAGGCCGCCGAGTGCATGGGGGTCCCGACGCTTCGGCTGAAGCTGCTGGCGACGACGGTGAGCGGCATGTTCATGGGCCTGGCCGGCGCGCCCTTCCCGTATTACGTCACGTTCGTCGAGCCCACCTCCGTGTTCGACCTGAACTACGCGGTGAACAGCCTGGCCATGCCGATGATCGGGGGCAGCACGACGTGGATGGGGCCCGTCATCGGCGCGGTCCTGCTCGGCACCGCGCAGCAGGTGGCGACGGTGACGATCTCCTCAGCGCTGAACCTCCTGCTCGTCGGGGTCATCCTGGTGGCCTTCGTGATCCTGGCGCCCGAAGGCATCGTGGGGCTCGTCCGGCGGCTCGCCCGGCGGAGCCACGCGTGAGCGCGGACGCCTTCCTGGACGTCCGCGAGGTGACCAAGCGCTTCGGGGGCTTCCAGGCGCTCAGCGCGGTGCGCCTCCGCATCCGGCAAGGCGAGCGCTTCGGCCTCATCGGTCCCAACGGCTCGGGCAAGACGACGCTGATCAACTGCATCAGCGGAACGCTCCGCACCGATGGCGGACGCATCCTCTTCGAAGACCAGGACATCACGGCGCTTCCGGCGTACCGGAGGACACGCCTGGGGATCGCTCGCAGCTTCCAGATCCCCAAGCCCTTCACCAGCATGACGGTGCTCGACAACCTCCGCATCCCCATCGAATACGCCAGGCAAGGCCACCACGACGGCGTGGTCGACGAGGCGATGGCCATCCTCAAGCAGGTCGGGCTGGCGGCGAAGGCCCGCGTGCCGTCCGCGGCGCTCACGCAGATCGAGATGCGGAAGCTGGAACTGGCGCGGGCCATGGCCGCCCGCCCGAAGCTGTTGGTCTCAGACGAGGCGATGGCTGGGCTGTCGAGCGCCGAGGTCGACGACATCCTCGCCATCCTCTTTCAGCTCAACGAGCGCGGGATCACGATCATCATGATCGAGCACATCATGCGCGCGGTAATGCGGTTCTCGGAGCGCATCGCGGTACTGGACGCCGGCGAGAAGATCGCCGAAGGGCGGCCCGAGGAGATCCTGGCCAACGAGCGCGTCGAGCGAGCGTACCTTGGCGAATAGGAGCGCAGGGGAAGGTCGGGGTGGCCACTAGGCTCGTGCTCCGCGGCGTGGAGGCGGGCTACGGCGCCGTGCGCGTGCTCCACGGCGTATCCCTCGAGGTCAACGAGGCCGAGACCGTCTGTCTGCTCGGCACCAACGGCAACGGCAAGAGCACCCTCATCAAGTGCGTCATGGGTATCGTGCGGCCGGAGAGCGGCGAGATCTTTCTCGAGCGGGACGGTCAGCGGATCGACCTGATCGGCCGGTCACCAGAGGAGATCGTCAACCTGGGCGTCACCCTCGTGCCCGAGGGACGCCGTCTCTTCCCGAAGCTCACGGTAGAGGAGAACTTGCTCCTCGGCGCCTTCCGCCCCGCCGCCCGCCAGGACATCGGTCGGAACCTCGCCTTCTGTTTCGAGACGTTCCCGCTGCTGCAGAGCCGCCGGAAGCAGCTCGCGGCCAGCATGAGCGGCGGCGAGCAACAGATGCTCGCCATCGGTCGCGCCCTCATGGCCGCCCCGGCCATCCTCCTGGTCGACGAGCCCTCGGTCGGGCTGGCGCCGGTGCTGGTGAGCCGCGTGATCGCCAAGATTCGCGAGCTCAAGGAGCGGTACCACCTCACCGTCCTCATGGCCGAGCAGAACTTCAATCAGGCTATCAAGATCGCCGATCGCGGTTACGTCATCGTGCACGGGCAGATCGCCTTCGAGGGCCGGACGGAGAACCTGAGCGAACACGAACTCGTGAAGAAGTACTATCTCGGCGTGTAAGCTACCAGAAGGGGGACGGTGCCATGCCCGATTTCACCGAGAAGACCCTGACCGACGAAGTGCTCCGCAAGCTCGAGGCGACCGCTGACCCGCGACTCCGCCGCATCATGCAGGGTCTCACCCGGCACCTACACGACTTCGTCCGCGAGGTGCGATTGACCGAGGACGAATGGTTCAGGGCGATCCGGTTTCTCACCGAGACCGGGAAGAAGTGCGACGACGCCCGCCAGGAGTTCATCCTGCTCTCCGACACGTTGGGCGTCTCGATGCTCGTCGACGCCATCCACCACCCGAAGCCCGAGGGCGCCACGGAGACGACGGTGATGGGGCCCTTCTACCGCGGTGGCGCTCCCGAGCGTTCCCTCGGCGAGAACATCGCTCACGACACGCCTGGCGATCCCACCTTCGTCAGCGGCCGCGTCGTCGATCCCCATGGGAAGCCGGTTCCGGGCGCTGTCGTCGACGTGTGGCAGGCTGCGCCCAATGGACTCTACGAGGGACAGGATCCGGAGATGCCGGCGTTCAATATGCGGGGCAAGTTCCGCACCGATGCGGCGGGCCGCTACCACTTCCGGACCGCGAAACCGGCGAGCTACCCGATCCCGATGGACGGCCCCGTGGGCGACTTGATGCGGGCGGTTGGGCGCCAACCCTACCGGCCGGCCCACATCCATGCCATCGTCTCTGCTCCGGGCTACGCGACCCTGACCACGCATTTCTTCGTGCAGAACGACCCGTTCATCGACGCGGACCCCGTGTTTGCCGCGAAGAGCTCACTGATTGTCCCCTTCGTCCGTCACGACGACCTCGCCGAGGCCGTCGCCCGGAAGACCACTACGCCGTTCTACACGGTGGATTTCGACTTCGGTCTGACGCCCAGGTGAGCGCCGCGCGCGCCGTCGCCAAAATCCGAGCGCCATTTCGGGTCCCCCCACATTACTTGATGGCCTGAGGGTTGATCGGCGACCCGGTGCCGCGCGCGATCACCAGTGGCGGCGCGCAGAAAAAGAACTCGTACACGCGGTCGGCCGCGCAGTCCTCCGCGAGCTCCTTCAGATAGAATATCTCGCCGTGCACGATCCCGATCGCCGGGATCGTGACCCAGTGCCACGGCTGGAAGACGTCCGGCCCCGTGTCATTCGGCCGGACCTCGATTCCCCACGTATCACTGCAGATCGCCGCGATCTGCCGCGCATGGATCCAGTCGACGGTCTCGAAGGCCAAGCCCGGGGCAGGGCCGCCCGCATACCCCCCCCATTCGCCCTTTTCGAGGCGGTCCTCCATCTGTCCTGTTCTGACGATCACGAAGTCGGCTCGGCGCACCTCGACGCTCTCGGATCGGGCCGCCGCCTCTAGGTCGGCGATGGTGATCCCGTAGCCGTCGGGCAGGCACGCCACGCCCTTGTCGCGCGCCACGTCGAGGAGCACCCCTCGGCCCACCATCTTATTGGAGAACTTCTCGATGCCATTCCGGTGCGCACCGCGGCTGTCGACGAGCGTGGCGGGGTAGCCGTTCCACATCCGGTCGCCGAGAAACACGTGCGAGAGCGCATCCCACTGTGTGGCGGCTTGGGTCGGCAGGTTGATCGCGTCGTCCGCATAGCGGAGGCCCGGCGTCACGTCGTGCTTGCCGGCCACCGCGTCGGTACCGGTGGCCAGCATCTGGTGGATGGGGTTCCAGCGCCCACCGAAGAGGCCGCGCTGCGGCCCGTTCTCGTCGAGGTTGAGACCGAGCCGGAAGACCTTCCCTTTTCGCACCAGCCGCGCGGCGTTGACGATGTCCTCGGGAGTCACGTAGTTGAGGACGCCGAGTTCGTCGTCCGGGCCCCACTTGCCCCAGTTCTTCAGCGCCTCAGCCTTCTTGAGCACGTCGTCCTTCGTCAGCTTTGGCATGATCCCCTCCACGTCATCGGTGCCTGGGCAGGCGGCGTCGCGCGCGGTCTCAGCCTCGCGTGCTCGACGGCGCCTGGGCGGCGGCCGCCTTCACGTAGCGCGCGATCTCGGCGTGGGTGGCGAACCACACGCCGGCGTGGCCGCGGATGTACTCAATCAGCCGCTCGAGGAGGGTGATGCGCGAGCGGTGGCCGATGATGTGGGGGTGCATGGTCAAGAGGAACAACCCGCTCTCCGCGCAGGCGCCGTCGAACTCGGCCTTGAAGATCTCGAGCACCGCCGAGGGCGGTGTGTAGGGTCGCAGGCCCGAGAAGCGGTCCATGTTGAAGTAGATCGCGTCGTCGCGGATCCACTCCACTGGCAGCTCGACCACGCCGGTCGGCTCGCCGTCCTCGACTAGCTCGTACGGATCGTCGTCGGCCATCAGCGAGGAATCGTAGAGGAGCCCCATCTCGCGCGAGATGGCCAAGGTATGCGCGCTGAAGTCCCAGGACGGCGTGCGGAGCCCCACCGGGCGCATGCCGGCAATTCGCTCGAGCGTGTCGGCGGCCCTCTTCTGGAGGTCGCGCTCGGACGCGGACGGCAGGATGCTGTTGCGCTCGTGAATCCAGCCGTGGATGCCAATCTCGTGGCCCGCGTCGACCACGCGGCGCTGCTCGTCGGGATAGAGCGCGGCGATCACCGCGGGGACAAAGAACGTGGCCGGAATGCGGTGCCTTTCGAGGAGGGCCAGGATGCGCGGGACGCCTTGCCGGGAGCCATACTGTCCCTGGGAGAGCTTGCCGGGCGACGTCTCGCCCTCGCGCAGGGTCCCGCTCTCATGGTCGGAGTCGAATGACAGGGCCACCGCCACCCGCGCGCCGTCCTTCCACTGCTGGGGCCTCAGCGAGCGCCCGGCCCTAACCTTGCCGACGATGCCACGCCAGGTCTCCTCCGGCCACTGCCACGGCAACACCTGGGCACTCTTTCCTTTCTTGGCGCTCATCGTTCGCCCTCCTTTCGCCTGCCCGATCTGTGCGCGCTTTCGCGCGTCGCGTACGCTCGGGGGCTAGTCTATCCTGCGCCGGCGACAACCCGCGCCGCCCGCGCGGACGAGGCAGGTCACCTCACGGTCCCATTCCCCATCCGGGTGATAGGGTGAGACGGCAGGAGCAGCGCCGGCATAGAATCGTCTCACATGAGGCGTCGTGGCCAATACGTGGCGCTGGCCCTGGGACTCTACACGGGCGTTCTCGGAGGCTGCGTCGGCACGACTGCCCACCAGTCCATCGCGACGAGCGAGCCCGATGGCACCTCAGAGCACATTCCCGCCGCGGTGACCAAGCCCGATGGGGCGGGTCCGTTCCCCGCGATCGTGATCATGCACGATTGTAGTGGGCTCGGTCCCGCCTCCAGTGGCGCCCCGGCCCGCTGGGCGCGAGAACTCGTGGGGCAGGGATACGTCGTCGTCATCCCGGACAGCTTCACGACCCGAGGCCACGCCGGCGGCGTGTGCACCGACGCGTCTCCCAGCCGGAATGACGTCAGTCCTACTCGGCGCGTCCGCGACGCGTACTGGGCGCTCGCCTATCTCCGGGCCTTGCCGTACGTCGATGGACGCCGCGTGGGCCTCATGGGCGGCTCGCACGGCGGGACGACGACCTTGGCCTCGATGCTCGCGCCGGAGAGCGACTCGGAGCCGCTCGCCCAGGACCGGCGCCGGGGCTTCGCCGCCGCGGTGGCGCTCTATCCGGCGTGCGGGGCGCGCTCCAGAGCCTGGCGCTCCCCTGCTTCCGGCGTGTACAAACCCATCGCGCCCTTGCTGATCCTCATCGGAGAGAAGGACGACTGGACGCCGGCCGAAGCCTGCCGGACGCTGATCGAAGCTTCCCGGGCCGCCGGCTATCCGGTCGCGATCAAGGTCTATCCAGGGGCGCACCACTCGTTCGACAGCAACAATCCGGTGCGCTACGTGGCCGCCCGCGTCAACGCGAATTCGCCCACCGGGCGCGGCGCCACCACCGGCGGCGATCCTCAGGCCTGGGCCGACAGCGTCCAGGAGGTCGTGGCGTTCTTCGGCCAGCACCTCAAGTAAGGACTGGCCGCTCCGTGGTCACACCCCGCGGGGGCCACGGTGCCAAGCGGCAGAAGGCGGGGACGGGTATGATCCGGACGGAGCGAGCCGATCCGGCGTGGCGCAACGACTCATTCCAGTGCGACGGAGGAGAAGACATGGCCGTGTCCGTAGGATTCATCGGTGTCGGGAACATGGGCAACCCCATGGCGGGCAACGTGTTGAAGGCCGGCTTTGCCATGACCGTCTTCGACAAGAACTCGCAAGCGATGGCCAACCTGGTCCAGGCCGGGGCTCGCGGTGCGGCCTCGGCAGCGGAGCTGGTCGAGCGGTCCGAGATCGTGCTGACATGCCTGCCGGCCTCTCCGGATGTCGAGGCCCTCTACCTGGAGCCCGGCGGCTTGATCGAGCGTGCCAAACCGGGAACGATCCTCATCGATCTGAGCAGCGTCCTTCCCTCCACACCGCGCAAGCTCGAGCCTCGCGCGAAAGCGCGCGGGGTGCACTTCTTGGAGGCGCCGGTGAGCGGCGGTGTCAGCGGAGCCCGGGCCGCCACCTTGGCCATCATGGTGGGTGGTGATCCACAGGTCCTGGAGCGCGCCCGGCCGGTGCTCCGCGCCATCGGGCCGAACATCTTCAGTGTGGGACCGGTCGGGGCCGGCAACACCGTGAAGGCGATCAACAACATGATGGCCTGCGTCAACTCGCTGGCGATGATGGAAGGCGTGGTGCTCGGCGTGAAGGCCGGGCTCGACCCGATGACGATCTACGAAGTGGTCAAGGCGAGCAGCGGCGGCAGCAAGGCCCTCGAGCGCATCCCCACCGCGCTGGTCCCGCGCAAGTTCGAGCCCGGCTTCAAGGTGCAACTAATGAACAAGGATCTCGACACGTTCAACACCATCGCCAAGGAGCTGCACGTGCCGGTCAGCTTCTCCAACGTCGCCCAGCGCTACCAGCAGGCGGCGATGGCGGCCGGCCTGGCCGACTACGACACCAGCGTGGCGGTGACGATCATCGAGCGCCTGGCGGCGGTGGAAATCCCCAAAGGATCGGCATCGAGCTGAGAGCGATCGACCAAGGGGCGGCGACCTCGGCCGGCGCCCGCGCAGCGCCTCTCGCGGCCCAAATGCCGAGGGCCGTCCTAGTGCGCGCTCAGGCCGGACGGCCGTCCGATGGCTCGGGGAACAGTTCCGGACCCCACGAGCGGTGCGCCGCGGCATCGGCCGGAAGGAATCGGAAGCCTGCGCTCATCGCGAAGGATCGGTCGATATCTGAATCGCCGATGTGGTAGTACGCGGCCGCCGCGAAGCGGGCCTTGACGTCCGCGAGCCGATGCTTCAGCACCGTGAAGTCGACCTCGATGTGGAGCTGCTCCCACAGCGCCTGCTGATAGCGGATCGTGCGATCCGAGCAGCTCCCGATGAAGTACCCCAACCGCTGGGCCTGCCGTACCAGCGCGATGGGGACAATGCCCGGAGGCTCGCCGATCTCGAGCGTTCCGTCGATGTCGAAGCTGACCAGCGTCAGCCTACTCACAGCCCGGGCAATCCGTGGGTCCATGTCGGAAGCGGCGGATGCTGGCTCACCAGTCGGCCTTCGCGATAGACGGCGACGATCCGGTACGGAGCGTCATAGGAACTGTTGTCGATGACGTAGGCCTCGTCGACGATCGCGATGGCGGCTCGGAGATTCGCCAACGTCCTCGGAAAGCGCGCATGCAGCTTCTCGGTCGGGACATCATGACCACCATGGCGGACGCGCTGCTGTACGCGGGCGGCGGCGAGGAGGGGGCTGTCGAGGCCGATGAACACCAGGAATATCGCGAACCCCCGGGTTCGCGCGTGGTCGAGAAACCCCAGCTTGGCGCGGGCGGGGTCGGAGAATACCGTCTCGGTGCAGAAGGAGAGACTCGCCTCCAGGAACGCCAGCCGCAGTCGCTCGGCCTCTCGGAAGGCGCGGCGGTCGATGTCATCGGACGGGGCGGTCGGCTGGACTCTGCGCAGAAGGCGGGCGATGCGGTCGGCATTGACATACGGCAGTCCCAGCGTCTCGAGGTACTCGTCGAAGAACGTAGTCTTCCCAGAGCCGTTGGGGCCGGCGAGGAAGATCAGCACGGGCCGAGCGGCCCGGGCCGCCCGGATCGATGCCGCCGGATCAGCCCTCACGATCGCCGGGTCGATGCCTTCCTTCTGGCCGGCACAAAGCGGCGGCCCTCCAGGCGGCCCGGCGTCCGGGTCCCGTCGGCCTGGATCTCGACGATCATGTCGGGATGCTCCGGGTCCGCAGTGTACAGCGGCGTCCCCGTGGCGCGAATGCGCGCCTTGACCTTCTTGCGATCTCCGTCGTCGACGAGCCGCGCCAGAAGATCGTGCACCTCTTCACGGGGAACGAAGGTCGGCATCGGCACGGCCAGGCCGGCTCGCTTGAGGAGCAGCACGTCGCGATAGGCCACCATCACTTCCACGGCTCGGCCGAGCGTCGCCCAGTGCTCGATCTGCGCGGTGGCCGAACGATGCGTTCCGTGGGCTTCCTCTCTGGCCAGGGCCAGCAGCCGATCCGAGACTTTCACGGGCGATGGCATCTGGGCCTCCTGGTTGGGTAGCTCTTTGCTACTATCATGGTAGCACTTTACTACCGCGGGGGCCGAGGGGCAACCGGCGCACGCCTGTCGCTCCGTGCCCAGCGCGCCGGACGGCCCATCGCCGGTGGCCCCAGCCGCCCCGCCCCACGGTCACCCCCGGCCGGCCATGCCACAATACGTCTGGGGGAACGATCGAGGGGAGGAGCGCATGCGATTGAGTCTAGCCTACGAGATGCAGCGGCCGGTAGTCGATGATCACGCGGTCATCGAAGAGACCATCGAACAGTGCGTGCTGGCCGACCAGATGGGGTTCGACACTCTGTGGTTCGTGGAACATCACTTTCTCACCAGCTTCTCGATGTCGCCGTGCCCGGAGGTCCTCTTCGGGGCACTCAGTCGCCTGACCAAGCGCATCCGCCTGGGTTTCGGCGTGGTAATCCTCCCCTACCACCACCCCGTTCGGGTGGCCGAGCGCGTGGCCATGGTCGACCACATGTCCGGCGGACGAGTCGAGTTCGGGACCGGGCGGTCGGCTCCCTACGAGCAGATTGGGATGGGCATTGACCCGCGGAACACGCGCGCCATGTGGGAAGAATCCCTCCGGATGATTCCGCGGATTTGGGAGGACGGCCAATTTTCGTGGGAGGGCCAGTTCTGGAGTGTCCCGCCGCGCGACGTTCGTCCCAAGCCCTATCAGAAGCCACATCCCCGCATCTGGGTCGCCGCCTTGCAGCCGGCCACGTATCGGCTGGCCGCCGAGACGGGCATTGGCGTGATGGCGCTCAGCGTCGCCGCTCCCTCCTACCTTGCCCCCCACATCAAGGAGTACAAGGAGCGGGTCCGCCACGCGAAGCCGGTCGGCAAGGTCATCAACGACCAGTGGCTGAGTGCAACCATGGGCCTGTGTGGCCGCGACAACCAGGCCGCCCGTGAGCTGGCCGCCAAGTCGCTGCGAACGTTCTTCGGGCCGGACCGCCCGTATCTGAAGGATCAGACCCACCTCTATGAGCAGCTCGTCGAGTCGTGGGGAGGCGTGCCGGAGCACTTGACCGCCAACTTTGCCCGCTACCTGAAGAGGGACGGCGCGGCCGGCGCGCCCGAGGTGGATCTGTCCGGCGGATCTGGACAGATCGCCTCTGCCCTCTGGAATCAGATCGACGCCGACACTCTCGTCGACCGCGGCGTTCTCGTGGCTGGCGATCCCGAGAGCTGCCTCAAGAGCATCGCCATCCACGAAGCGGCGGGTGTCGACGAGTTGCAGTTCCTCATGGCGACCGAGACGGTGGCGCACGAGAAGGTGATGTCGTCCATCGAGCTGTTCGGCAAGTACGTCATCCCCGAGCTGAAGAAGAGGACGGCGACGGTTTAGGACGAAGCGCCCTCCTTGTCGGTCAACGGCACGATGGCGTAGAACCGCGGTTGGTCTCCTACCACTCGCGTGATGTGCCCCTGGCCAGTCAGGTCTTCGGCCAGCACCACGTCACCCGGCCCGACGCGCGCGACCGTGCCATCGCCCACCTCGATTTCCGCGATCCCTGACAACGAGATCGAGTACTGCCTCCTGGGCGCACAGTGCCAGTCCAGCAC
>JBKPAK010000177.1:0-6676 GCA_046726415.1 Candidatus Methylomirabilota bacterium
GCTTGGTGCCGGGGAATATCCGAAACAGCGCATCGGCCAAGACGTGCGCGGCAGAATGGCGCCGCTCAAGAAGGTCTTCGCTAACGGAATCGGTCATTCCCTTGTTCATTCGGCTAGGGAGACTTCGCGAAGCTCGCGAGATTTCCATGCTATCACATTGATGGCGGAGCGGACTTGGGCATCGGATCATTGCACCAATCTGTCGTGGGAGCGAGGGGTTCAGCGCCCCTCACTGTACGGCGCGGTGACCGGCGCGGAGTGGAGCGATATCGCGGGATTCGAGGAAAGTTTCCGCCGTCGTTCCGTGCTCTCAAGTACGGTGCACCCGTGTCGTCCTTAATTCCAGGAGCTGAAATGCCGGGGCTGCGGCGCGATCGGAATGGCGACGTTCCCCGCTCGTTCGAGGCTCGCGATCCACTCAGTCGCATCTAGATTCTTTGGCCCCTCAAGGAGCACTCGGCGACACAACCTCTTTCCGTCCGCCGTCTCGATCTTGAATTCGATTACGCCGGGCTCGGGATGCGTCACACCGGTCGCGCGCACGCCGTCGGTCGCACGGACCGCGGCCACCATGCCGACGATGCTGCCGCGATGCTGGCCAAGCCATTGCGCGAACGCCTCCGCCGTCATTGACGTCTCGTGCAGGAACGACAGCACCTCGACGCTCAACTCTGAGCAGCGACCCACAACGAAGTCCGGGTTCAGAAACGAGAGGAGGCTTCCTGCCCGTGGACCGTTCTCACGATCGAGGAGCACGCGGTAGATGGCCTTGAACCCCTGGGCGGCCTCGATCGGGGTGAGCCGAGCCACGTCGAAGATGCAGGCCTGGATGGCGTCTTCTTCCCAAGGCACGTCATGGACCGCTTCCGCGAACATCCGAAGGAACGCGCGCTGTGATGCGCTGAGCTCCTCTGCCCGCGTCGGTATGCGCTCTTGCAGCCGCGTCTTCTCCGCCTCGCTCGCGTAGCGATCGACCCAGTAGCGCGCCGCAGCCAAGCGCTCCTCCAAATGGCCGCGCTCGATCTCGGTGAACGGCTGGCCCTTGCGCTTCTCGAGCTCGCGCACGGGATCGATGTGCGGCAGCTGCGTCAGGGCGACGACGAGCTGGAAATCTGCCAGCCAGTGGTCCGGCTCGGGCTGCCTGGGGGGCTCCAGCAGGGGTCGGCGTGCGAGGCCAGCGTCTGAGTATGGGTGTTATGTCGCGGTGACGGGAACCAGGGGCGGGGCAACCGCGGCCGCAGGGCCGTTCATGTTGCCTTCGCTCCTGCGGATTGGGCGTGTCGACCGATACAAACTGAAACGGCTGGACGAATCGAGACTCGGAACCACACCGCGGGCAGGCGACTGCGATGGCAGATGGCATCCCAAGGACGCCACGACCCCACGCGGTGCCCTACGTATGTTCCATTTGGCCTTCTCGTGAGCCTAATGCCTGCATGCAGAAGTATGCGGAGGCTCCGCTCGTCGCAACGCTCGCTGGGATGCCGCACGATACGCCCCCTCCTACACGCTCACTCTCGATCCGACCGTGCCGATGACGCGGACGGCGAAGCTCAGCATCAGCTCGTGGTGCTCGATGGCCTGATCTACCACCAGCGAGCCGTGCCCCGCGTCGAACCAGTGAACATCGATGGCCTTGCCGAGTGCCTTCATCGTCGCTTCGTACGTTTCCACCGAACGCGCTGGCGTGCGAGTATCGTTGCGGCCCTGGATGATCAGCACGGGGGCTTTCACGTTCTGCGCGTAGGTGATCGGGGAACTGGCAGCGTAACGTTCAGGCTGCTCTTCCGGCGTGCCGCCGAAGCGGGCGGCTCGCACGCCACGCAGCGTGTCGGTCGTATCCTCATGGGCGATGGTCCAGTCGGCAACGGCGATGCCGGCCATCCCACCCGCCCAGAGATCGGGCTTCGTCCCTAGCGCCAGCAAGGTGAGGTAACCGCCGTAGGACCAACCGGTCACGAGGACGCGCGCTGCGTCGGCGATGCCCTCCCTCACGAGCCACTCGCGCGCCTCAGCCATGTCCTCCACCTCCCACCGCCCGACGTTTCCCCAGATCTGCTCGAGGAATGCCCGCCCGAACGTGGTCGAGCCCCGATAGTTGATGCTTAAGAACGCGAAGCCGTGATCGAGCCACGCCTGGCTCGCGGGACCGAATACCTCAGTCATCGCGAACTCGGGCCCGCCGTGGAGATGCAGGATGGTTGGGAACGGCCCGGTGCCGTCCGGCGTCGCCAACCAGCCTTGAATCTGCTGCCCGTCGGTTGAGGCGAAGCTGACCGACCGCCACGGACGGCAGGGGGCGACGTCGGCTCCCGGCAGCAGTGTCCGTGCCGGCACGCTGGTCGCGACGTCCAACGCGATCAGCTGCGGCGGGTGCGTGGAATCTTCCCACAGGACGTGGATGGAGCCGTCGCGCACAAAGTATGCGTGGCCGTACGTCCCGTTGGGGTGGTTCAGCGACGTCAAGGTTCCCCCTGCGACGTCGTAGACATGGAGGCGCTGGACGGCGCGAGCGAACTGGAAGAGCAGCACTCGTCTGCCGTCCGGCGACCAGTCGGCAGGATAAATTTCGCCCTCCAGCCAGTCGAGCGCGATGTCCGCGCGCGTGCCCCGAATGACGTTCCAGACCAATGGTCGGCTAACGCCGGTTCGATTGGTCCACGCCACCAGACGCGCGTCGCCCGAGAGGGGTGCAAAAGCGACCGCCCCGAGACGACTGTCGGCGTCTGCCAGCTCCGCGATGGTGCGGCCCGTGGCCATGTCCAGGGCGACGAGTCCGAACTGGAAACTCCCAGCTCCCGCGCTGACGACCACGACCGCGATGGCGCCGTCGTGAGAGAAGACCGGGCCGATCAGAAGCCGGCTGCAGCTGTGGATTCGTTGGGGTGGACCGAGGGTACCGCCCGCGTCGACCTCGATCAGGTGCAGGTGATAGCTCCCCCCGCTGGCCGTGACGAAGCCGAGCCGGTTGCCGGTGCCGCTGACGGCGAGGCCGAACGTCGGATACGGTGGCAGGCCCGGCGTGATGCTCACGGGTGCGCCGCCCTCGAACGGGATGCGAACGAAATGGCCGATCTCGTTGCCGTCAGTGTCGTCGTGGTAGTAGACGTAGCGGCCATCGGGCGCCAGGAGACCCGAGGCAGTTCCGGACAGACGCGTCGTCAGTGCTCGCAGGCGGCCACCAGGGACGTCCCACGCATGGAGCTGGAACGTGCCGGAGACGTTGCTGGTGACGAGACCTCGTGTCGGCACGTCGGCAGCGACCTGGATGCCCAGGATACGGGGCACGCGAAAGCGCGCCTTCCACCCCGGCTCGTCAGCACCAACCGGCTTCACTCGGCTTCCTCAGGACTGCTCCGTAGTCCGCATAACGCTGGCGTCAGCGGCGGGCCGCTAGGCCCGTCCGCTGCACGCGCTGGTTCTACGGCACCCGCTACACCACCGAGACAACATCATTCTTCACTCTCGAGCCAGCTGGGCGAAGTGCGCCCCGGGAGGCCCGTCCTCCAGACGCTTGCGGATACGCTCCGCGCATTCCCCAGGGCTCAGCACTGATGTGTCAACCTCGAGGTCGTAGTCACCATGCGCATGAACCGCCTCGACACCGAGGTGCACAGAGGCCCGCACATCGTCGTCGACCTCATTGCGTACCTGGCCCCAAGTCGCTTCACGACGCGCCCACAGCACGTCGATCGGGCAGCGGACGCCAACGAACAAGACCGGCAGGCCGGCCAGGCGCCGCGCACAGTCGGGCAAGATGCGCAGGGGCTGTGAATAGGTCTCATGGTGACCGACATCCATCACGACGTTCAGGCCAAGGCGGGCGTGGGCTGCCACGGACTCGTACAGAGCGGCGTAGAGCAGGGGCACGTACTGCTCCAATACCTTCACGGGGACGCGCCCCGGAACCGCGGTGGCCCATTCGAGCTTCTGCGGTCGCAAGCCAACGCCGGGGCGGAAGGCGGGAGGTGTGCACTTGATGTGCGCATCGACGCCGACATTCATCCAGATACCAGGGAAGGTCTCCTGGATAACCTGAGCGATGCTCGTCTTCCCCGAACGCTGCACGCCGTTGAGGATGACGATCTGCCCTGGTCCGTCAGACCTCATTGTGCCTCACCCTCGGTCAGGCACCCGGATGGTAATGGCTTCATCTCCGCCCATAGGCTGTTCAGGGCCTCGTGTCCGTAGAACGCCCACGTTGACCGGCCGCGGCGAGCGAATGCGAGCCAGCCGGCCGGTCGAACGTGTGGTTCGGCGTGTTGGGTGGGCTCACGCTTTACCCACCACGCACAGAGTATCGGTCGGGATTCGCAGGATACCTGAGACGTCCTGATATTTACCGATAGCCTCGCCGACCATCAGCCAGATCTTTTCGCGCTGGACGGTAGAGGCTTCGGCAAGCATGCTGCGGATGCTCGCAGAAGTGGCTGGGCGCTCCTCAATGAATTCCTCGATCGAGCGGTATTCGAAGGTGAGCGTCTGGTGTTCGATGACGACGTCAGCGAATCCGGCCCGCGTGAACAAGTGCTCCAGCACGTGCTCGTCGGCAAGACTGAATGTCCCGGGGGTGCCCGCGGGCGGCGCGGGGAGTTGTAGCACTTGCCGGATCACGCCCATAGGAATACTCGTGAACGGAACTTTCTCCGGAGCCCCCCAGACGGCAGCGGCGAACCGACCGTCCTGAACCAGCAATTCACGAAGCCTGGTCAGCGCAACAACAAGATTGGGGAGGAACATCAAGGTCCATCGACAGAGAGCAGCGTCGAAGCTCTGGGCCGGCAGGTCGGGCTCTTCGGCGTCCATCTCCAGGAACTCGACGTTGCGCAGCCCGAGTCTGACCGCTTCCTCCTGAGCTAGGGCGAGCATTGCTGGGGACAGATCGGTCGCCACAACCGAGCCATTGGGTCCTACTCGGCGTGCCGCAGTGAACGCTGGCTCGCCGAGACCGGTCGCAACGTCCAGTACCCGATGACCGGGCCGAATCCGAGCGAGGTCAACGAGGCGCTCGTTGAGGTGCTGAGCCGCTTGCTCCCAGATTTTCCAGTGCCGTTTCCAGCCATCTGCGGACACGCCCCACTCGCGCCGCTGGCCGGCCTTGTATTGCGTGGAGTCAAATGACGGGACGCTCACGACAGCTCCTCACCGCCTCCCGTGCCGCAGATGCGCCGAACGGTCAGGCTGAGCGGCCGGCGTCGAGCCGGGCCGCTCCAGCCTGTTGTTCGGCGGCAACCCGCTCCCTCCGGAGCCCTTCGACATGGACAATGAGCGTCTCGACCGCCGCGTCGATTCCGAGGTCTCTCGTATCGATGACCGGCAACTCCAACGCGTCCGCCTGCCCACGGAGATACGCCGCCCAGCAGTCCATCCGCGGGTTCGAAAGCTCGGGCTGCCCGCGTAGTCCAGCAAGCCGCGCATGACGGGCGCTCGCCTCGCAGTCCAGCAGAACGACTCGCACAATAGCCGCGACCCGTTCAGCAGCGCTGCGGACAAACGAGGGTCGAGTCTGGCCGTCGAGCACGTAGACATCGGCGCTGTCAGGATCGGCTGCCAAACGACCGAGCCATGTCTGGGTCGTGATGGCTTGCCAGCCCTGCCCGCTGCCGAACTCGCGTTCTAAGGCCTCGGGAGCTGGTACACCGACCGCGTCGAAGTAGTAACAGCGGACACCGGGCAGCGCGCGAGCCTCGAGCGCGCGCACCGTCGTCGTCTTCCCGCTGCCGGATGCTCCCGTGACGACGAGAATGCCTGGAATCCTCACGCTGACCTCAGAGCACCGATCCTATCAGCCCTTGAGCGTGTTGCCGTCTGCCGACCGCGTGGTTCGGCGGCCCAACGATCTCACGCAGCCGAGACATCTACGACGCGCCTCACGCCGAGCCTCACGGTTCGGAAACATTCATTGTGTGCCGACGGCAACTTCGGTTGCCCGCCCCTTCGGGAAGCTCATGACGACGGGAGGCACTCTAAGTACCTCCTCCCGGTCGTAGATCTCGCGCAGTGCCTGCCAGTCCGGCTCCCGGTCAGCGATCAGCGCTGCTAGCGAATCAAGGCGGGCGGCGGCTGCTTCGCTAACCGGGGTCTTCGGGCTCATACCCCGCGATATCCCCCAGTAGTCCCACGGCAGCATCTCGCGCTTGTTGAGGGCCGCTAGATCGCGCACCACGCTGCCGGCCACGAACCAGACCCCGGCGATGCCGATGCTCCAGACGCCGCACCTCGCCGGATCGATGCGACCGGCCCGCACGCCACGCCACGTAAGCCCCGCGGTGGCGAACCGATCGCGGGGGACATCACATGGGTCAAAGGTGACGGCGAAGTGGCGACGCGCTCCCGGCGTCAACTCGGAATCCATCAGGCGCCAGGAGGCTCCGTCCCAGTACTCCGTGATCCAGTGGTCGTCGTGGAAGCCCGGCTCGAAGTAGTTGGCGAAGCCGACGCGGACTCGGGCCGGCACACCGTGATGTCGAAGCGCGCTGCATGCGAGGAGCGCATAGTGCCGGCAAGCCCCGATGAATCGCTTCTCGGGCGGACGCGGCGTGGCAAGCAGTCCCGACCCGCGCCCAATGATCCGCGCGAGCATTTCACGGAGCGGCCGAATCTCGATGTCGTCTGCGCTATCGGGTGGACAGACAATCCCGAGCGGCGCGACGAGGGCAGTGTCCAAGATAAGACC
>JBKPAK010000178.1:0-45520 GCA_046726415.1 Candidatus Methylomirabilota bacterium
TTCGTCAAGGAAAACACCGGCGAGAATTAGTCACTATTTCGGCCATCAACGCAGGTCGCGCACGAAATCACGCGTACTTGCGGCGCGGCGATGGCCGGAATCGGCCGTTTCGCCGTTCGCTACCGTGGAAGTTGGGCTAGCGCGCGGCGCGCCCCGGCTTGGCCGAGGCCGCCGCGCTTTGAGGTGAGGGGGGCCTATCCAGACCCTCCTACGTCACTAGGCCGCTTTGATGGACTTCTGCGCGCCGCCCTCGACTTCGACCGTGACCTTTCGCGGTGCCTCGGCCATCGGCCTGGGTACCCGCACCTCGAGCATTCCGTTGGTGTAGCGCGCCGTCACCTTGGAGTGGTCGACGCCCTCGGGCAGCGTGAAGCTGCGCTCGAAGCGCCCGTAGCTCAGCTCACGGGCGAAGTAGTTGTCCTGTTTCGTCTCGCTCCCCTGCTTGCGCTGCCCCTTGATGGTCAGCTGATTCTGGTTCAGCGACACCTCGACGTCCTTCGGATCGACGCCGGGCAGGGCCACCTTGACCACCCAGTGTCCCTCCTCCTCGGACCCCTCTACGGCCGGGGTCCAGGTCGGCCACTCGGCAGCAGGACCGCTCTCCCCAGCCACCTGGCCGAAGAACCGACCAAACAAATCATCAATGTCACGCCGGAGCTGAAACGCCGGGGTAAAGGGCGACCAACGAGTCACGTGAATCATGTTCACTCCTCCTATCTTAGTGTTTACTACTAATATTTTCTGTCTTCTAAGCAATCATATACCTCCTATTGGGAGCTGTCAAGGGCCTCTCTTGGGCTTCCGTCCATCGGTTTGGCCGGACATGGGAGACAATGGAGCCTGCCCGACAAGGCTCGGGGCGGTGAGAGTCATGCGCCACGCCAGCTATCAGAAGGGGGACGTGATCATAGCCGAGGGGGAGTACACCTCGGACGCTTACATCATCAATCGTGGGTTCGTAGAGGTGTACCACGCCGGGCCCCCGGAGCAGCGGCTCTCCATCCTGGGGCCAGGGGACATCTTCGGGGAGATGGCACTGATCACCGAGCGTCCGCGGTCGGCGAGCGTGCGAGCACTGGAGGAGGTCAAGGCCCGTGTCTTCAACCGGGACGCGTTTCTAGGCCTCTGGAGATCTGACCCCGATGCGATGCTCCCCCTGGTGGCGATGCTGTGCGAGCGCATCAGGATCCTGGACGCGCTCGTCTTCGAGCTGGCGCGCCAAGCTCGATTCGACAGCGACGCCACCGACTCCCTCATGACCATGGGGGAGGGCTTTCTGCACCCTTCCCCAGCCGCCGTGCTGACCGCTCCGATCCTGTTCATCGAAGGGCTCACCCCAGAGGCCTCGCGGAGCTTGCCGGAGGCGTGCGTATCGGTGAAGCGTTTTCCCTTTCGCATCGGGCGAAAGACGGAAATCGAGGATCCTCTCTCGCGAAACGAGCTGTCGATCGAGAGCGACGGGGACGGCCAGATTTCACTCAACCACTGCGCCATCGTCCGCCTGGGGACGCGCTACTTTCTGATCGACCGCGGCAGCCGCCGGGGGACGACCGTCAACGGTGTGACGATCGGCGGACAAGCCCGGGCCGGCTGTGTCGACCTGAACGAGTGGGCGAACGAGATCGCGCTCGGCGATCTAGCCACGCCGTATCGCTATCGCGTCACCATCGTCGCTTCGGACGTGACACGACCGTAGGCCACCGGCCTACCGAACGAGGGCCGAGCATCCTATGGAGGCACCCGCGTGAGCGCACCGGCGGTGGCGGTGAATGGGAGGACCTACCGGTGGCCCGATCGACCCCTGGTCGTGCTGTGCATCGATGGCTGTGAGCCCGACTACATCACCCAGGCCACGCGAGCGAATGCGATGCCCTGGACGGCCGACGTGCTTCGGGGAGGCACATCGCGGATCGCCGAGGGAATCGTGCCGAGCTTCACCAATCCCAACAACCTCTCCATCGTCACCGGGGTTCCGCCATCGGTCCATGGGATCTCCGGCAACTATTTCTTCGACGCCGAGGCCGGCATCGAAGTCATGATGAACGACCCAAAATACCTGCGCGGCGAGACGATCCTGGCCGCGTTTGCCGCGGCCGGCGCGCAGGTGGCGGCGGTCACCGCCAAGGACAAGCTGCGACGGCTCCTCGGCCACGGGCTGCGGGGCATCTGCTTCTCGGCGGAGAAAGCGGATGAGACCACGGTGGCCGAGCATGGCCTCGGCGAGGCGCTCGCCTTCGTGGGACGCCCGTTGCCGTCCGTGTACAGCGCGGAGCTGAGCGAGTTCGTCTTCGCGGCCGGTGTGAGGCTCCTGGAGCGTCTGCGGCCCGACGTCATGTACCTCTCCACCACCGACTACGTCCAGCACAAGCACGCTCCAGGCGCCCCGGAGGCCACGGCCTTCTACCGGATGATGGACGGGTACCTTGCCCGGCTCGCGGCCCTCGGCGCCACCGTCGCCCTCACCGCTGACCACGGTATGAATGCCAAGACGGATGCCGCTGGCCGTCCTAACGTCGTCTACCTTCAGGACCTCCTCGACACGTGGTTGGGTAAGGAAGTCGCCCGCGTGATCCTGCCGATCACCGATCCTTACGTCGTCCATCACGGCGCACTGGGCTCCTTCGCCACCGTCTACATCAGTGATCCCCGCCTGACGCGGCTGGCCGCCCAGCGCCTGGGGACGCACCCCGGCATCGAGGTCGTGCTCGATCGGAAGGCCGGCTGCGAGCGCTTCGAGCTTCCGCCCGACCGCGTCGGTGATCTCGTCGTCGTGTCTGAGCGACACGCCGTCGTCGGTACCAGCGAGTCGCGGCACGATCTGTCGGGCCTCGATGCGCCCCTGCGCTCCCACGGTGGCATCACCGAGCAGCGCATTCCCCTCATCATCAACCGGCGCACGGACGTTCCCGCCTCCGCGCGGCTTCGCAATTTCGACATCTTCGACCTCGCGCTGAACCGCTTGTCCTGAGGCGGAGGGCGGCCGGCGTCTCTCGCCGTGTCAGGCCACGAGACTCAGGAATCCGGTGACGATGCGCTCCGCCAGAGGGGGCCGCGACGACCGTCCTCGGGCTGCGCCCAGGTCGTGGGCCGCCTCGACGGCGAGCAACTCGGTGGGGGCGGTGATCAGCCTCCGCGAGACGTCTACCTCGTCAACGGTGCCGAAGGGATCGCGCGTGCCGTGCACGAAGAGAGTCGGAACGCGCAGTGAGGAAAGGTGCGCGGTTCTCAATGCGCCGGGGCGTCCTGGGGGATGCAGGGGGTACGACAGCAGAAGGAGACCGCTGGCCGCCTGAGGATCTTCGGCCAGGAGCACGCTGGCCTGGCGGCCCCCGTAGGAGTGACCTCCGGCGAATGTCCGGCGCGGCGCGAGCTGATGCAGAGCCCCGATGGCCTGGCGCAGGCCCTCCCGATCCCGTGCGGCGGTGGCGGGCGAAGGAGGTCCTCGCCGTCTGGCCTGCCGGAATGGCAGATCGCACCGGAGCGCGGCGACGCCTCGCTCGGCGAACGCCGAGGCCAACTGGACCAACAGCGGCGCGTCGCAATCCGATCCGGCCCCGTGCGTCAAGGCGATCGCGTCGGTGATCGGCCCGGCGGGACGGTGCAGGAAGCCCGAAACCGCGGGGCCCTGGCCACGGACGAAGTCGAAGCGTTCGATGCTCACCATGTCTTCGATTGTGCACGTTTCCCTCCCGCCCGTAGCTCGACTACCATCGACGTGTGGCTGACGCCGACCCGATCGCCCCCATTCGCGAGACGCTCCGGCGCGTCTGGGGCTATCGCGATTTCCTCCCGCGCCAGGAGGCGGCCGTGCGGGCAGTCCTCGCCGGCCGGGACTCCGTGGTGGTGCTGCCCACGGGCGGCGGCAAGTCGCTCTGCTACCAAGCGCCCGCTGCCCACCTCGGCCGACTCGCCATCGTGGTCTCGCCGCTCATCGCGCTCATGAAGGACCAGGTCGATGCGCTGCGGCAGAACGGTGTCCAGGCCGCCTATCTCAACAGCAGCCAGCTGCCGGCCGAGCGGGCGGCCGTAGAGCGCGAGGTGGAGTTGGGGCTGGTGAGCTTGCTCTACGTCGCCCCCGAGCGGCTAACGATGTCCGGTTTCGTCGCGCGCCTGCAGCGGCTCCGCCCCGCGTTCTTCGCCGTGGACGAAGCGCATTGCATCAGCCAATGGGGGCATGACTTCCGGCCGGAATATCGCCAGCTCCGCCGTCTGAAGGACACCTTTCCGGGCGTGGCGGTCCATGCGTATACGGCGACCGCGACCGCGGAGGTGCGCGCCGACATCGCCAGCGAGCTGAGGCTGGAGCGGCCTGCCGTCCTCGTCGGCCCCGTGGACCGCCCGAACCTGGTCTACCGCATCCAGTCGCGAGGCGAGCGATTGCGCCAGGTCCTGACCGCCATCGACCGCCACCGCGGGCAGGCGGGGATCATCTACTGCATCCGTCGGGCCGAGGTCGACGAGCTGAGCGCCGCCCTTGCGCGGCGCGGACTTCGTGTGGTGCCATACCACGCCGGGCTGGACGACGCGCGGCGCCGAGAGCACCAGGACGCCTTCGTCCGCGAGCGTGTCGACATCGTGGTAGCCACAGTAGCCTTTGGCATGGGGATCGACCGTTCCAACGTCCGGTACGTCGTCCACGCCGGGATGCCCAAGTCACTCGAGCACTACCAGCAGGAAGCAGGCCGCGCAGGGCGCGACGGCCTAGCGGCGGAGTGCCTCCTCTTGTGGAGCGGGGCCGACTACGCCTTCTGGAAGTCGGTGCTCGAGTCGGAAGCAATCCTCGCGCCCGGTGCCCTCCGCAAGCTCGGAGAGATCTTCGCCTTCTGTCAAAACGCCATCTGCCGCCATCGGGCCCTGGCCATGTACTTTGGACAGGCGTATCCAGCGATCGGGTGCCGCGCCTGTGACGTGTGTCTCGGGGAGGTGGCTTCGGTTGACGGCGCCGCCGAGATCGTCGCGAAAATCCTCCGCGCGGTCGCCGAGCTGCGCGGCCGCTTCGGCGCGGCCCACGTGGCCGATGTGCTCGCCGGGAGGTCCTCGGCTCGCGTCGAGGCCCTCCGGCACGATCAGCTGGGCTGCCACGGCGCGCTGCGTGATGCGAGCAGGGCCGAGGTGCGCGGATGGATCGATCAGCTTCTCGGTCAGGGCCTCCTCGCCCGGAGCGGTGGCGAGTATCCGACGGTGGCGCTCACGAAGTCCGGCGCCCAGGTGCTGCGAGGCGAGGCCGCGGCCGGGCCCCTCAGTCGCCTCGCCCCGGCGCGGCGCGAGCGACGGCGGGCCTTACTGGTCGACGCCGCGGCGGACGGCGCGGGCGGTGCCGACGAGCAGGCGCTCTTCGAAACCCTGCGACGGGTCCGGCGCGGTTTGGCAGATGAGCGCGGCGTTCCACCCTACGTCGTCTTCAGCGACGCCACCTTGCGCGAGATGGTCCGCGTCAGGCCCACCACGCGGCCGGAATTCCTCGCCGTAAAGGGCGTCGGCGAGCGCAAGTGCGAAGCGTTCGGCGCCCGGTTCCTGAGCGCGATCACGTCGCACGGCAGTGGCGGTCCCGCGGAGCCCAATCGATGAACACCGTCTTCGACGCATTCATGGCGATTGCCGAGAGCGCCCCCGACAATGCGTTCTTCTGCGCTCCGCCGGCGCCCGGTCGCGCCTACCACCCGGATGGCGTCGAGTTCACATACGGCGAGACGCGAGCTCGCGTGCTCGAGCTTCAGGAGCGCTACCAGGCGGCCGGTTATGGGCACGGCTATCGGGTGGCCCTGTTGCTCGAGAACCGGCCGGAGTTCTTCTTTCACTATCTCGCCCTGAACGGCCTGGGCTGCGGGATCGTGCCGATCAATCCCGATTATCGTCGCGACGAGGTGCTCTATCAGATGGATCACTCGGAGGCCGCTCTGGTCGTGTCCATCAGCACGCGAGTGGCAGAGCTCGAAGCCGTGGCCGGCGACCTGGGCAAGCCGCTGCCGGTCGTCGACGCCTCGTCGCTTCCCGCGCGGCTCCCCCGAGGGGGCCCGCCGCCCCGAGCCGGCGAGCCGGGGCTCGACACCGAGTGCAGTCTCCTCTACACGTCGGGCACGACGGGACGGCCGAAGGGCTGCATCCTCACCAACTTCTACTATCTGAACGCCGGCGCCTGGTATCGCGACATCGGCGGCGTGGTGCGGCTCGAGCCGGGGCGCGAGCGCGTGCTGAATCCGCTGCCCCTCTACCACGTGAATAGCCAGGGGATCGCGGCGACCGCATGCATCCTCACCGCCAACTGCCTGGCCATGCCGGAGCGCTTCAGTCCGTCGCGCTGGTGGAAGGACGTCGTGGCCGCGCGCGCGACGGTCATTCACTACCTGGGCGTGATGCCGCCCTTGCTCCTGAAACAGCCGCCGGTGCCGGAGGAGCGCGCGCATCAGGTGAAGTTCGGCCTGGGCGCCGGCGTGGAGCCCGAGCTGCACGATGGGTTCGAAAAGCGCTTCGGCTTCCCGCTCGTCGAGGTGTGGGGCATGACGGAAACGGGTCGGCTCTACGCGGACAGCGTCGAGCCGCGCCAAATCCACACGCGAGCCGTCGGGCGGCCGCGGGGTGTCCTGGAGGCGCGGGTAGTGGATGACCACGACCGCGAGGTGCCGCGAGGTACGGACGGTGAGCTGGTCGTCCGGTGCGCTGGCCCCGACCCGCGCCACGGATTCTTCTCAGGCTATCTGAAGAGCTCCGAGGCGACGGAGGAGGCGTGGCGGGGGGGATGGTTTCACACTGGTGATGTCGTGCGGCAGATGCCCGATGACATGCTGGTGTTCGTGGAGCGCAAGAAAAACATCATCCGTCGGGCCGGCGAGAACATCGCAGCGGCCGAGGTCGAGGCGGCGCTGCAGGCGCACGAGGCCGTGGCGCAAGTGGCGGTCCTGGCGGTGCGGGACGAGATCCGCGAAGAGGAAGTCATGGCGTGCATCGTCCCCATGCCCGGCTCGCCGCCGAACCAGGCACTCGCGGAGCGGCTGGTGGACTGCTGCCTGGCCCACCTCGCGTACTTCAAGGCGCCCGGGTGGATCCTGTTCATTGATCGACTCCCGACGACAGGCACCCAGAAGGTCCAGAAGGCCCACATCTTCGCGCGCGGCGAGGATCCACGACAGCGCCCGGGCGCGATCGATCTGCGAGATCGCAAGAAGCGCAGCTGATCAGTGAGATGGGGGCACTCTGCGCCATTCTTGCCGCACTAGGTCGCCCGGAGTCGCGCTATCATGTCGAGGACGCGGAGGATTTCCGTGCCGTCGCGCACCATGTGGCGGTCGCCCCCCTGGCCCCAGCGCAGCACCCCATCGCGGTCGACGACGAAGGTCGACCGCCACGCCACGTTCCGCGCTTCGTCGAGGACGCCGTAGGTGCGGATCGCGCTGCGGTGGATGTCGCTCAGCAGTGGGAAGGGGTAGCCCTCTCTCTTGGCGTAATTGGCGTGTGAGAAAGGACTATCGGCGCTGATGGCGAGGATGGCCGCGCCGCGTTGCCGGATGTCAGGGTCGACCTTGACCAGGCCGGCGAGCTCCGGCGTTCAGATGCTGCCCCAGTCGTAACAGTAGAACACGAGCACCACGTCCTGTCCCCGCAAGGCCGACAGGGTGACGT
Source organism: Candidatus Methylomirabilota bacterium (assembly GCA_046726415.1). Classification (GTDB taxonomy): domain Bacteria; phylum Methylomirabilota; class Methylomirabilia; order Rokubacteriales; family CSP1-6; genus CAVWFS01. The sequence goes on from JBKPAK010000178.1 coordinate 7,618, forward strand.
CGCCTCCCGAAGTGGACGGCAGGGTGAAGTCCGGCGCGGGCTGACCGAAGCGCAAGCCACTCATCGATGTGCCCTCCACCATTCGCAGATCTCCTCGCCGGTGGTGAACCATACGCCCTTCTTCTTGCGCATGTAGTCGTACACCGCTTCGAAATACTTGATCCGATGCGGCACGCCCGAAATATAGGGATGGACCGCGATGGCCATGACGCGGGGGTTCACCGCCCCCTCTGCATACAGGCGGTCGAACTGGTCCCGGCAGCGCTGAACCCAGAGGTCGGACCTATGGTGCTGGATGACCATCACCGGGATGTCGTTCAGCTCTAGGGTGTAGGGGACCGATACCAGGGGGCCGGCGGTGGTGCGGATCTCGTAGGGCTGATCGTCGTTGACCCAGTCGGACACGTACTCGATGCCCTCTTCGGCGAGGTAGTCCAGCGTTTCCCACGTTTCGGTGAGGCCGGGACCCAACCAGCCCTTGGGGCCCTTACCGGTGAACTTCCGGATGAGCTCGATCGACTGGCGTATGGCGGCGCGCTGGTCGGGCAAAAGATGAAGGGCGCCTTGAATGACACCGTGGCCCATGAACTCCCAGCCCGCGTCGAGCATGGCGCGGGCCACGGGCTCATAGCTCTCACACACCTGAGCGTTGATCGAGGTCGTGGCCCGGAGCTTTCGCGTCCGCAGCGCCTCCAGGAGTCGCCAAAATCCCACCCGCATGCCGTACTCGTGCCAGGCCCAGTTCGGCACGTCCGGTACCGTCGACACGCCCTGTGGCGCCGTCAGGTACTGACGAGCCATGGGTTGGTGAATGTCCCACTCCTCGACATTCACGATGGTCCAGACGGCGATTCGTGCGCCTTTGGGGAGCTTCCATGGGCGCCGGCTGACGATGGGAGAGTAGTCGAAGCGCTCCGCAGGCAGCTTCACGGTAGCCCTCCTTGGCGAAGTCTCCCGCACTATACGGCATGTCAGGCCCGCGGGGAGCGTCGAAGCCAACCGAGCTTGTGGCACCGGGTCGATCAGGGAATCGGCATACTGACCTCGACGACTTCGGAGTCGTCCTCGATCGCCGCTGCGTCGTAGCCGCCCAGGGCCACCGGGACGAGGGCCGATTCGCCCCGGCCGAGCGTGGTGGAACCGGGATCGACCACGATGGCACCGCTGAGGACGTGTAGGCTGCGGACGCCTCGGCTGGACGGTCGGGAGACGCGGGCCCCGCGGTGTAGGCGCAGGTGCACGGCGGCAAAGGCTCGGCATTCGACCGAACGCAGGATGCCGGGACCGATCGGTTGCGGGACGGCAAAGAAGCTCGCCGGGTCTCGGCGCCGCCCATCGATGGTGGCGAGCGCGCGCTCGATGTGGAGCGGCCGGGGCGGGATGCGGGCGTGGTCCCACATGCGGAAGGTGGGACCGGTCCGGCGGATCTCGAAGAGCAGGATCCCCCGTCCTTCGGGATTGCCGAGCGCGTGAACGTCGGCGGAGCTCCCGTCGGACGTAGCGTTGAGGACGACCTGACCGGGCGCGACGGGAATTTCGTTGAGTGCGTCGAGCGCGAGCCGGTGGCCCCTCGCCAGCTTGCGGAGAAGCGATTCTACTTTCGACGCCCGCCGGGGCGCGATGTCGCGAGCCAATGCCGCGGCGCTCCCCCCCGGCGTGGCCAGCCATGGTCGTAGCCGCGTTTGCAATTGGGCCGTGTCCGGAACCAGCGCCAGCAATCCCTCGAGGGCCAGCCGCCCTGCAAGGTGCTGCGCCCCAAGATCGCCGAGGTCCACGTCGCGCCGAAACCCGAGTCGAATCGTCGCGCCAGGCTCGGCCCGGATGATGACGTAGGCCTCCGGGTGACCGGGCGGATGTGTCTGAACTGACAACATCTCCCTCACGTCGAGGAACTTCGGTAGAAGGGGAATTCGCGGTCCCCACGCCGTCGCGTGCTTGCCTCCGAGGATCGCCTCCGGCGCGGCGCGGAGTAGATCGACCAGCGAAACCTCGCTTCCGTCGGGCATCACCACCACGCTCGGGCGCGCGGCCGTCTCGGGATCCCCAGGGTCCGCCGCCACCTCGAACGACTCCCCGTAGCGCTTTCCTGGCGGCGGTTGTCCGAGGCGCTTGAAGTCAAAGAGGCTGACGCCACCCCATGGACGCTCGACCAGGTTGTCCGGCCGCAGGCGCAGAATGCCACGGGGGACGTCGGCCCTTACGGCGACCGATGCTCCCATCGGAAGTCCAAGTCAGTGGTTCCCAGTGAGGACGATTAGCGATCGGACCCCATGCTCGCCATGAAGTGTGCCAGGTTTTCGATGTCCGCCTCGCTGAGAGGCTGCGCGGCCATGGTCATCGTGCCATCGAGGTCCGAGGCCGTCTGGGCCTTGAAGCCGCGAAGGAGCCTCAGGAGATAAGCCAGATCCTGGCCGGCCAGGCGGGGTATTTGCTCGTGCCCGACGAGGCCGGGCCGGTGACAGGAGGTGCAGTGATACACCTCGGCTAGCCGCTGGCCGACGGCGACCTTGGTGGGATCGCTGGGATTGGGGCGCGCCCTTGGCAACTGGGCGGCGTAGTAGGCGGCCAGGTCCGCCATGTCCGCGTCGGTGAGATTCGCCGCCAAGGGCGACATCTGGGGATCTTTGCGACGTCCGTCGCGAAACTTGATGAGCTGCCAGTGCGTGAAGAGCGTCGGCTGCCCGGCGAGTGACGGCATCCCCGGTATGCTCGCGTTGCCGTCCTGACCATGGCAGGCCGCGCACGGCTCGGCCTTTCGTCGGCCGGCCGCCACGTCCGCGGCCCTCGCGGGTCCAACGGCCACCATGGCGCTGCTGACGATGACGACCATCGCGCCGAGAGCGAACCGGTCGGACAGGCGAATCCCCCCGCCATGTCTGGCGAGGGCGCTCGCGCGCGTCTTCGGGGGGATCAGCGCTGGTAGGTGACTCGGTAGATCGCCCCGGCGTAGTCGTCGGACACTAATAGCGAGCCGTCCTTCATTTCCTGCAGGTAGACGGGCCGCCCCCAGGGCTGATCGCCCTGAAGCCAGCCTTCGGCGAACGCTTCGTACTTCGGCATGTCACCGTCCCGAAGCGTGACCATCATCACCCGGTAGCCGATCTTCTGGGTGCGATTCCAGGAGCCGCGCTGGGCGAGGAATGCCCGATTCTTGTATTCGGGGGGGAACATGTTGCCGGTGTAGAAATGCACCCCGTTGCCCGCCACGTGCGGACCAGTCTTGATGAGCGGCGGGGCGAACTCGCTACAGGACCTTCCCTTGCCGAACTCGGGGTCGGGAATGTCACCTTGGTGGCAGTAGGGGAACCCGAAGTGCAGACCCTTGCGAGGCGCGTGGTCGAAGCGGTCGCTCGGCACGTCTTCCCCGAGCCAGTCGCGGGCGTGGGTGGCGAAGTAGAGCTCCTTGGTCACCGGGTGCCAGTCGAACCCCACGGTGTTGCGGACGCCGTGCGCCCAGTACTCGAATCCGGTGCCGTCGGGGTTGACCCGGGAGATGTTGGCGTGTGTGTCGGGCGGGATGCAGATGTTGCACGGCGCGCCAATGTTGAAGTAGAGCTTGCCGTCCGGGCCGAAGGCCAGGTACTTCCAGCCGTGTGGCAGATCGCGCGGCAAGACGTCGTAGACCACGGTCATCGTCGGCGGATTATCGAGCCGATCCTCGATCCCCTCCATCTTGGTGATCCGGGAGATCTCGGCGACGTACAGGGTGCCGTTCTTGAAGGCCACGCCGTTGGGCTGGGTAAGGCCCTTGGCGATGACCTTGACCTCGCGCGTGGCTCCCTTGTCCAAGACCGCGTAGACGTTGCCGGCCACGCGGCTAGAGACGAACAGCGTGCCCTTGTCGCCCCAGGTCATCGCCCGCGCGTTGTTGATCCCGTGCGCCCACAGGGACGCCTTGAAGCCCGGTGGCAGCTTGATCTTGTCGACCGGGATCTCTCCGGGCGCCTTGGGCGCCGGCGGCTGCGGGACGGGCGCCAGGGGCGAGTTGGCCATATCGGCCGGCCGCCCCTGCTGCCAGGGTGGGGGGGCCTGCTGGGCGGGAACCAGCGGAGCGAGCGCGAGCACGACGGCAAGGACCGCGGTGAGCGAGATCAGTGTGATGCGCCGCATGGGTGAGCCTCCCTGTGAGATGCGTTACGTTGAAGGCCCGCTCGGCGCGGACCCTGCGCGCCGGCCGGACGATACGACCCGCAGTCGAGACTTGTCAAGGCTCGATGCGACCGTTCCGGGCCCGATAGCGAAACGGGGCCGGACCCCGCGCGAGAGCTGCTGCGCGCGCAGCTTCGATCAGGCCGTAGTCAGGCGAGAGGCGGCACGCGGGATCGGTGGCCGCCGCGTTGCCGGTGAGGTGGAAGGCCTGACAGCGACAGCCCCCGAAATCGACCCCTCGCCGCTCGCAGCTCCGGCAGGGCTCGGGCATCCATGCCTCCCCGCGGAAGGTCTCGAAGCCCGCCGACTGCTGCCAAAGATCGTCGAGCGAACGATCCTTCACATTCTGGAAATGGAGGCCCGCGACGGTGTGCGCTGCGTGGCACGGCAGGGCGAGACCGTCCGGGCTGATCACGATGAAGCGGCGCCCCCAGCCGTCCATGCACGCCTTGGGAAGGTCGGTGTAGTAGTCGGGGATGACGAACAGAACCTCCATCCGCCCGCGCAGGCGCTGGCGGGCCTGCCCCGCGATTGTCCGCGCGCGCGAGAGCTGCTCTCGCGTGGGGAGCAGGGCCGCGCGGTTGGCCAGCGCCCAGCCGAGATACTGGGTGTTGGCCAGCTCCAAGCGATCTACCTGTAGGCGCTCGGCCAGGGCGATCACGTCAGCCACGTGGTCGAGGTTCTCGCGATGCAAGACGGTATTGAGGGTGAGGGGGAACCCCAGCTCCTTGACCCAGCGAGCGACCCCGAGCTTCCGGTCGAATGATCGCCGCCCCGCGATGCGGTCAGAGTCGGCCGCCGTCACGTCCTGGATGGAGATCTGAACGCTGTCGAGTCCCAGCTCGCGGAGTCGGGCGAGACGTTCGCGGCTGAGGGGAACGCCGCTCGTGATGAGGTTAGTGTAGAGGTCCAGGCGACGGGCCTCGGCGATGAGCGCTTCGAGATCGTCGCGCACGAGCGGCTCGCCACCGGTGAGGTTGAGCTGGACGACCCCGAGCTCCTCGGCCTCGCGGAAGACCCGCTGCCAGGTCGCGGTGTCCAGTTCGTCGGAGTGACGCGCGTAGTCGAGCGGATTGGAGCAGTACACGCAGCGAAGCGGGCAGCGGTACGTGAGCTCGGCGACGAGGGTATAGGGCCGGAACGCCTCACTCACCGGACTGTCTCACAGACCAGGCCGCGCTCGGCCATGGCTCGCAAGAAGCTCATCACCTCGCGCTCGACGGCCAGCACCTCCTGGCCGTACCGCTCCGCCAGCTCCTCGACGATGTTCTGCACCGAGCGCTCGCCCGTGCAGAGCTGGAGGACGTCGGCAGCGGTGGCATTCAACACGAGGCCGCGCTCGGGATAGAGCAGCATGTAGCGCGACGCTTTGCGATCGAAACGGAGCCGGGCCTTGGCCGCCAGCCGGAGTCGGCTGTCCGTGGAGATCATGTCGCGCGCGGACCTCCCGGACCCCACCCCGGGTCGATGTACGCGGCGTAGGTGCAGTCCAGGAGGTGCCAGAGGATCTCCGTCTTGCGGATGAGCGCCGCCACACAGCGCTCCTGCAGCGCGTAGGTGGTGGCGTGCTGCAGCACGAATTCGATGGCCTCTTCGGAATCGCGACGGGCACGCGGCACCCGGGAGCGGAAGTACGCGAGCATGTCCGCGCTCACCCACGGATAGTGCTTCTCCCAGGCCAGCACGCGCCTGGACATGAGGTCGGGCGCGAAGAATTCCGTGAGGGAAGAGGCCACCGCTTCGACCAGGCTCCGCTCTCGCACCAGCTCGACGTAGGCGTCGCAGGCGAAGCGCACGCCCGGGAGGACGGACCGGCAGCTGGCGACCTCCGCGCGATCCAGACCAACCCCCTCGGCCAGGCGCAACCACAGCTGCAGACCACCCTCGCCAGCCTCGTCACCGTCGTGATCGCGAATCCGGCGAAACCACATTCGCCGGAAGTCGGAATCCTCCGACTTCGCCACGATGATGGCGTCCTTGATGGGAATCCGCGTCTGGTAGTAGTAGCGGTTCAGCACCCACTGCTGGAGCTGGATCTTGGTGAGCGCGCCCTCGTGCATGAGCACGTGATAGCGGTGGTGATCGTGATAGCGCTGCTCACCCTCGCGCCGAATCCAGGCGATGAACCCATCGCGCGGTAGGGGCGGTCGCAAGGGCTCCGCCGTCACAGGGTCACCTGCATGCCGTCGTACGCCACTTCCCAGCCAGCGGCCTCGACCGCCTGGCGTTCGGGGGAATCGTCGCAAAGGATCGGGTTGGTGTTGTTCACGTGAATGTAGATGCGGCGGGGGGCCGCGAGACTTCGCAGGAGCGCCAGGCTCCCGCCCTGACCGCCCACCGGCAGATGGGCCATGTCCTCCGCGCGCTTCTGTCCGAGCCCCAGGGTGAGAAGCTCGTCGCTGGCCCAGAACGTTCCGTCGAAGAAGATGCACCGGGCATCGGCGAGCGCGTCCTTCATTTCGCTCGTGACGCGTCCCACGGCCGGGAAGTAGGCGAGGAGGCGCCCGCTGGAGGCCTCGCGAACCCTCAGGCCGATGTTGTCCTCGGGGTCGGGTGGAGCCAACCCTTCGAGGTGGACCGGAGGCTTTCCGGGAACGGCCACCGCCTCGATGAGAAGCCCGGATCCAACGCCGTCCGACCCGGCGAGGCCCTCCTCGCGACCGAGCTTCAGGGCGCGCCAGGTCACCTGTTCGGGGAAACGCTGGAGAGTCCGGTAGAGGACGTTTCCCTCCGTGAACCCGCGGCGAACGCGCTCGGTAGCGTAGATGACGAGCGGATGGGACTCGCGGAGGGACAGGAGGCCGAGGGCGTGGTCGAGGTCGCCGTTGGTGAGGACGATGGCGGCCAGGGGCGAATGGCGCGGCGCGCGGGGGTGAAGACCCTCGAATCCCTCGATCTGCTGGCGGATCTCAGGCGATGCGTTCAGCAAGAACCAGAGGTCGCCGTCCGCGCTCACCGCGACGCTTTCCTGCGTACGCGCGAGAGCCCTCACCGTCCCGGCTCGAGCGCCCCGACAGTTCGGACAGCCGCAGTTCCACTGCGGAAAGCCTCCCCCGGCAGCGGCGCCGAGGACCCGGATGTGCACGCTACACCCCCCCGAGACACGGCAGCCCCCCGATCGAGAATGCCGATCCGGAGGGCTGAGGTACCGATGGGGTTGGGGCCCCGGAAAACGGCCGCCCCAACCCCCAGCGCTCGGAGCACCCCGGCGAAGCCAAGGCGCTCCTCGTCTCGATGCTCCTAGAAGCGGTCGTCCTGCTCCCGCTCGAAGTCGTCCTGGTACGAATTGATCTCGGCGTCCATCTTCACTTCCACGAATTCCGGTACTTCCCAGGTCATTTCGCTCACCTCCCGTCGACCGCGTGCCAGTGAGGGAAAGCCGCTCGTGGCTCATGCTAGTGGAGCGGCGGCGGCCACGTCAAGCGCGGTCCCTCCAGCCCGACGCCGATCGACAGTCAAGCGGTCGATCGGGCCAGCTCGCGCTCCGACGATGGTTTCCGGCGAAGGCGCGGCCGGATCGATAGCCAGGCCTTGCCCATACAGAGAAGGACCACCATCAGGAGCAGGTTGGCCACCCAATAGGCGAGCCAGGACTCGAAGGCCACGCCGAACCAGCGCTTCACGATGGTGAGGACGATGATCTGGTGGACGAAGTAGAGCATCATCGCCGTCTGCCCCAGCTCGACGAGCCAGGCCGGCGCCCAGCCGCGGACGTCCATCAGATACCAGGCGGCTGGCGTCGAGCACAAGAGGACCGCCCCCACCCAGAAGAGCGTCACTCCTCGGGGCGTCCAGTGGCGATTCACGATGAAGTCGCGCATGAAGCCGAAGCGCACCGGCGTGTGGGCCCAGATGTCGTAGGCCACGAAGGCCACCAGGCACAGCGCGCCGGCAGTGGCCATCACCCGGAAGTAACGCGCGCGTTCGGCGGCGCCGCGCTGATTCGCCTCGCAGAAGTTCCAGCCGAGGACAGCGGAGACGAGTACCAGCGCGGTCCACGGCCACGGTGGGAAATCGGCAAAGGCCACTTGGGCGATCGCGCGATGGTCGCCGAGCCACCGTTCGAGCGGCACGTAGACCAGGCTAAAGGCAACGTAGATGCCCACCGAGACCGCCACCACCAACGCGCGGCCCCAAGCGGAGGGGAGGACCCACAGCGCCGGCACGAGGGCGAGGATGCTGAAGCCGATCGTCTGGAGGACGCCGAGTTGCCAGAGGGGGTCCTCGGGGAACACGATGAGATTCAGGAGGTAACCGGCGAGGATGACTTGCACACCGCGGCGGAGATAGCGCGGGGCGACCTTGGCCGCGCTCTGCCCACGCAGGACGACGGCGTTGTAGTGGGCGATGGCCTGACAGAAGCCGACCAGGAAGAGGAAGATGGGGGCGGCCACGGTCGTGGTGATGTAGATGAGGTGATAGCGCGGCCAGCCGAACGCGCTGCCGATCCACCAGCGCCCGGTGTGGTTGACCACCATCGCGATGATCGCGATGGCCCGCAACCCGTCGAGGAAGGGCATCCTCGCGGGCCGAGTCGGCCGTTCCATCATCTCTCCTCCGCTGCTACACTAGGCGGCCGATGAAGATCATCTACACGCCCAACCTGATCGTCCCGTCGCTCACCGACGAGGAGCGCGCCCGAATCCTGAAGGCGGCCGGGCCGGCCGCGGCGCTCGTCGAGGCCAAGGATGCCGCGGCCCAACGCGAGCTGATCCTCGACGCCGAGGTTCTGTTCGGGCGCGTGCCTCCGGACATCTTCGCCCTGAACCAGCGGCTCCGCTACTACCATTCGCTCGGTGCGGGTGTCGACGCCATCCTCACCCAGGAGCTGGTGCAGAGTGAGGTCATCCTGGCCAGCGAGAAGGGTGACGTCGGCATTCACCTCGCCGAGCACGCCTTCGCTCTGCTCCTCGGGCTCACGCGCGGGCTGCACACGGTCATCCGGCAGCCCGACTTCAAGCTGCGCGAGTCGATCCGCCGCGCTCAGCGCGAGCTGTACGAGCAGACCATGGGCATCGTGGGCTTCGGCGGCACCGGGCGGGCGGTGGCGCGCCGCGCGCTGGGCTTCGGCATGCGCGTGCTCGCGGTGGACATCGAGGACGTGGCGCCCGAACCCGGCGTCGAAGCCATTTGGAAGCCCGATCGGCTGCCCCGGCTGCTCGGCGAGTCGGACGCCGTCGTCATCTGCCTGCCGCTCACCAAGGCCACGCATCACCTCTTCACCCGCGACCTCTTTCGCCAGATGCAGCGCCACGCGATCCTCGTCAACGTCACGCGCGGTGCCATCGTGTTCGGAGAGGATCTGCTGAAGGCTCTGGAGGAAGAGCTGATCTGGGGGTCGGGGCTCGACGTGACGGATCCCGAGCCGCTCCCGCCTGGCCACCCGCTGTGGACGCACCCACGGGTGATCGTCACGCCCCACACGGCCGGAGGATCGCCGCGCCGCGCGGGACGGGCCATCGCCACCTTCTGCGAGAACCTCCGCCGCCTGCAAACGGGCGAGCCACTGCTCGCGCTCATCGACAAGCGCAAGGGCTACTAGCCCGGCCGCTGCGAGGGGAGTCTCATGAGAGGAATCGTCTTTCTCGGCAACCGCACCCTTGAGATTCGAGACTTCCCCGATCCCGTTCCCGGTCCCGGCGAGGCCGTCATCGCCACCAAGGCTTCGGGAATGTGCGGGAGCGACCTTCACGCGTACCGCGCCGTGGGCAACGCCGCGGCGTCGCTCGGCCTAGGGGGGAAGGGCGGCCCCGTCATCGCGGGCCACGAGCCATGCGGAGTGATCGCCGAGCTGGGTCCGGGCGTCACCGGCCTCGCCGTCGGTGAGCGCGTGATGAATCATCACTACAAGGGCTGTGGGCGCTGCCGTCATTGCCGTGTGGGCTGGTCGCAGCTCTGCCGTGGTGATCGGATCGTCTACGGCGTCACCGGCCACGGCGGTCACGCGGCGTATATGAAGGCGCCGGCCAGTACGATGGTGCCGCTGCCCGACGAGATGACGTTCGAAGAAGGGGCCGCCGTCTCCTGTGGAACGGGCACGGCATACGGCGCCCTCAAGCGCCTGGACGTATCCGGCCGCGACACCCTCGCCGTCTTCGGGCAGGGACCAGTGGGACTGAGCGCCACCATGCTCGGCAAGGCCATGGGAGCGCGGGTCATTGCCGTCGACATCGCTCCCGAGCGCCTGGCGCTGGCGAAGGAGATGGGGGCCGACGAGCTCGTAAATCCCAAGGATGTCGACCCCGTGAAAGCCATCCACGACCTCACCGATGGGGAAGGCGCAGAGGCGACGATGGACTGCACCGGCCAGGCCGATGCGCGGGTGGCAGCGGTGCGGAGCGCGGGGACGTGGGGCCGCGTCTGCTTCGTGGGCGAGGGGGGAACCGCGACCTTCGACATCAGCCAGCACATGCTGCGGCGCCAACTCACCATCCATGCTTCGTGGACGTTCAGCGCCGTGGGCCAGGAGGAGTGCGCGCGCTTCATCGTCAAGCGTCGGATTCCCCTCGCCAAGCTCCTGACCCACCACTTCAAGCTGGGCCAGGCCGTCGAGGCCTACCGCCTGTTCGACACCCAGACCACCGGCAAAGGGGTGTTCGTCTTCTAGACCGTGGGACAGGGGGTGCGGCGATGAAACCCACCGGACAGGACGTGCTCCTCGTGGTGGACGTGCAGAACGGCTTCATGCCAGGCGGCACCTTGCCGGTGAAGGATGGCCACCAGGTCGTCCCCATCATCAATCGACTGGCGTCGGCCTTCGAGCACGTGATCCTGACTCAGGATTGGCACACACCGGATCACATGTCCTTCGCCTCGTCGCACGCCGGCAAGAAGCCGTTCGAGACCATGCCCTTGTCGTACGGGCTTCAGATCCTGTGGCCCGACCACTGCGTGCAAGGCACGCCGGACGCCGACTTTCACCCGGGACTGAGAATTCCCCACGCAGAGCTGATCATCCGCAAGGGCTATCGCAAGGGCATCGACTCCTACTCCGCGTTCGTCGAGGCGGATGGAAAGACGCCGACCGGCCTGACCGGCTATCTGCGTGAGCGTGGGCTCCAGTGCGTGTTCCTCGCCGGCCTGGCCACTGACTTCTGCGTCGCCTGGTCCGCTCTGGACGCGCGCCGGGCTGACTTCCCCACCGCGGTCATCGAAGACGCCTGCCGCGCGATCGACACCGGCGGATCGCTGACCAAGGCGTGGGCCGACATGCAGGCCGCCGGCGTGCAGCGCATCCAATCATCCGACATCGAGGGGGTCTGATGGCGTACCGGATCAATCACATCCACCTGAAGTCGCCCGATCCGCGCAAGACCGCCGAATGGTATGTGCAGGCGTTCAACTTCAGCATCGTCAATGACGAGGTCCGGGTGTTCGGCGATCGCTTCGTCCGCTGCCTGAGCGAGGGGGGCGCCCTGGCCGTCAACATCTCGGGCGCTCGCCGCGGTGAGACCTTGGCGTCCGGCGACGCCAGCGCGCACCACGGACTCGAACACTTCGGGTTCGATTCCGAGGATGTCGAGGCGGACATCGCGCGGCTGCAAGGTCTTGGGGCGATGCTGCTGGAGGGACCGATCCAGCTGCCGAATGGGCCGCGCATCGCCTTTCTCCGCGGGCCCGACGACACCCGCCTCGAGCTCGTCGAACGCCGGGCGATCGCAGGAGGCTGCGGCTGCTAGGCCCACGGACACCACACGCGATGCCGATCTTTCACCTGGTGCCGGGCGCGCCCAAGCCTGTCGCCCCGTACAGTCACGTCGTCGAGCTGGACGGCTGGCTGTTTCTCACTGGGCAACTTCCCACCGATCCGCGCGACGATGGCGCACCCATACCCGAGGGGATCGAGGAGCAAACGCGCAAGACGTTCGAGAATCTCCGCGCGGTGCTCGCTGGCGTGAGCGCCCGGCTCGATCACATCGTCGCCGCGCGCGTATTCCTCGTGGACTTTCCGCGTCACTACGAGCCGATGAACCGCGTGTATGCGACGTACTTCGCCCCCGACGCCCTGCCCGCCCGCACGTGCATCGGCGTGACGCATCTCGCCCGCGGCTGCCTGGTGGAAATCGACGCGGTGGCCCGGCGCCCGGCCGCCGGCGATCCACCACACCCGAGCCAGCGGTCAGAATCCAGGCGAAGCGATTGATCTGACTGCCCCGGAGGTTGGTCGGCGGCGCGTCACTCGAGGCCGTACTCGGCCCACTGAGCGTCGACTCGGTCGAGATCCTCCTGGGGAGGGATGGAGCGGGCCGGGAAGGTGTGCTTCCGGGTTGCGTCGACTCCCACCTTGGAGGATAGAACGGTCTTCCGTTCCAGCTGGTCCACGTCCTCCTCGGCGATCGACGGGTCCAGCGCCACGCCGGCGGTATCGCGGTTGACGTAGAGGTCGCGCCCGGGCTGGACGTGCCAGGACATCGCCCACAGCACCTGAAAGTAGTCGCGGATGTCGATGTCCTCGTCGACGACCACCACCCACTTCGAGAACGACGGATCGTAGGCCCAGACGGCCCACATGGCCCGCTGGGGCAGCGCCGGATGCTCGCGGCGGAGGGAGATCGCGAGGAAGGCCGCGCCGCCTCCGGCCTCGAGCAGATGCACGTCCCTCACGGGGAGCCGGAGATCCCGGGCGAGATGCTTGAGGAGCGCGATGTCGCGGCCGGTGCCCCGGATGCAACTGGACTCGCTCGGGGGCATCTGGCTGAAGAAGGCCTGGTAGATGGGATCCGTTCGGTGGGTGATGCAGGTGATCTCCATGACGAAGCTCGGGCCAGACGACCCCATGTAGCCGGTGTATTCGCCGAACGGTCCTTCCTGCTCCCGAACACCGGGTGGCACGAAACCCTCGATGACGATCTCGGCGTGGGCCGGGACCTCGAGATCGCTGGTCTCGCAGCTCACCACCTCCAGCGGGGCGCCGCGGAGCGCGCCGGCCACGCCCAACTCGTCCCCGCGAATCCGCGCCACCGACGTCAGCGGAACCGGCGGATCGCAGCCGAGCACCACGGCGCACGGCGTGGGCTTCCCCTGCCGCTCGTTCTTCCGGATATGGGCGTACATGTCGCGCCAGGTCGTGCTCAGGAACAGGCCCAAACGCCGAGGCCCTTTCAGCATGAGGCGGTAGGTGCCCATGTTGCGCTCACCGGTCTCGGGATCCTTGGAGATCACGCAGGGCCCCGTGACATAGGGTGCGGGATCCTGGTCGCGGGTCCACCGGCAAAGCGGCAGCGCCGTCGCATCGATCTGATCGCCTCTGAGGATGACCTCCTTGACGGGTCCGCTGTTCACCCGGACCGGCGGGATAGGGTGGCTCTGGGCCTGCGCCCACTTATCGGCGATCTGGTCCACCGTGGTCTCCAGGGCGAGCGCATAGACTTCCGGCGAGGCCCCGAGAACACCGGCCACCAGCGGCATCCGGTGGCCCTTGATGCGCTCGAACATCATCGCCGGCCGGCGGGGAGGCGGGATGCGCTGGAACACGCGGCGCATGACGGCAGCCACCTCCCAATCGGGATCCACTTCTTTCTTCACGCGATGAAGCTTGCCCCGCATCTCGAGGGCGGCCAGATACTCGCGCAGATCCCTGTACGCCATGTCGCCTCCATTGTGTCGGAGGGGGCGGGACGCCCCCTGCAAGCCTCCCCGTTGGCGCGGGGTGCGACGACCGTTACCTGTCTGGAGTCGGGGGCGGGACGCCCCCTGCAAGCCTCCCCGTTGGCGCGGGGTGCGACGACCGTTTACCTTGCCAGCGATTAGATACGACCGCGCGACTGTCGGCAATGGGTAAGCAGTCACGTCGAGCGGCCAACCCTCTCCGAAGCTCGCCGACACGGCCATTCGCACTTGCCCCGGCGCGTGTCGATGGCATTGAAAACCCTTACACCGCCCCTGCATGGTTCGCCGAGCGGAGGAGGTCACGAATGAAGCAGCGCTTCCCCGTCCGTGGCGCGACCGCAGTAGTTCTCGTCGGGCTCGTCGCGGGCCTCGGTCCCGCGTATGCCTAGGATCCGAGCCAGAAGCCCTCGAGCTACATGCCGGTGGACATCAAGAACTGGTCGCCTTCCTTCGCGCTCTCTGACACCGGCGGAGCTCGCCGCTCGACCGGGCCGCCCCCTTCGTGGTAACAAGGGCTCCGGTCGCCGACGACAGCCATGCGCGAATTCAAGAGCGAGATCCGGGACGGGATGCGCATCGACTGGGACGTCCCCATCACTATGGATGACGGCCTGGTCGTTCGCGCGGACGTCTATCGGCCGCCCGCAGCTGGACGGTACCCGGTCATCTTGGCATACTTTTCGGCCACTTCTTGAAGGGCGAGGATACCGGATGGAGGGACCAGCCGAAGGTCGTTCTCCAGGTGCGCCATCCCGGCGAGAGGTTCGCCGAGCGCCACGAGGGTGAGTGGCCGCTGGCCCGCACGCGCTGGACCAAGCTCTACTTGCACCCGACCGACCTGAGCCTCGTGGCCGAGCCGCCGCCCCGCGACGGCCGCGTGGCGTACCGCGGCTTCAGCGACGGAATCACATTCCTCACGAAGCCGCTCGACGAAGCGACCGAGATCACCGGTCCTCTCGCGGCCAAGCTCTTCGTCTCGTCCGAAACCGCGGACGCCGACCTCTTCCTCGTGGTCCGGGTGTTTGCGCCGGACCTGAAAGAAATCACCTTTCAGGGAGCGCTCGACCCGCACACCCCGATCGCGCAGGGGTGGCTTCGCGCGTCACATCGCAAGCTCGACCCCACCCTCACACGACCCTATCGCCCGTACCATACCCACGACGAGAAGCAGCCGCTCGCTCCGGGGCAGGTGTACGAGCTGGATGTCGAGATCTGGCCGACGTCCATCGCGATACCGGCCGGCTATCGACTCGCGCTGAGCATCCGCGGTCGCGACTACGAGTATCCCGGCGGGGCCGGGGCGGGGCTCGGGACCCTCGGTGCGGTGTTCACCGGCGTCGGTCCCTTCCAGCACAACGACCCGCGCGACCGGCCGCCGGACGTCTTCGCGCGGAAGGTTACCCTTCATTGCGGTACTGGGCGCCCATCGCACCTCTTGGTGCCCATCCTTCCGCCGACTCCGTAGAGCGTGACACGACAGGGAGGGAAAGCATGGAAATTCTCGATCTGAAGGGCTCGCTGGAGTTCTCACCCACCCATCACGTGTACAAGTTCCTGTCGGAGACTCCCCACAGCTCGATCAGCATCGTCGGCTGGGAGCCCGGGCAGATCTCCCCCATCCATTCCCACCCGGACGCCGATGAGATCTACTACATCCTCGAAGGCGAAGGGCTCTTCAACGACGGCCGGAAGGAACGGCAGCTCGGCCCCGGAGCCACCGTCATCTTCCCGGCTGGGGAGGTGCACCAGGTCCGCGCGGTCACCCGCATGGTGCTCTACCGCGTCCAGGCCGGCGCCGACCGCCATCCAGAGTCACGCGACGCCTGGCCGGCGCGTTGAGGTCCGAGAGAGGATCGGCAACCGTCCAAGCGCCGACACGGCTGCGAATCCCGTTGGCCACGCCGAACTAGGCGCTACTGCGCCAGTCCCAACCGGCCGCCTCAAGCTCCAGCAGCGCCGCGAAACGGCCCTTGCCGGCGATCAGCGCGGCCGGCGCTCCTTCTTCCACGATCCGTCCCCTGTCGAGGACGATCACGCGGTCGGCCTCGAGGGCCGTGGTCAGCCGGTGCGCCACCGTCACCACGGCGCAGCCACGCCGTAGCACTCGCTCGCGGAGGGCTGCCCGGAGCGCCGCGTCGCTCGTGTTGTCGATGGCCGCGGTGGCCTCGTCCAGGAGCAACACCGCGGGGCGATGAACCAGCGCCCGGGCGAGTGCGAGCAGTTGTTGTTGCCCGGCGGAGAGGTGGGCTCCAGTGCCGCTTCCGGTGCCACTGAGCGGCGTCCGGTAGCCGTGGGGCAAAGCCCGAATGAACGAATCCGCCCCCGCGACCGCGGCCGCTTCATACACCGCCTCTTCCGCCACCGAGGTGTCGCCCAAGGCGAGGTTGTCGAACACGGTGCCCGAGAAAAGCTGGACCACCTGGGGTACGACACCCAGCATACGGGGGCGCTCGGATTCGCCGAGCCGGGCGGGGTCGCGCCCGCCCACGGCGACGGTACCGGCCCACGGGCGGTACAGCCCCGCCAGCAGGTGGAGTGCGCTCGTCTTCCCCGCACCGGTACGACCCACCAGCGCGACGTGTTCGCCAGGGCGCACCTGCAGGGACAGACCTCGCAGAACAGGGTGCCCCTCCGCGTAGCCGAATTCCACGTTGCTGAGCACGACCGACCACGCCGAGCGATCGGGGGCGGGCGGAGCCTGCGCGGGAACAGGGACCTCGTCCGGAGGCAGCGCGAGGGTGTCGAGAATTCGCTCCGCCCCCGCCAGCGCTCCCTGAACGGTCTGCCACTCCTCGCCCAAGGCCGTGATGGGCTGGAAGAAGCGCTGCAGGAGGAGAAGAAACGCGGTGAGCGTCCCCAGGGAGACGCTCGTGGCGCCCAAGGCTGGCTGGGTTCCGGCGGTGAGGAGGGCCGTGACGGCGACCGCGGAGAGCATCGCAGTCGTGGGCGTGTAGAGCGCCGAGTAGAACATCGACCGGTTCGTGGCGGCCAGAGCCCGGCCGAGCACCTGGCGGAAGCCGGCGACGAATTCAGGCTCGCGGCCGAACGCGCGAATCACCTCGATGCTTCTCAAATCCTCCTGCAGGCGCGTGTGGATTGCGCCGACCGCCACGCGGTTCTCGCGTTCCGCCTGTCGTACTCGCACCTGCAAGCGACGGGTCACCAGCAGCACGGGTGCGGCGATCGCCGCGGCGATGAGGCTGAGCATCGGACTGAGCGCCACCATGGCGACCGCGATGGTCACCAGCCGCACCAGATTGGCCATCAGGAGGGCGACGCCCGACGAGAATACGGTGTCGAGCGTGTCGACGTCGGACGTGCAGCGACTAATGACATCGCCCAGGGGACGGCGATCGAAATAGCTGGTCGGCAAGCGCTGCAGGTGACCAAACAGTCGGGTTCGCAGGTCGCGGAGGGCGCCTTGAGCGCCGGTGGCCGCGAGATAGCCGTACAGAAAGGTCACCGCCTGCATGGCGCCGACGGCGAGGAGGTAAAGGAGTGCGAGGGCCGGCACGCCCACGGAGTCCCTGACGGTGAGGTGGTGATCGACGATCGCGCGAATGATCAGCGGCGGGACGAGCTCGAGGGCCGCGGCCACCAGCACCAGGAGCCCGACCATCACGACCTGCCTCCGCTGCGGCGCCAGCAGATTCAGCAGACCCTGGACCACCGACGGGCGGGCGCGCGGGGCCTCCTGGCAATCCGCCGTGAGGCCAGTCATCGGCCTGCCGGCTCCAGCGGCGACGACTCGGCGATGCACTGCGCCCGGTAGATGCGCGCGTAGAAACCGCCGGCGGCCATGAGACTGGCGTGCGTCCCCGTCTCCACCACCTCACCCCGGTCGAGCACGAGCACGATGTCGGCGTAGGGGAAGCCCGCCAGGCGGTGTGAGCACAGGACGATGGTGACCCGCCGCTCGGGAGGCGCCTCAGGACCCAAGGCGTGCCTGAGCGAGGCGACGATGGCCGCTTCGGTCGTGACGTCGACGGCCGAGAACGGATCGTCGAGGACGAGGAGCGCAGGAAAATGAGGTGCCCCCGCCGCCAGCGCCCGGGCCAACCCGACGCGCTGTCGCTGGCCACCCGAGATGCGGATGCCCGACTCGCCGATCTCGGTGTCGAGGCCGTGGGGGAATTCGGCGACGTCGTCGGTGAGCGCGGCCAGCCGGACGGCCTGGATGTGAAAGCCGTCTTCTGCTCCAGGGTCAAAAGGGTCGAAGGCGACGTTCTGCCGCAGCGAGCCCGAAAACAATAGGGTGTTCTGCGGCAGGTACCCGACGAACCCGCGGCGCCCGGTGGCCGGCAAGTCGGCAACCGGCTTGCCGTCGACGAGGAGCGTTCCCGAGGTCACCGGATACACGCCCAGGATCGCGCGAGCGAGTGCGCTCTTGCCGGACCCCACCGGCCCGGTGACGGCCACCAGCGCCCCCGCCGGGATATCGAGGTTCACGCCGCGGAGCGCCCATCCGTCGGTCCCTGGATACTGGAACGTCACGTTCTGCAGAGACAGCGCGGCGGGTCCGGAAGGGCTACCTCTCGCCGCCGTGGTCCTCCGGGCGATGCCCGCCAGGTGGCCAGCGCGGAACGATGCGAAGCGAGGCTCGCCCGTCGCTGGGAGCGGAGTGGCCAGCAGTGGTCGAAGCCGCGCATAGGCGGCGGCCCCGCTCTGGAGGGAGTTGACCAGCTGGGGAATGCGATGGCCACGGTTGACGAACCTCAGGAAGAGCTCGAGGTACGCGACGAAGGCTCCCACCGTCATCGCCCCCGCAATGACTCGCTCGCTCCCCTGCCACACGACGAGGGCTACGCCGCTGGTCATGAGGGTCGCGTACACAGGCTGCAACCCCCCTTTCAGTCGAATGAGCCGAAGACTCCGCTGGGCGAACCGGTCGGAGAGGCTGGCTACCCGCTGAACGGAGGCGCTGGCCCGCCCGAACAGGCGCAGCACCCGGATGCCAGTCAGGTACTCCTGGAGGGTCGATGTCAGCTCGGCGTTCGCCTCGCGCGCCATGGTGGTGCGGCGCGCCACCCACCGGCCGGTCGCGTGCGCGAGGAGCATTGCGAACGGCACAGGGACGAGGGACAGCAGGGTCAACCGCGCGTCGATCACGAGCATCGCCACGATGAAGGAGAGGGAAAACAGAAGAGTGTCCCAGATCTCGATCGTGAACTCGCGCACGCCGACGCCTAGCACTTCGACATCGCCGACGATGCGGGCCATCAGATCACCCAGGGACGTCCGCTGCAGTTGGGCCATGGGCCAGGCCAGAACGCCGCGAAAGGCGTCAGCCCGCACGTTGGCCCGGATGCGGGCGTTGGCGGTCATGAGCCACCACCGCTTGCTCATGCGCGGCCCTTCGGTGAGGAGGGTCCCTCCCAGGAATGCCAACGCTGCCCAACCAACTTCTGCGCTGCTGGCCTGCCCCCGCTCGAACGCCAGCGCGCGGTCGATGGCCCACCCCAGCAGAATCGCGGGCAGGACGACCGCCGTGTTCATGGCGATACCGGCGAGCGAGCCAAGCGCGAGCTGACCCGCCACCTGGCGGAAGTACGGCCGCATCTCCCAGAGGAACCCGAGCATCATCGATGGTGGGCCGGCATGGCGGGCGACTGCAGGCCGCCCGCGAGCATCCCAGCCAGAACTCCCCCGCCCGCGTCCATGGCTGGCCTCAGGCGGCCCTCATCGGCAGCCTCACGGCGCACGCTGGGCTCGCATGAACGGCGAAGGCGCGAGTCTGCGGTCCAGGCTAGGCTCGGGCGTGTAGCAGGAGTGGCGAGGAGCGCACCGGCCAGTGTCCGGGGACCTCCACATACGAACGATCCAGCTCCGACACCGACCCGCACCCGAGCAGCTTCAGCGTGCGCACGAGGTCGGTGCGCAGGATGTCGATCGCGCGCATGACGCCCGCCTCGCCGCCCGCGCCAAGGCCGTAGGCGTACGCGCGCCCGACGAGCACGGCCCGCGCGCCGAGTCCGAGCGCCTTGGCGATGTCGCCGCCGCGGCGGATCCCGCCGTCCAACAGCACCTCGATCTGCCCGCCGACCGCGGCGATCACTTCCGGGAGCACGCGGAGTGTCGGCGCGACGCCATCGAGCTGACGCCCGCCGTGGTTCGACACCACGATGGCGCTTCCGCCCGCCTCGACCGCGCGCCGCGCATCGTCGGCCGTGTGCACGCCCTTGATGACGATGGGCCCCCTCCACGCGTCGCGGATCCAGCGCAGGTCGTTCCAGCACACCGCGGACGATTCGAGCGCGGCGCCCACGTCCGCGTAGCCCATCGGCCCGTCCGGCAGCACGATGTTCGGGAAGCGCATGAGGCCGCCGTCGGCCAGGAAATCCTTCACCCAGCGCGGGCGCGCCAGGAACTGCCCCACGAATGGTGCCATCGCCCAGAGGCGTCGGGCGACGATCTCCCTCGTGCCGTTCCGCAGATCGCGCTCGCGCAGCCCGGCCACCGGCGTGTCGATGGTGACGACCAGGGCGGAGTAACCCGCCGCTTGCGCGCGGGCGATGGCCGCCGTGGCGACGTCGCGGCCGCCGCACAGATACACTTGATACCAGCACGGGCCGCGCGACGCCGCCTTCACCTCTTCGAGCCGTGTGCCCGACAGGGTCGAGAGGATGTACACGGTGCCCGCTACCCCCGCCGCCTTCGAGGCCACGGCTTCGCCGCGTGGCCAGAACATCCGGGAGCTCCCCACTGGCGCCAGCAGGAACGGCAGCGCGAGGTGTTGGCCCATGACGGTCGTCCCCAGGTCGACCTTGTCGAGGGCCACCGCGGAGCGTGGGCGAAACGCGACATCGTCGAACACGCGGCAATTCTCGCGCAGGGTCACTTCGCCGTCGGCGCCGCCATCGATGTAGTCGAACACGACTCGCGGCAGCCGTCGGCGCGCGAGCTCGCGGAGATCGGCGATATTGACGACGCGCGAGGACGTCACGGCGCCTGCCATGCCGACGAGATTCTATCGCGGTTCCGAGCGCGGCCGGGCTCTCGCATCGTGCGCAGCGACGGACGAATCAACGACTACATCTTCGGCGGCGAAGCCAAGCGCACGCTGCTGGCCCACGAGGGGGCGAACCCCGCCGATCTCGAGCGCCTAGCCCGCGAAGGCGTGCGCTATGTGGGCAGCGACACCACGCACATCTATTGCTTCCCCACCTGCCGAGCCGCCCGGCGGATCACCGAGCGCCACCGCGTGCCCTTTCATTCGGAGCGGCAGGCGGCCGGGGCCGGCTACCGGCCGTGCCACCTCTGCCGGCCGGCCGCCTGAGCGCCGGCGATGCGCGCGCAGTCACTCCCCGCGCGGACCCTCCTTGGCGAATGGCGACTGGACCTGCCAGAACGGCGCGTCCTCGGTGGTGACCACGTCGAGGACGACGGGCTCCTTGGCACCGGTAATGCGGTCCAGCTCGCCCACCAAGTCCTTGATCGTCTCGACGCGGATCCCGATGCAGCCCATCGCCTGGGCGATGCGGGCGTGGTCGTTCCGGCCGAGCTCCGAGGCGATGAAGCGATTGCCGCGGCGGCGCTGGCCGTCCTTCACCCAGCCGAGCACGCTATTGTTCAGCACGACCGTCACCACCGGAATGCGGTACTGGGCCGCGGTCAGGAGCGCGCTCATCGTCATGGCGAAGCCCCCGTCGCCGCAGACTGCCACACAGTCGCGCTCCGGGAACGTGAGCTTGGCCCCCATGGCCGCCGGCAGCGCGTATCCCATGCCTCCGATGGAGGACGGCTGGTAGACGGTCCCGGCGCCCCGGCACTGGAAGTAGTGCGTCATGTAGAGCCGGTTGGCACCCGCGTCCATGGTGACCAGGGCGCACTCGTCGAGGCGCCGTCCCAGCTCGGTGATCACGCGCTCGGGGCGGAGGGGGACGTCGTCCGACTGTTGCCCGGGCTCGGCAAAGTAGCGATGCAGCGCCTTCACCTCGCCCAGGTGCTCGCGCCGCCGTCCCCCCGCCTCGCGCACCGCCGCCGTCAGTCGCGGCCTGGTCTCGGCGATCAACGACACGAGGGCCTCGCGGGCGTCGGCCACGATCGCCGCCGCCACCGGGAAATGACGGCCGATGTTGAGCGGCTCCACGTCGATCTGTAAGAATTTCTGGCGGTCGGGGTCGAGCAGCTCCGGGTTTTCGAAGCACGTGTCGGTGGGGGCCAGGCGCGAGCCGACGACCAGCACGGTGTCGGCGATGGAGACCACGTGGTTGGCGGCCGCTTGCCCCCAGTTGCCGAAAACGCCCATGGCGAGGGGATGAATTTCGGCCATGGCGCTCTTCCCCGTCGCCGTGGTCGCCACTGGGATCGATAGCAGGTCGGCCAGTTCCGCGAGCTCGGCCCAGCCGCGCGAGGCGTGGACCCCGTTGCCGGCGATGATCACGGGACTGGCCGAGGCGAGCAGTGCGTCGGCGATGCGCGTCACGTCGGCCGACGCCGGACGAGCGATGCCGTGCGCGAGATGGCGCTCCGTCGCGTGGACACGCGGCGGCCGCTTGGTCTTCACGGTGCCCGCCAGCGAGCGACTCCCGAAGACAACCGCCACCGGCCCCGGCGTGCCCGTGGTGGCGTGCTTGATCGCGAGCTGGATCGTCTGCACCGCCTGCTTTGGCTCGGACACGGCCGCCGTGTACTTGGTGGCACTGGCGAGCAGATTCCGGAGGTCGTGGTTGCCGTGCTCGCCAGTGCCCGCTTGATACGGCGCATGGTGCATGAAGGGCGCCATATCGGTGAAGTCGCCGAGAAGAAGCATCGGAGAGGCGCCCTTCACGGCTTCCAGGGCGCCGAAGAGGGCGTTGCACGCCAGAAAGATCCCCTGGCCCATCACCGCGCCCGGCTTGCCCGTGAGCCGGCCGTACATCTCCGCCATGATCGACCCCACCTGCTCGTGGCGGACGAGGATCGTCTGGATCTCGGTGGAGTCGTACAGGGCATCGAAGATGCGACCGGTGTCGCCCCCCGGCATGCCGAAGACGAACTGAATGCCCGCCTCCTCGAGCACGCGCACTACGGCATGGGGGACGTCGAGCTCATCAGGCATCATCGCAGTCACTGGTTCCGGTAGGCCGCCAGCACCGCGGCGGCCATCTGCTTCGTCGTCGCCGTCCCCCCCTGGTCGGGGGTGAGCGTCTTGCCGTCGCGGTAGACGCGCGCCACGGCGGCCTCGAGTCGCGCCGACTCGGCGGCCAGTCCCATGTGCTCGAGCATCAGGACCGCCGAGAAGATCGTCGCGGTCGGATTCGAAATGCCCTGGCCCGCGATGTCGGGGGCCGACCCGTGGACCGACTCGAAGTAGGCCCAGCCGTTGTCGCCGTGGTTCGCGGAGGACGCGAGCCCGAGGCCCCCCACCACCTCGCCGGCGATGTCGGAGAGGATGTCGGCATACTGGTTCATACAGACCACGACGTCCATGGCCTTGGGGAAGCGCACGAGGCGTCGCGCAGCGTCGTCCACGTGGAAGTGCTCGAAGGTGAGGTCGGAGTAGGTGCCGACGATCTCCTCGACGGTCGTGTGGAAGAGTCCATCGGCCTGTTTGAGGACGTTGGACTTGGTCACGCAGGACACCTTGCCGGAATGACCGCGCGCCGTGCGCTTGCGGGCCAGCTCGCAGGCGAAGCGGGCGATGCGTTCGGCGCCGGCGCGCGTGACCACCTTGACCGCGAAGCGGCCGTCGCCGTAGCGGTCGAGGCCGCGGCCGAGGTTATCGCGCAGGTTGGGGAGCGCGCGCTTGAGATCGGCGAGATCGCCTTCCCGACCTGGATAGATTCCCTCGGAGTTCTCGCGGATCACGACGAAGTCGATGCCCTCTGGATCGGTCAGCGGCGAGTGCATTCCCGCGTAGAACTTCGCGGGCCGGACACCGCCCCAGGCGTCCATCTCCCAGCGCAGCCAGCCGACCACGGCCGACGTCGCCGGACCCGCTGCCCCGAAGAGGATGCCGTCCGCTTCGCGGCACGCCCTGCGGGTTTCTTCGGGTACGCGCGCCCCCGACGGCGTGGATTCGACCTGGATCGGGGTGAGGATTTTTACAGGCATGCCGGCGGCGGTCATGATCTCGCAGGTCGCGTCGACGATCTCGACGCCGATGCCTTGTCCAGGCAGCGCAACGACAGTCTTCATGGTGCGCATTCCTCCACGGATCTGGCGTGTGTCCTGCGAGGGTAGAGCGAACGTGCGACCCGCGCAACCGCCCGGCGTGGGCAGCGTGCCTCGAGTATCTGGCGCGTCATCCGAGGCCCCACAGCTGCTTGCTGGCCAGCCGGGCGCCGTCGCTCAGGGACTTGAGCTTGGCCCAGGCGATGGTCGGGTGGATCTCCATCGAGCCGGCGAAGGTGGCGAAGCCACAATCGGCACCCGCGATGACGTTTTCGCGTCCGACCACGCTCGCGAATCGCACGATCCGCTCGGCCACTAGCTCCGGGTGCTCGACGAGGACGGTCGACTGCGTGATGACCCCGGGAATCAGCAGGGTGCCTTCGGGCAGCGTGACGGTCTCCCAGACCCGCCACTCGTGCTCGTGGCGCGGGTTGGCGGCCTCGAACGAGTAGGCCCCGGCTCGAATCTTCAGAATGATGTCGACGATGTCTTTGAGCTCCATATCGTGGACGCGCGGCCCCATGTTGATGCCGTAGCAGGTGTGAAAGCGCACGCGGTCCCGCGGGATGTCCCGGAGCGCGTGATTGAGCGCCTCCACGCGCACCTCGGCCCAACGGCGGCATTCCTCGACGGTGGAGTTCGGCTCGGCGATGTAGTAGGTCACCAGGCGGGGGTCGTCGATCTGTACGAGGAATCCGGCGTCGACGATGGCCTTGTACTCCTCGTGCATGGCCTCGGCGATGGCGAACAAGTACTCCTCATCCGTCTTGTAGTACCGGTTCTTGTGCCAGCCCTCGACATTCGCCGGGGAGATGGCCGGAATGAATGCCTCCTCGACGCTCGTTCCCGCCAGCGCCGCCTTGAGATTGTCGATATCGGTCTGCACCTGGGCGTGCCCTCGGTACGACACGGGGCCGGTACAGGCGCGAGGAGCGCCGCGCGCCGCGGCGTTCGCGCTCTGCCGCACGGTCGAGTCGTAGAATTCCGGGAAGGAGGTCGCCTCTTTCGATCCCGCCCACGGCAGCTCGGCGCGCTCTCCACTCGGCGCGAACCCGGTCAGACGTTCGGCGACGTAGGTCACGAAGCTCGGTTTGCCCATCTCGCCGTCGTCGACGATGTCCAGACCATGCTCGACCTGCGTGCGGACGACCTCCGCCACGGCGCTGCGGACGCGAGTGGCATAGGTCGCTCGCGCATCGGTTTGGCCACCCGTCCGAGCCCGCAGCATCTCGAGCAGGTCGGCCGGACGCGGCAAGCTTCCGGCATGGGTCGTGAGAATCCGGCGGCTGCTGCGCTTCATGCGCGGGTCACCCGCGCGGCTACCATAGCACGGGCTTGAACCCCCTTTGGGTATAGGCACAACGTCTGATTTACCGCGGCGGACATCTTCGGCGACACTAGTCGGCGGCGCCATGACGGGAGCGACCGCGATGGGACAGGTTCGTTCACGTGGGCTTCGGCGCGCTGATGTGAACTGGCTGGTGTGAGGAGACGGCCATGGCGATGGCGAACAAGCTCGGGGCGGAGTTGATCGGCACGTTCTGGTTGGTCCTGGGGGGGTGCGGGAGCGCCGTTCTGGCCGCCGCGTTTCCCCACGTGGGCATCGGCCTCCTGGGCGTCTCCTTGGCCTTTGGGCTGACCGTCCTCACGATGGCCTACGCGGTCGGTCACATCTCCGGATGCCACCTGAACCCGGCGGTGTCCGTGGGGCTGTGGGCCGGCGGACGATTTCCTGCCTCCGATCTTATCCCGTACATCATCGCCCAGGTGGTGGGGGGCACCATAGGAGCGGGCACCGTGTATCTCATCGCGAGCGGCAAGGCTGGATTCGACGTGGCCAGCGGCCTGGCCTCGAACGGCTACGGGGCCCACTCTCCGGGCGGCTACTCGCTGTTCTCCGGTGCCGTCACCGAAGTGGTCATGACGTTTCTGTTTCTCATCATCATCCTCGGCGCCACGCACGGGCGCGCGCCGGCCGGTTTCGCGCCGATCGCCATCGGGTTCGGCCTGACCCTGATCCATCTGATCAGCATCCCCGTCACCAACACGTCGGTGAATCCCGCGCGCAGTACGGGACCGGCGCTCTTCGTCGGGGGCTGGGCCCTGCAGCAGCTGTGGTTGTTCTGGGTCGGCCCCATCATCGGCGCGCTGCTGGCGGGTGTCGTCTATCGCTGGCTGGGTGGACCGTCGACCGAGGTATCTGGGGCGTAAGCGGGCGCCCTGCCGTCGATACTTTCTGCGTGGCTCACCGCAGGGTGGTGGGCGGAGGCCCCGTCGGAGGCACCACCGTGAGCCACGATGTGCTGCACCGTTGGACATAGGGGTAGTACCCCGCGGGTTCCGGGCAGTAGTACCAGTAGGCGGTCGGGGCCGGCGCCGGGGGCGCCGGCCGGGCCACGACGACGGGCGCCGGCGACGACACCACCATAGGGGGCACCGGCGCAACGGCGGGAGGAGTGGTCGCCGCGACGGCGGAGCCGACGATGATGAGCGGCGCCGCCACCAGGGCGCTGGCCACGACGAGGGGAGCGGCCAGGATCGCTACCGGCCAGGGCCAATAGGCACAACCCCAGGCATGCGCCGGGGTGGCCGCCGTGCTGACCAAGAGGACGACCATCAGAAGCGCCGTCAACAAGGGCTTCATGTCTTCCTCCTCCCCGCGGGTCTCGACGGCTCCGTCCAGACCAGGGCGGCCAGCGCCAACGCCGCCACCATGAGCATGCTCTGTGTGGCCGGGCCTGGTCAATTGAGAAGGCTCAACCGGTCGCGCGCGCCGGCATGGGGGCGGACCCGGATGCTTCTGCTTCATGGGGATGTGGCGTAGAGTGGGCCCCGGGTCGGGTGTGCTGCTCCAGACCTTCACGAACGTGGAGACCGCGATGAAGCCAGTCGTCTACTACAAGCCCGGCTGAAGCTCCTGCGCCAAGACGAAAGAGTTGCTTTCGTCATGGGGCCTCTCCTTCGACGGGGTCGATCTCGAGCGGTCGCCCGAGCGCTGGGGCGATCTCACGCAGCGCGGGATTCCGAGCTATCCCGCCACGATCCTGGGCGAGCGCGCGGTTCATGGATGGAACCCCGCGGCCCTGGCCGAGCTGGTGGGCGTCACCTACGATGCGGCAAAGCGCTTCAGCGCCCCGGAGCTGGCCGAAAAGCTCGACGCCATCCTGGCCGCCAATCAGCGCGTGCTGCGGCAGATCCCGCCGAGCCAGCTTGGGATGCGACACCCGCTACGAGATCGGAGCGTGCGGGATCTCGGATTCCATATCTTCCGCTTGAGCCAGGCCTTCCGCGACTGCCGGGAGCAGGAGCGCTTTCCGGAAACGTGGCTGCGCGAGGGAGCGCCGACGGAGATGCACGACGGAGAGGCGGTGGCCCAGTATGGCCAGGCGGTGCGCGATCGGCTGGCCCAGTGGTACCTCCGGCCCGCCTGGTGTGACGGCATCGTGCATACCTACTACGGGTCTCACCCGGCGTTCGAGCTGATGGAGCGGACCACCTGGCACGCCGCTCAGCACCTGCGCCAGATGTACTGGTTCCTCGATCAGCTGGGCATTGTCCCCCATGGAAAGCTCACCGATGCGGATCTCGCCGGGCTGCCATTCCCGACGGAGGTGTGGTCGTGAAGCGCGGTCGCATCGCCGAGCTCGAGCCGATTCTCGTCGAGGTGCCGTTCAAGCAACCGGTGGCGGGTGTGCACGGCACACGAGCGAACCAGCAGAGCGTGCTCCTTCGCGTCGTGTTGGACGACGGCGTCGAGGGATGGGGCAATGTGGACCCCACGCCCGGCTACTCCGCGATGAGCGGCCAGGAGGTGTGTGCGACCGTCCACCAGCTCGCCGCCGCGGTGGTGGGCCTCGACCCGTTCAACATTCACCGCGTGCTGGCCGCGATGGACGCGGCGGTTGAGCATCGATTCGAAGCCAAGGCCTTGGTGGAGATGGCGCTCTGGGATCTCGAGGGACGCGCGCTGGGCGTTCCGGTGCATCTCCTGCTCGGCGGCCGTCTGCGGGACCAGGTCACGCTGAACGCGTGGATCGGGACGGTGGCTCCCGAGCAGGCCGCGCGCGAGGCGCTGGACTGGCTGGCCCGCGGGTTCACGACGGCCAAGATCAAGGTCTCGGGTACCGGGCCCGAGGGGCAAGAGCGCGTGGCCGCTGTGCGGAAGGCGGTGGGCGATCGCATGGCCCTGCGCGTGGACTTCAACGAGAGCCTCCGCGCCGAGGAGGCCATCGCCTGCATCGATGCCCTCGAGCCGTACGGTCTCACGCTCGCCGAGCAGCCGCTCCCCCGCGACGACATCGCCGGGCTGGCCGCGATCCGCCGCGCGGTTCGCACCCCGCTGATGGCGGACGAGAGCGTGCAGGACGAGGCCTCGTTGATGGAAATCATCCGCTGCGGGGCGGCGGACATCGTCAAGGTCAAGGTGATGAAGCAGGGAGGGCTTCTGCGCACCCTCCGGATGATCGAGATCGCCGCCGCGGCGGGAATTCGCTCGGTGGTCGGGCACGGCTTCGGGCTGTCGCCGAGCACACTGGCCGAGGCCCAGATTGCCGCGTGCAGCGCCGCCGTGCTGCCCGGCTGCGAGGCGGTGGGGCCGCTCAAGATGGCGAGCGACGTCGTCACCGCGCCGGTCGAGCTCGATCACGGGGTGATCGAGCTCTCCGACGCCCCTGGCCTGGGCTTTGCCATCGACCGCGACGCCGTCAAGCGGCTACGGGTGAGCTGACCGGCGCCCTTATGCGAGGGCGCCGGTCACCTCGCCGGTGGCCCAGAACGCGAGTGCGCCCGTCACCTGGCCGCTGGCCCTGCCGCCAGTACCTCCGCCGCCTGCTTTTGCACCGCGGTGCCCTTGAAAAAGTCGGGGTTGACCTCACCCCAGAAGCGCACCGCGTTCGTGAACATGAAGTCGCGAAAGTCGTCGGCGGTGATCAGCTCGTGCTCGACCAGTTCGTACGCCTCCGGCACGACGTCTTCCATGTCCGGGACGTCGAAGTGGCCGATGTCGGAGCTGAACAGCGCGTTGAGCCGCGCTTTCATGGGATTGGCGCGGCGGTTGAACGCCCACGCGTTGACGGGGTCGTCGGCCTCGCAGCCGAAGTAGAATCGCGGCACGAACAGCTCGCGGATGTCTTCCTTGCGCGTGATCTTGCAGCGGAAGTAGTCGTCGAGGTCCTCGATGCCCCCGGTCAGCGTGGAGTTCGAGTCGCCCTCCAGCCCCTCGCCGCGCCGCACCGCCTCGACCACCGCCTCGCCCCCGTACTTCTCCGCATAGCGGAGCAGGGCGGCGCGGTCGAGGTTGCTTGGATTGGTGTTCTCGAGCGCCTGGCGGTTGCGCTTCTCCCAGTGTCCGATGAGGTCGGCGTAGAGCATGCACGCCCAGCCCACGCCCCCTTCGAGAAAGGCGAAGTTGAGATCGGGAAAGCGGCGGGTGACGCCGCCGAAGAACAACGCCTTGGCCACCGCGTGACCCGCGGAGGCGAAGTGGCCGATGTGGTTGTAGCAGAAGTTCGACGGCGAGTTGCGCAGGAGGATCGAGCGCGCGCCATTGTGGAAGCTCGGCGCAATGCGCAGCGCGCGGCACTTTTCCCAGACCGAATCGTAGTCATTGGGGCTGTCGAGGCCGACCACGTCGTACCATTCGACGAGGCGCGAGACCTCGGGCTGCTCCGCGGCGAGCGCCGGGACCTGACGGCGCATGAGACCGCCGACCATCATCACTTTGTAGCCCAGCTGCTGCGACGCGAACTCCAGCTCTTCGATGGCCTCCTCCGGCGTGTACATCGGGATGATCGCCGCCGGGATGATGCGGTCCTCGAGCCCCCGGAACTGATCGGCGGTGAACACGTTGTAGGCGCGGCAGATGGCCCGGCGCAGCCGGGTGTCCGGCATGCGGTGATAGCCGAGGCCGGCCGTCGGGTAGACGACGCAGAAGTCGATCCCGAGGTCGTCCAGGCGCTCGTACATGAGGCGCGGCAGCATCGCCGTCGCCCGATCCAGCACGTTGGCGCATGGCGAGCCCCAGAAGGCCTCCTGAGCCACCCGCCGCCGGGTCCGCTCGGCCAGGGACATCTTGAGCGAGTTAGGGACGCGCTGGCTGGCGATCTCCAGGGCCTCGGCCGCCGCTTCCCCGCCGATGCGCCTGAACTGCTCGCGCATGATCGGCGAGTACTCGAGCCAATGCCCATCGGCGTCGATGATCGGATGGTTCAGGCGTGAGCGAAGCTTCCGGGCCTCGGACACTCCATTGCTGCCCATGCGTGACCTCCCTGCGGCCTTCCCCGGCCGCCGATGTTCGGGACCCCCCTGACGAGGGACACCGACCCTACAGGGCGCGTCGGTGCGAAAAGGCGATCTCCTCGCTCGTAATGAACTCTAGCAGCACCGCCTTTCCTTCGTCATTCATCTTCCGGGCGCGCTCGAGCGCTGGCACAATCCCCGCCGGCTTCTCGACTCGCTCCGCATAGCCACCCATCGCCTGGCCCATGGCCGCGTAGTCGCCCCCAATATCTCGTGTCCGGTAGCGGTCGTGCGAGACGACCAGCGCGTGCCGTTCGATGGCCATGGCGGAGTTGTTCATGACGATGATGGTGATGGGAATGCCGCAGCGGACCGCCGTCTCGAAATCCAGTCCGGTCATGCCGAAGGCGGCGTCACCCATGAAGTTGGCGCAGAACTTGTCGGGAGCGGCCAGCTTCGCCCCCATGATGAGGCCCAGGCCGGTGCCGAGCGCGTGGGACTTCCCCCAGCCCATGTAGCTCCGGGGAGCGGTCGCCCGATAGAAGGGGACGAGCTGGTTTCGCGGACTGCCGGAATCGTGGGTGACGATGGCCTGGGCGGGATCGATCGTCCGCATGAAGTCCCAGATGATTCGGTATGGCGTGATGGGCACTTCCTCCGAGGTGAGCTTGGGCATCCATTCCCCGAGCCAGACCTCTCTGGCCGCTTGGACCTCTCTCGCCGTCGCCCCGTCGCGCGGCTGGCGAGAGCCGACGAGCTCCTTCACCGCGTCGATGACCTGGCGCAAGACG
This sequence comes from Candidatus Methylomirabilota bacterium, assembly GCA_046726415.1. Taxonomy (GTDB): domain Bacteria; phylum Methylomirabilota; class Methylomirabilia; order Rokubacteriales; family CSP1-6; genus CAVWFS01. The sequence continues at coordinate 38,499 of JBKPAK010000178.1, forward strand.
AGCTTGGCATCCCCCAGGATGGGATGGTCCGCGAAGTAGTTTTTGTTGAGGTCGCGCTCGTCGTTGGTCGCATGGATGATGGTTTTGCCGGGCGGAATGTTGGTGGCCATACCATGGCGGGTGAAGCTGCACCCGACGCCGAAGACCACATCGGCCTGAAGGAGAAAGTGATGGACCGGTCCCGACATCACGCCACCGCCACCGGTGCCGAGCGACAGCGCGTGGTCTTCCGGAAAAGCGCTCTTGCCCTCCAAGGTCGTCATCACCGGGGCCTGCAGCAGTTCGGCCAACTCCCGCAGCTCATCGCAGGCCTCGGCATACAGCACGCCTTGGCCGGCGTGGATCACCGGCCTGCGTGCCTGCATGAGCACGCGAACCGCCGCCGCCACGTCGAGGGGATTGCCCGAGGGGCGCGTGGCCTTCACCGGCCGGTAGCTCAGCGCCGCGTCGCCGGCTTCGGCGACGGCCACATCGGCAGGGATCTCCACCATGACCGGCCCCGGCCGCCCCATCTTCAACAGATTGAACGCCCGCCGCATGACCTCGGACACCTGCTCCGCCTGGTTGAGTGTCTCGACCCATTTCGTTACCGACGCGTACGTCCGGGCCGAGCTGAAGAGGGGAAAAATCTGCGCCCGGTCTCGCTGGTGTCCCAGCGGGAGCACCAGGGTCGGCACCGAATCTGAGTACGCGGTGGCGACCCCGGGGAAGGCATTCTCCGCGCCGGGGCCGTACTGCATGGCGAACACGCCGATGCGCCGGCCATTTGTCGTCCGGCTGTATCCGTCGGCGATGCCGACGCCGACGCGCTCCTGACGGCAGAGCACTGGCCGGATCCCCGCCGCGGCCGCCGCATCGATGATGGGCGTGGTGGGGTACGTGCTCAGATACTCGACGCCCTCTCGCTTCAGGATCTCCGCGATCGCATCGACGACCTTCATCAGATTTCCTCCCGGGAACCTCGCCGTTTGGCGCCGATCATAGCCCTTTTCCGCGCGAAGAGCTCATCACGGGAGCAGAACGACCTTCAATGGATCCCCGATGCGCTTCTCGAGCACGTCGAAGGCCTCGTGTACCTGGCTCAGCTGGAAACGATGGGTCACCAGTGGGCGCGCGTTGATGCGGCCGGCCGCCAGTAGCGCCAGGCAGCGTCCCACGCTCATGCCGCCTTCACCCCGCTCGGTATAAATGGTGATGTTGCGCCGCACGGCATGACTCATGTCGGCGGTCACCGGTCCGTGGTAGAAGCCGACCAGCAGGACCCGGCCACCGGGTTTGGCCATCTTGATGGCCTGATCGAAGGTATCGTCAGCGCCGGCGCAGTCGATCACCAGGTCGGCGCCCTTGCCCGCCGTCGCATCGAGCACGGCCGTGACGGGGTCGGTGCGACGGCTGTCGACGATCACGTCGGCGCCCAGCTCACGGCCGATGGCGAGACGCGACTCGCGGGTGCCGGTCAGGATCACGCGTGTGGCGCCGAGGGCCTTCACGAGCTGAACGGCCATGAGCCCGATGGGGCCCGGGCCCAGAACGGCTACCGTCTCGCCGGGGAAGTAGCCGCCCGCGTTCTCGAGCCCGAACAGCGGGCTACCCGCCGTCATGACCACCACCGCTTCCTCGTAGCTCACGCGGTCGGGCATCCGGTACAAGGTGTTGACGTGGTTCAGGGCGTATTCCGCCAGCCCCCCATTGGTGGTGAATCCGTTGGCGCGATGCCCGCGCCGCGTATTGCCATAGTTGAGGCACGCCGTATACATGCCCCGGATGCAGTTCTCGCACCGCCGGCAGCCCATGTGCGCCTCGACGACCACGCGGTCGCCGACGCTGAACTCGTCCACCGTGGGGCCCACCGCCACGATGTCGCCAGCATACTCGTGGCCGAAGATGAACTCCCCGTAGGGCGGCATCTTCGGCATGCCCTCGTGCACAATCTTCAGGTCGGTCCCGCAGATTCCGCAGGCGCGCACGTGGACCAGGACGTCCTCGTCGCCGACGGCCGGGACGGGGCGATCCAGTAGCTCGAATCGGTGGGGCTCGACCAGGACCGTGGCCTTCATGGTTGGCGGTACGGCCATCGGAGGGCCTCCTTTCGGCACGGCCCCAGGCGCCATGCTGCCACAACGTAGATGACCGGCGAGCAGCCGGTCAAGGCGTGCCGGGGCGAATGCCGCGGCCGGCGTCCGTTCAACACGCCCAACTTCGCCCTTGGCTCCACCGTTCCGCGCGGCATTCGCATCGCGCGGTGGCGCTGGATCGAAGGCGAAGGAGCGCCTACGATGGCCACGAGCAAGCCTACCCGGACCTGCACGGGCGCTGGACAAAAGATCGCGCGGGAGGTCGTCGATGAAGTTCGGCGTGCGGTACGCGAATCTCGGTCGCTACGTGGACGGCCGGGCCGCGGTGGAGCTGGCCCAGGCCGCGGAGGCGGCCGGATTCGACTCGATCTGGACGGTGGAGCACGTGGTGGTCCCGCTCGGGTATCGGTCTTGCTACCCATATTCTCCGAGCGGTCGCATGGGCTCGGGGCTCGAAGACTTTCCCATTCCGGATCCCTTGATGTGGCTGGCCTACATCGCCTCCGGCACGCGCGCCATCAAACTCGGCACCGCGATCCTCATCCTTCCCCAGCGCAATCCCGTGATCACCGCCAAGGCCGTGGCCACGCTCGATCACATGGCGGGCGGAGGCCGCGTGCTCCTGGGAATCGGCGTGGGCTGGCTGGCGGAGGAGTTCGCCACTCTCGGCGTGCCGTTCGAGGACCGCGGAGCGCGTACCGACGAATACATCGCCGCCATGCGCGCCCTGTGGAGCCAGGAGTGCGCGAGTTACCAGGGGCGGTTCGCCTCGTTCGATCAGGTGTACTGCCGGCCGCGCCCTCCCCATCGGAGGATCCCATCATCGTCGGCGGCGACACGAAGGCGGCCGCCCGGAGAGCCGGACGCCTCGGCGACGGCTATTTCCCGGCGCGAGGCGCTCCCGCCGAGCTCTTCGACGAGATGCGCCGCGCCGCCGCGGAGGCCGGCCGGAATCCCGCCGAGATCGAGCTCACGGTGGCGGCGCCGTCCGAGCCCGCCGAGATCGAGGCGCTGGCCACGCGCGGGGTCGCGCGCGTGGCCGTACCCGTCAGCGCGGCCGCCGGGCTGCCGGCGCAGCTCAGGACGCCTGACGATGTCCTGCGCTACGGTAAAGACGTGATCGCGCACTTTCGCTGAGGCCGACCCCGCGGTCAGGCAGTGGGACATGGCGCGGCTTTTGATCGGGACGAGCGGTTATGTGTACTCCCACTGGCGCGGTGTCTTCTATCCGCGCGGGCTGCCGGTGCGCGAGTGGCTCGCGTACTACGCCGGCCACTTCGGCACCTTGGAGCTGAACAACTCCTTCTACCGCCTGCCCACGGCTGCCACCTTTCGCGCCTGGCACCAGGCCACGCCCCCCGGCTTTCTCTTCGCCGTCAAGGCCAGCCGTTTCCTCACCCATCTCAAGCGGCTCAAGGATGCCGGCCCGCCACTGCGCCTGTTCCTCCGGCGCGCGCGCGCGCTGGACGCCGGCCTCGGGCCCGTGCTCTTTCAGCTGCCGGCCCATTTTCACCTGAACCTGGACCGGCTCGAGCGCTTCGTAGCCGCCCTGGGCCGACAGCGCATCGCGCCGGGGATACGGGCGGTACTCGAGGTGCGTCACGCCTCGTGGCTGGCCCCGGAGCCGCTGGCCGTTCTGGAGAAGGCGGGCATCGCGCTCTGCCTGCACGACTGGCGCGAGCTGCCAGTTCGTGGTCCGCTCACCGCCCCCTTCGTCTACGTGCGCCGTCACGGAACGAGCAAGCGCTATGGCGGGAGCTATACGGAGGCGATGTTGCGCGCCGATGCCCGCAATGTGCGGCGCTGGCTGAGCGAGGGTCGCGACGTGTACGTCTACTACAACAACGATGGCGGCGGGTGGGCCGTGAGGAACGCGCGGCGGCTAGCGGCGCTGCTACGCCGTCGCTAATTTCGGAATGGGGTTCCTCGGCGCGTCGAGTGATCGAGCGCGACGCGGATGTCCTTTACGCGATGGGCCCTCGAGTGTCCATCGAAATCAGCTGGCCACTGCGGCGAGCGCTCCCGCCGACCGAACCATTCGCCCGGCGTCTTCGCCAGCGTTCGCAGCACCTCGGCATGGACCTGGCGGTGCCAGGCGACGACCTCGCTCGGTTTCTGGTGGCGCCAGCGCTCATAGATAATTTGGTTGATTTGGTTCACGTCGAGGCCGCGCATCTCGGGGAGACGCCGCTCGCCTCGGATCACGCGGGCGGTGTGCTCCTTCCAGTAGGTGATGTGGGCGAGGGCGTCCTTCACCGTCCAGGGGTCGCGCGTGGACGGGCGCGGCACCGGCCGGTTCCAATCGGCCGGGCGCAGCTGGGCCACGAGTCGGTCGAGCCTGGAAAACTCGCGGCGCGTTCGGTCGATGACCTCCTTGCGCGTGTGCCGCATGTCCGGGGAGCATCCTACCGCGATAGCGACACCTAAGCCACCGCCTGGCGTATCTTGAGAGGTCTCGCGCACTGTTTCGAAGGAGAGCCACATGAAACCGCTGGCGGACGCGCCGCTGCTCGACGCCCTGATCGGCCGCCGATCTCGCCGCTTCGCGCCCGGATTCCGCCTGAACGGCGGGCCTCTCGCGTTCGAGAGCCAGCGGCCCGCCGATCCTCTCAGCCTGGACGAGGGAGGCGGGCGCTTTCGGAATTGCCCTTCGACGCCGGGAGCGTCCCGGCCGCCGGGGGCGGGCACATCATGGTGCACTTCGTCGGCCGCACCGGGGCCAGAGCGGGGACGCCATGCAACTGCCAGGACGCCCTCACCGAACGCCACCACCTGCACGTAACACGGTGGCACTCGCACCGCGGTGAAGGACCGCCAGGAGGACGCAATGTGTGATCTCGATCGGCGAACGTTCCTGACCGTGGCGACAGGGGCAGGGCTCGGGATCGCGCTCGCGGCCTGTGCGAGCCCCAGCGCGACGCAGATGCGCCCGGCGACTGTCGGCGCGCCGCCCCAGATGGGGCCAGCGACCGCCGGCGCCTCACCCCAGGCGCCGACCGACAATCTGCCCGATCCCGGCCTGCGCAATATCGACCCGTCTGAGTTCCGGCGGCCGGTCGTGCTCACCCGGGGGAATATCATCGACGTGACCCGCGGCGCGGTGCGCGAGCGAATGGACGTCCGCATCGCCGAGGGCAAGATCGAGGCGATCGGCGTGGATCTGCCCGCAGCCGATGCCGCGGTCGTCGATCTCTCCGGCCGGTACGTGATGCCGGGGCTGATCAGCACCCACTGCCATCCGGGGGTGATGCTCGGCCTGCGCATGGATCCTAACGGCCAGACCCCGGAGCGAATCAAGCACCACCTCGCCGTATGGCTGCGCTATGGGGTGACGACCGTGCAGAGCCTGGGAACCGATCGCTCCTTCGCGTTCGAGGTGCAGCGCGAGGAGCGCAGCCCGGGTACGCTGATCGGGGCCCGCTTGCTGAGCGTCGGCCGTGGCTTCGGGGTGTCTCAAGGCTTGCCGCCCTTCCGCATGGATCCTCCAGGCTTCGTGCGGGAGACGGAGCCCGAGCCCATTCGCCGGGCGCTGGAAGACTCCGCGCAGAAGGGCGCCAGCGGGATCAAGATCTGGTACGACGCGTGGTATGGGCAGTTCCCCAAGATGCAACCCCAGGTCGCCCGAACGATCATCGCTGAAGGCGCTCGGGTGCGCCTCAAGACGTACGCACACGTCTACGCCGTGGATGACGCCAAGCTCCTCATCCGGTCGGGCCTGCACGCGGTGGCCCACATGCCGCGCGATCGCGAGGTGGACAGCGAGCTGATCAACCTCATGCTCGCGCGCAAGGTGTCGGTGATCCCGACGCTCGCCGTGGCCGAGAGCAACTACATCTTCGTGGATCGTCCATCCTGGGTGGACGACCCGCTCTTCGGGAAGTTCCTGCCGCCGGGAAGCGCCGACTACCTGCGCCACGAGGCGTTCCTCAATACATACCGGGCCCGGAAGGAGTTTCCCGAGCTCCGGCCGGACTACGAACGGGCCGTCCGCAATGTGGGGAAGCTGCATGCGGCCGGCGTCCCGTTCGGATTTGGCACCGATACTGGAGTCGGCAACCGCGTGCCGGGATTTTACGAGCACCGCGAGCTGGAGCTGCTCGTCAGCGCCGGCGTGGCCCCCATCGACGCCTTGCGGATGGCCACCGTTGGATCAGCCGAGATCGTCGGCCAGAAAGGCGTCCTGGGTGAAATTGCACCCGGTCACCGCGCCGACCTGGTCGTGCTGAAGGCCAACCCGCTCCAGAACATCCGCAACACGCGCACCGTCGAGTCGGTGTGGCTCGATGGCGTGCAGGCCTGCGGCGCCCTGTAGGACGCTCCGCCCAGGCGAGGGCGATGGCTTCGGCCAGCGAGCCAGCGGCCCCGCTCCGCCCCTCGCGCGCCGAGCTGCTGGCGGCGAGAGGAAAGACGCTGGCCGACGTGATCGCGCCTGGCCTGGCTGTCCTCTTCGTGGGGATCAACCCCGGTCTCTACACCGCGGCCATCGGCCACCACTTCGGTCGACCCGGCAATCGCTTCTGGCCGGCCCTCCACGCCGGCGGCTTCACGCCGCGTCTGTTCTCACCCTACGAGGAACGGGCGCTGCTGCCGATCGGCTATGGCATCACGAACGTGGTGGCCCGCGCGACGGCAAGCGCCGACGAGCTGACGCCGGCCGAGCTGATCGCGGGAGGCCGGAGGCTCGAGGCCAAGGCGCGCCGCTACCGACCGAGCATCCTCGCCTTCCTGGGTATCGGGGCCTATCGCTTGGCCCTCGGTCGCCCACGAGCGGAGCTGGGGCCGCAGCCCGAGGCCATTGGGCCGTCTCGCGTGTGGATCCTGCCGAATCCCAGCGGGCTCAATGCGCACTATCAGGCGGCCGACCTGACGCGGCTCTTCCGCCAGCTCCGCGAAGCGGTCCCGCGACGAGCGGGATGCTGAAGACATCTTCGAACCTCGCTCGGCCGG
>JBKPAK010000179.1:0-12748 GCA_046726415.1 Candidatus Methylomirabilota bacterium
TCGGCGCCGTGGTGAACGCGATCTGCGACGCTCTGGCCGAACTGGGCGTGGAGCACATCGAGATGCCGGCGACATCCGAGCGCGTCTGGCAGGCGATCCGCGCCGCGCAGCAATCCTCGCGGTGATGTCCCCGCCGGAACAATCGCGAAGCCGGTGAGGAAGGCGTCGCCGCGCACGGCGGTCAGCGCCTGACCGAAGAAGATGTAGGCGACCACGATACTGGCCGTGACGCCGAGCGGCATCCCGAGGATGCCGCTCGAGTCGAGGTAGAGGTACACGGCATGGTGGTGAAGGTCGTCCGCACCTGTTATTCTTGCGCGCCATGGACACTTTGGATCTCGGACTCAAGGGTAAGGTGGCGATCGTCACGGGAGGCAGCGAGGGGTTGGGGAGGGCCGCCGTCGAGCGTTTGGCCCGGTCGGGCGCGCGGATCACCATGTGTGCTCGCCGCAAGGACGTTCTCGAGCGCGCCGCCGAGGACATCAGAAAGGCGACGGGGGCCGATCTCCTGCCCCTCTCGGCCGACGTGTCCCTCGCCGGGGAGTGTGAGGCCGTGGTGGCGGCGACGGTCGGACAGTACGGCGGGGTCGACATTCTCCTCAACAACGCCGGCACCTCGGCGGCCGCCCCCTTTGAGAACGTCAGTGACGAGGCCTGGCAAGCGGACTTCGACCTCAAGGTCATGGGGGCTGTCCGAATGTCCAGGCTCGTCATTCCCCACATGAAACAACGGGGAGGCGGCCGCATCATCAACGTCACCACCGTCGGGGGTAAGGCGCCACGGGCGCAGGGTCTGCCCACCAGCGTGTCGCGCGCGGCCGGCATCAATCTCACGAAGTCGCTCGCCAACGAATACGCCGCCGATCGCATCCTCGTGAACACCATCTGCATCGGCCTCGTCAAGAGTGCCCAGATTGCCCGTCGCGCCAAGGACGGCGACGTGGAGGCGCACTACCGCGAGCTGGCCAAGCGCGTCCCAGTCGGACGGGTGGCCGACGCCAGCGAGTTCGCCGATCTGGTGGCGTTCCTCGCCTCGGAGCGGGCCGGATACATCACCGGCACGGCGATCAACTTCGACGGCGGGATGTCGTTCACGGTGTAGAGCGAAGCCCGCTCCGGTCGATCGAGATCGGGGGCGACCAAGGGCGGCCGGCGCCGCCCTTGGTCTCAGGTGTTTCCCGCCTTCAGGCGACCGTCACTTCATCGGCGAGAAGGCGGCGGGGCGCAGGATCGTCGTGGTCACCTGTTCCACGATGGGGCCGTTCTTCTCACTCTCGGCGAACACGCGGGTGCGTTCGGGGTCTTTGGCGAAGGTGTCGAACTTGGCGACGCGCTCGTCCAGGCTCTCCCACGCCAGCAAGTAGACGAGCTGGTGATCGTTACCGCCCATGCGGTTCAGCCAGTAGCCCACCTGGCGGAAGCCGTGCTTCTTGAAGGCGTCGCATGTGAAGCCGCCGAAGCGGTCGGTGATGTTGGTGATCTTCCCGGGCATGGCCTGGTACTCGCGCAGCTCAAAGATGTAGGGACTGCGGGTGGCCGCGTCCGGTCCGTAGGGCTCGCCTCGGTCGAGCGGCGAATACGCGGTCGGCTCCATGAGCTGGTTGTACACGCGGTTCACCAGCGGCCCATCCTTCTCGGTTTCCGCCCACTTCTTGGCGCGTTCGGGATCGGCCCGCCAGGCGGCGTTCTTCTTGGTGCGCTCCTCATAGCTGTCCCAGCCCCAGATGTACACCACCTGGTTGCTCTTCTCGCCGATCATCGGGGTCCAGAAGCCGATCAATCGGAAGCCGTAGTCCTTCCACTTGTGCACCGTGAAACTGCCAAAGCGGTCGAGGAGGGCGGGCAGCCGACTGGCGGCAACATCGTAGCGACGCAGTTCGTAGAGCATGACGCACCTCGCGAAGGGATTTCGACGGGGTCAGGATACTCCACTGACCGTCCCAGTGACCTCGGGGCTCGCGCCGGTCACCGGCGGCGGCCGAAGAAGCGAAAGAACTCCACCCCCTCTCGAACCCGGCGGCCGAGCATGCGGGGGCTGCGCGCGGCCTCGCCGATGAGGGCGGCAATCTTGGCCGGCCGGAAGTAGAACCCGCGATACAGCGCTTCCACCGCCCGTTCGATCTCGTCGCCGCTCAGGTGCGGGTACGCGAGCGCGCTCACCTGGTGGCCGCGGTCGTCGAGAAGCGCAGGGGCGTTCTGCAACCAGCCGGCAGCGCGCGCTTCCTGGTAGAGGGCCGTCCCCGGGTACGGGGCGGCGATGGACACCTGGATCGTGTGGGGGTCGATCTCGGTGGCGAAGCGCGCGGTCTCCGCGATGGTCTCCCGCGTTTCGCCGGGCAGACCGAGGATAAACGTCCCGTGGATGGTGATGCCGAGCTCGCGGCAGTCGCGCGTGAAGCGCCTGGCGATGTCGAGCCGGATCCCTTTCTTCACGTTGTTCAGGATCTGCTGGTTGCCCGACTCGTAGCCCACGAGGAGCAGACGCAACCCGTTGTCCCGCAGAACCTCCAGGGTCGGCCGCGGCACGTTCGCCTTCGCGTTGCACGACCACGTGACGCCGAGGCGCCCCAACCGCTTGGCGATCGCCTGCGCGCGTGGCAGATCGTCGGTGAAGGTGTCGTCGTCGAAGAAGAACTCCTTGACCTGGGGGAAGTAGCGGTGACCCAGCGCGACCTCCTCGACCACGTGGTCCACGCTGCGGGTGCGATAGCGGTGGCCGCCAACGGTCTGAGGCCAGAGGCAGAAGGTGCACTTGGAGCGGCAGCCACGCCCGGTGTAGAGCGAGATGTAGGGATGGAGCAGGTAGCCGATGAAGTAGTCCTCCACCCGGAGGTCGCGTCGGTAGACTTCGACGACGAAGGGGAGTCGGTCGAAATCCTCGAGGACGGCGCGGTCGCGCGTATGAACGATCCGGCCGCCCGAGCGGAAGCTCACGCCGTCGACGTCTTCCAGGCGCCGACCTTGCGCGACCTCCAGCACGGTGAAGTCGAACTCGTTCCGCGCCACAAAGTCGATGGCCTCCGAGCTCTGCAACGCCTGGACGGAATTCACCGCGACGTGGGCGCCCACGAACCCGAGCTGCAGGCGGGGATTCACCTCCTTCAGGGCCTCGGCGACCCGCACGTCGAAGGGGAACGACGGTGTGCTGGTATGGAGCACGACCAAATCGTAGTCTCGGGCCAACGGGACGACATCGTCGAGCCGGAGCCCTGCCGGTGGTGCGTCGACGAGACGGCTCCCCGGCACGAGCGCCGCTGGCTGGGCGAGCCACGTTGGGTACCAGAACGAACGCACCTCGCGCCGTGCCTGGTAGCGCGAGCCGGCGCCGCCGTCGAAGCCCTCGAAGGACGGAGGATGGAGGAAGAGGGTCTTCAGCACGATCGGGTCGTGCCCACGGCGCGCACGCGCCCGCCGTGCCACACCGACAGCCGCCGGCCGCGCCAGCCCACCGTGGAGCCGAGAAAGCTCGCCACCCAGACGACGACGGACATGAGGTCGCGCAGCGGCACCAGCCAGGGTGCCCTGCGGCGCGGGAGGCCTAGCGACCCTGGCATCAGTTCGTGGACGGTCAAACGCAGGGCCAGGGCAATGACCAGCAACGCCGTGGCCACGGGCGAGAAGCCGGAGGCGACCCAGAGCGCTCCGGCGAGCGGAAGCGCGTGAGTCAGCAGCGAAAGGGCCCACCCGATCGGCCGGGCGGACCGGACGGTTCGAGCCCAACGAAGCTCGTGGGCAAAGAGTGCAGCGAAACTGGGTTCGGTGACGACCATTTCCACGATGGTGCCGGAGAGCACGACCCGCTGACCGCGGTTCGCCACGAGGGCAGCGAGGATGTAGTCGTCGGCAAGATAGGTCGCCAGGGCGTTGAATCCGCCGACGGCTTCGAGGGTCTCTCGCCGCAGGGCGAGGGTGGCGCCGAAGCCGAAGGGGCCCGCGCCGAGCCGCGCCGCCACCAGGACCGACGGGACGAACCATTCGTTCACGTACATGGCGCCGAGGGCGGAGGGTAGACCATCGAGGGCGCGCCCGTGATAGAGGCAGGTCACCAGGCCAATCGAAGGATCGGCCAGCGGCGTCACCACCCGGCTCAGCCATCGCGGGTCGACCCTCATGTCGCTATCGGCCACCACGACGACATCGTGCTTCGCATGCTCGTACATGTTGGCGAGGTTGCTGGCCTTGGCGTTGGGCCCAGACAGCCGGCCGTCAACCACCAGTTCGAGCCGGCAGCGGTGCCCCTCGCCGGCGAGCCGGTCCACGACACCGGCCGCCGCATCGTCGGCCGCGTGCACGCCGAAGATGACCTCGTGTTCCGGGTAGTCCTGGGTGCAGAAGGAGCGCAGGTTGTCCTCGAGGCAGGGTTCAGCGCCGCAAAGAGGCTTCAGCACGGTCACGGGAGGCTGCCAGCCAGGTGCCTCAGGCCGACGCCGCGAGAAGGCGAGCACGCACCCAAGGGCCACCCCGAGATACACGATGGAGAGCAAGGTGGCGGCGGACAGCAGGGTCACGAGAGTCGGGGCAGTCATCGCGTCTGCCTGGCAGCGTAACCCGCCCTCGAACCTGAACCAATGCTGTTGTCACGACCGTCGCGGCGGGGCCTTCACCGCGCGATAGTCCGTCCGTCTGCGATGCTGATCCACGTCGCAGACGAGATGAGGCGCGCCCTCGATGACCAGCTTGTCGAGGGCGCCCCCCTCTCCCGGCGACGGCCACGACCTCACAGGCGAACGGCCCGATCGGTCGCCTTCTCGTTCATGCCCTGTCAGGCTTACGGCAAGGGGAGTGCCAGGGCCGCCACGTCGTAAGGGCGGATTTCGCTGATCCCGGCGCGGCGCGGCGGCCCGGCATGGTCTCGATTCGCGACCGCGATGTCGCGAATCGAGGCCATCGTGCGGCTGGTGACCGCGCCCAAGACTTCCGGCCGCGCGGGCCGCCGGAGGACGGATTAGAGCGTGAACCCCGCGCGCACCGCGTCCTCCCGGAACATCCTGACCGTCTCCAGCGAGTCGACGTGGAGGTCTTTGCCGACTAGGGCGAGCTTGGCCAGGATATCGTTGGTGGCGGTGATGATGTGGCAGCCGACGGCGTACGTCACTGTCAAATGATACCGGACGGTCGGCCGCCGCCCCTCACAAGCCCTATCCCGCCACGGCACCCACGAAGCGCTCGACCTCGGCCTCGTCGTTGTAGTAGTGGACGCTGGCCCGGACGAGAGCGTCGAAGCCGCGCCCGGGCAGGTCGAGGCGCGAGGAGCGCGCCTGCGTATGCGTGACGTTGATGTTGATCGCCTGGAGCCGTTGGCGGGTCGCGGAGGGGGCCTCGCCATCCTTCAGGAAGGTGACGATCCCGCATTTTTCCGCCCCGAGGTCGTGAACGGTCACGCCCGGCAGCGTCGCCAGCTCGCGTCGCAGCATCGCCGCGAGGGCCTTGACCCGAGCCTCGATGGCCTCGATGCCCACGGCCATCGCGTAGCGGGCGGCGACCCCCAGTCCGATCTGGCCGGCCACGTACCGCTCCCAGTTCTCGAAGCGGCGGGCATCCTCGCGGATCGCATACGTGTCGGCATCGATCCAGGAGGCCGCCTCCAGGTCGATGAAGGGCGGCTCGAGGGCCTCGATGGTGTCGCGCCGCACGTAGAGGAAGCCCGTGCCGCGCGGGCCGCGCAAATATTTGCGTCCGGTGGCCGAGAGCATGTGGCAGCCGATCCGATCGACGTTGACGGTGAGCTGGCCGACCGATTGGCAGGCATCGAGCAGATAGAGGATGCCCTGCCGGGCAGCGATGCGGCCCACCTCGGCCGCCGGATTGACGAGTCCGCCCTGCGTGGGGACGTGGGTGATCGCGATGAGCCTGGTGCGCGGCCGGAGCGCTCGCTCGAGCGCGGCCACGTCCAGCTGACCGGAGGCGTCGTTGTCCACCACGTCGATCTCGATTCCCACGCGCCGCTTCATCTGCAGGAAGGCGAGATAGTTCGAGGCGTACTCGGCCCGCGCGGTGACGACGCGATCTCCCGGACGAAAGGGGATGGCATAGAACGCCATGTCCCAGGCCCGGGTGGCGTTCTCCACGAAGGCAATCTCCTCGCGGCTCGCGCCAATCAGGGTGGCGACGGCGTCGTAGACGTCGGCCACCCGGTTCGCCGCCTCTGCGGCGGCTTCGTAGCCGCCGATGGCGGCCTCTCGCCGGAGATGGCCCATCACCGCGTCGACGACCGGGCGCGGCGGCAAGGCAGAGCCTGCGTTGTTGAAGTGCAGGACGTTGGCGACGCCGGGCGTGTCGGATCTCAGAAGCGGAACGTCGAGCATCACCGGCTCGTGCTCGTGCTCACCGCGCTTTTCGCGATCTCGACCGTTCCGAGCCTCAGCTGGCCGTTTCTCTGAATTCGCGCAACACGTCCAACTGTCCCTCCGACAAGCTGAGGCCTCCCGGTGGCTCGGCGATAGCGGGTCAGGCTCCCACACCCCAGGCGATGGTGTTGCGCAGCAACGCGATGAACGCGTCGGTCTCCCACGAGCCTCGAAAGGTGAGCGGCGTCGTGTCCGTGGGATCGGCGGCTCGGGCGGCGCGAATGGCGGGATTGTGGCAGTGGCCGAGCGCGAGGTACGTGACGCCGCCCTTGCCGACGTCGCGGGTGTAGCCGAGCACGCGGGTCCTGCCATCTGGCCGCAGCGACGTGTCCGAGGGGTAGAGGGTGCCGATGGTGGGCGACGCGGCGTCCGGGCCGTAGTCGGCGGTCAGCAAGATTCGCGTCGAATCCGGGTCCTGAAGCTCGACGAAGTACGGCTCGTCCTCGACGTCGAAGGACGCGCCGAGCCCGCGGGTCAGACGACCGTCGCCGGCTCCCACGTCGACGCGAATCTTGCAGATCGGGGGATGGGTCAGGAAGTAGCTCCCGAGGAGCGCGTGGTGCTCGGTCTTGACGGTGCGGCGCTGTCGCATGCCTTCCACCCGCTCGGCGCGGCCGCCGCTGGTGCCGTGCAGGCCCAGCCAGCGGCCGCCCTCTTCCAGCCAGCGCCGGATGGCGCGGCATTGCTCAGCGTCGGGGTACGGGCCGGCCACGTAGGTGATCAGGAGCCGGCTCACGGGCAGCCACCGCTCGACATCCGCGAAGTCGTTGGCCACCGAGGCGGAAACGTCCTGCTCCGCCAGGAGCTCGAGCAGTCGCCGGCGGGCATAGTCGTGGTCGTGCCCAGCGCTCGATCCGGGCGGAAAACCCCCGGCAATGAGGTGCGCGCGTTCGGACTTCGTCTCGGTCATCGAATCACCTCGCTCGCGTTTCGTCAACGCACCTTGACGAGCTTCTGTAAGCTTCGCAGCCCGGGCGGGACGGGCTGGCCTGGGTAGCGGTTTCCCCAGTTGGTGAATGACACTTCGCCGACGTAGATGTCGCCGCGCGAATCGACGGCGAGCCCGTGCGGCGAGATGAACTGGCCCGGCTCCAGCCCGGCCGGGCGGTGGCCCAGTCGCGCCAGCATCTCGCCCTTTTCGCTGTAGATGCTGACCCGCGGCCCGATGTTGGGCATGTCGTAGTTGACCCCCATGCCGCCGCCGATCTCCCCGACGTAGAAGCGCGGGGGCGAGCCCCCCTCCATGAACAGGCCCGACGGGCGGTGCATGTTGTTCCACTGCGCCTCGTACTTGCCGTTGCCGTCGAAAACCTGAACGCGATGATTCTCGCGGTCGGCGACGTAGACCCAGCCGCCGGAGTCACAGCAGATGTTGTGGGGAATGTTGAACTGCCCCGGATCGGTGCCGGGCTCGCCCCAGGAGAGGAGCAAGGTGCCGTTCGGGGCGAACTTGTGGACGCGCGCATTGCCATAGCCGTCGGAAACGTAGAGATCGCCCTGCGGGGACAGCGCCGTGTGCGTGCAGCGGTGAAATGGCTCGCCGCTCATGTAGGGTCTCGGCGCAGCGGGGATGCCGAGGGTGAGCAGCACCTTGCCGTCGAGCGTGCAGTGTCGGACGGTGTGGTCCCCGTCATCGGTCAGCCAGAGGGTGTCGTCGGGCGCCATGTGGACGCCATGGGCCCGGTGAAACAGGCCTTCGCCCCAGGACCGGAGAAAATTGCCGTCGCGGTCGAACACGACCATCGGGTGCTGGCCTCGATTGAACGCGTACACCCGGTCCTGCGAATCGACCCCGACCGCGGCGACGTCGGCGTTGAATTCTCGTCCCGGCGGCAGCTTCGCCCACTGATCGACGACCTCGTAACGATATCCACCGGTGCCTAGGATGACCGCCATCGGGCGTTCCCTCTCTTCCGTGGTGACATGCTGCGATTATAGGGCCGAGGCGGCCCCACCCGCCGACCGGGCGGCCCGCCTCCTGGATCATGAAGGATCCTCGCTTCGCGATCTGATTCGGCCCTAGAGTAGGGACGGACGCGTGGACGAGCAGCGAGCGAAGGTCATCCCACCTGGCCGATCGACCCGTGAGTTGGGAGCGCACGGTAGCGGGGATCGCCTGCACGTCGGCGGTGAAGAGAACGACGCGATCGTGGGCGGCGTGCTGGCGCCATCGGACGCGACCATGTCGAACAGGAGCGCTACCTGCAGACGAATGCGGACCCGGGTTCCGAAGCGGCCACACGCTGCTCTCTCGGTGGTTCGCCTGCCCCGCTGACGCGACTTTCGATGGCTCATCGCGAAACCGCGCCGCGGGAGGAGTACGGACGGCGGGAGGCCGGATACCGCGCGCGCGCGGCGGACGCTGCGCGGCGGGAGGAGATGATCTCGCGGGCTCGCCTCGGCGTCGCGCTCGCGGCCGCGCTGATTGCGTGGCTGGCCTTCAGCGCGGGCCGGCTGTCGTCGTGGTGGCTCGTGGCGCCGGCCGCGGCCTTCGTGGTCCTGCTCGCCCTCCACGGGCGAATGCGGCAGCGCCGTCTCCGTGCGGAGCGAGGTGCCGCGTACTACCGGCGGGGGCTGGCGCGCCTCGACGGGCAGTGGGCGGGGGCCGGGCACGCCGGAGCGCGCTTCCGCGATCCCCACCATCCATATGCCGACGACCTCGACCTTTTCGGCGAGGGCTCGCTGTACGAGCTGCTCTGCGAGGCGCGGACGAGCATGGGCGAGGAAACGCTGGCCGCCTGGCTGCTGGCGCCGTCGGATCTCGCCGCGGTGCGCGCGCGCCAGGCGGCCGTGAAGGTGCTGGCGCCGCGCCTCGACCTCCGGGAGGACCTGGCTGCCCTCGGCGAGGAAGTGGCGGCAACGGTTCGCCCTGACGCCCTCGTCACCCTGGCGGCACCGAACGAACGCACGCGGGGCACGCGGCTTCGCCTGGGCGCGGCCGGCATTTCCGCGGTAGCGTTGGCGGCCGTTGCGTCGTGGGCGGTCGGCTGGGCGCCGCCGATCCTGGCGCTCGCCGCGCTGGCCGTCCAAGGCGTGGTCGACTGGCGGCTGCGGCAGCATGTGCGGGCCGCTGACCGGGCGGTGGCCGGGCACGGGCCCGATCTCCAGCTGCTGGCCGCGGTGCTCGAGCGGTTCGAGGACGAGCCGACGGGGAGCACACTGCTCGACCAGCTCCACGCGAACCTGGTCACCGATGGGTTGCGTCCCTCGCGGGCGGTGCGGAGGCTGCGCGTCTGGGTGGATCTGCTCGATTCCCGACGCAACCAGTTCTTCGCTCCCTTCGCGCTCGCCAGCATGTGGGGCGCGCACTGCGCCCTGGCCATCGGGGCCTGGCGCGCCCGGCACGGCGGCGCCGTCGGGGCGTGGCTGGCCGCGGTGGGACAGCTCGAGGCCCTCTGCTCGTTGGCGGGCTACGCGTGGGAGCACGCGGCCGACGTCTATCCCAGCCTCGAGGAGGGCGAGGCGCGCTTCGAGGCGGAGGCGCTCGGCCACCCCCTCATCCCCGAGGCGCATTGCGTCCGCAACGACGTGGTGCTCGGCGGCGCCACCCGCGTCCTGATGGTCAGTGGCTCGAACATGTCGGGCAAGAGCACCTTGCTGCGGTCGGTGGGCACCAACGCGGTGCTGGCGCAGGCCGGCGCGCCGGTTCGGGCGGCGCGGCTCCGGCTCTCACACCTTTCGCTGGGGGCCACGCTGCGTATCCGAGATTCGCTGCAGGAGGGCACCTCGCGCTTCTACGCGGAGCTCGTCCGGCTGCGCGACATTGTCCGCACCGCCGGGGGACCGATCCCTCTGCTGTTCCTGCTCGACGAGATTCTCCACGGGACCAACTCGCATGACCGCCGCCTCGGGGCCGCGGCCGTCGTGCGCGGCCTGGTGCGGCGGGGCGCCATTGGGCTGGTCACCACCCACGATCTGGCCCTGTCGGAGGTCGTGGACGATCCCGAGGTCCGTGCCGTCAACGTGCATTTCGAGGACCGGCTCGACGATGGGAAGATGGTGTTCGACTACCGGATGCGCCCCGGCGTGGTCCGCACGTCGAACGCGCTGGCCCTGATGCGGACACTCGGGCTCTGGTCCGACGCCCAGTCCTGCTGACGGTCGCCCAGCCGAGCCCAGGACGGCGTCCTCACCAGGATCGAGGCTCGTCGATGGATGACTGGCGTCACGCCTCTTCTTCGTCTACGCCTCGAAGATCGCCTGGGGGTTCTCCACGAGCATCTGCTCGATTTGATCTTCGCTGACCCCGGACTTGCGGAGCGCCGGCAGGATGTCGTCGGGGATGTGGTTGTAGTGCCAGAGCGGCCGGGTCCGGCGCTTGTCGTCCTCGGAGACCATGTCGGTCCAGCAGTTGGCGTCGTGCGAGAGGACCATCTTGCCAGCGTAGCCTTCGGCGCAGAGCCGGGCGAGCACGTCGACCCGCTTCGCGGTGGGCAGGAAGTGCTCGAGGCCGAAGCGGTCCATCCCGATCGTGCTGCCGCGCTCCATCAACCCGCGCAGGTAGCCCAGGTCGTCACTGTCGCCGCTGTGGCCGATGATGACGCGGCGGAGGTCCACCCCCTCCTGCGCGAAGATTGCCTGCTGCGCCTCGCCCGATCGGCCCGCGGCCCAGGTGTGGGTCGAGATCGGCACCCCGGTCGCCCTCTGGGCCCGCGCGGATGCTCTCAGAATGTTCTCGATCACCGGGGTCACGCCGGCGGTGTCGGTGGCGCACTTGATGATGGCGGCCTTGACCCCGCTCGTGCCGATGCCTTTGGTGATGTCGCGGATGAACAACTCCGCCACCGCATCGACGCCGTGGGCGCTGAAGTACCGCTGCGGCATCCACCAGACACCGGTGGCGACGATCACGTGAACCGGAGACCGGTGAGCCACATCGACGATCAGGTCGATGTCACGGCCCAGATCGACGGTGGTCAGGTCGACGATCGCGCGGATGCCCCGAGCGTAGAGATCAGCC
Organism: Candidatus Methylomirabilota bacterium; assembly: GCA_046726415.1. Lineage (GTDB taxonomy): Bacteria > Methylomirabilota > Methylomirabilia > Rokubacteriales > CSP1-6 > CAVWFS01. Next base: position 11,308 of record JBKPAK010000179.1, read on the forward strand.
AGCTTCCGCTCGGCGATCGCCAGGATGGCATCTCGGTCGAAGAGGTGGGGCCAGTTCTCGTGCACCCCAGGGGAGCGCGTGACGATGTGCTCGTGCATCAAGGTAGGGCCGAGCTGAGCCGTGGCCACCGGGCCGAGTGCTGTTTGCACTGTTGTCATGCTGGCCTCCAGATCTGAGAAATGCCCGCTGGGGGAGCGTAGCATCCACCGATGGCGGCGCGTTCGAGGTTCACTTCCCGGCCTGAGCCTTCGGGCACTCGGCGTACAATCCGGCTCGAACGCTTCCACCCACGAATCGCGAATCGAGGAGGAGGCATGTCACTTCTGGAAGCGCACGACTCCGGCCTTCACGATCTCATCGCCCCCGACGTCTCCCTGGAGCGCATCGCCGGCGGGCTGACGTTCACGGAAGGGCCGGTGTGGCGCGGCACGCACCTGCTCTTCAGCGACATCCCGAACAAGCGGATCGTGCGCTGGCGCCGCCTGCCCGAGGGCCCGGAGCTGACCACCTATGCCAGGGGTAGCTCCAATGGCTTGACCCTGGATCACCAAGGACGGGTGCTTGCGGCGGAGCACGACGGCCGCCGGGTGACCCGCGTCGCCGACGACGGCGCCCGCACAGTCCTGGCGGAGCAGTTCCAGGGCAAGCGGCTCAACAGTCCCAACGACATCGTGGTCAAGTCCGACGGCTCTATCTACTTCACCGACCCGCCGTACGGCGTCCAACCCAGCACGCCGGGCGTGCCCCGGCCCGCGAGCTGGTGGACCAAGCCCATACCGGGAAAAGAGCAGCCCTGCAATGGCGTGTATCGCCTCGCCCCTGACGGGACCTTACACCTGCTCGTGGACGACTTTGCGCTGCCGAACGGCCTTGCCTTCTCGCCCGACGAGTCTGTCCTGTACGTCGACGACTCAGCTCACAAGCACATCCGGGCATTTGCCGTACGTTCGGATGGCACGCTGACCAACGGCCGAGTCCTGCTGGACATGGCGTCGGAGGATCCCGGCGTGCCCGACGGTCTCAAGGTGGACGGGCGAGGCCATGTCTTTTGCACCGGGCCTGGCGGTGTGTGGGTGTGCCGCCCAGACGGGGTTCTGCTGGGGCGCATTGTCCTGCCCGAGCTCCCGGCGAACCTGGCCTGGGGCGAAGATGGAAGCATCCTCTTCCTCACCGCGCGCACCAGCGTGTACCGACTGCCGACCAAGACGCGCGGCCCGCTCTGAGCTGAGTGGTCCGCCGCAACGTCGCGCATCACCGCTCGTAGACCGCGAGCACGGACTTCTCCCCGCGCAGCGTGGTCAGCACGACCGACTGGATCGCCGGCTCGCGCAGGAGGCGCTCGGCCGTCTCGCGCGCCGGCGTCCGATCTGGGAGAGTCTCCACCTTGTTGATCAGGGCCACGACCCTGGCGCCGACAGGGACGCGCTTCCGTCCCCCCTCG
>JBKPAK010000180.1:0-13806 GCA_046726415.1 Candidatus Methylomirabilota bacterium
GCCAATGCTGAGTGAAGCGCGAGTGGAGCCAATGCTGAGTGGAGGGAGAAGCCGATGAGACATCGCGTCGCGGTCATTCCCGGTGACGGGATCGGCAAAGAGGTCGTCCCCGAGGGAATCCGGGTGCTCGAGGCCGCCGGACGGCGGTTCGGCGTTGAGTTCGCGTGGACGCACTTCGACTGGAGCTGTGAGACGTACCTCAAGACGGGCCGGATGATGCCCGAGGATGGTCTCGATCACCTCCGCGCGTTCGAGGGTATCTTCCTGGGAGCGGTGGGCTTTCCCGGCGTGGCCGACCACGTATCGCTCTGGGGGCTGCTCATCCCCATCCGCCGCAACTTCCGGCAGTACGTGAACCTGAGACCGGTGCGGCTGCTCAAGGGCGCGCGCTCGCCGCTGGCCGGGCGCGGGCCGGCCGACATCGACATGGTGATCGTGCGGGAGAACAACGAGGGGGAGTACTCGGAGATCGGTGGTCGGCTCTACAAAGACACGCCGGAAGAGCTAGCCGTCCAGCAGGCCGTCTTCACACGGCGAGGATGCGACCGGATCATGCGCTACGCCTTCGAGCTCGCGCGGCGGCGCCCGCGCCGCCATGTCACCTCGGCCACCAAGTCCAACGGCATCATCCACAGTATGCCGTACTGGGACGAGCGGTTTGCGACCATGGCCCGAGAGTACCCCGACGTGAAGACCGCCCAGTACCACATCGACATCCTGACCGCCCACTTCGTGCAACATCCCGACTGGTTCGACGTCGTGGTGGGTTCGAACCTGTTCGGCGACATTCTCTCGGATCTCGGCCCGGCCATCGCCGGCTCCATCGGTTTGGCCCCCGGCGCCAACATCAATCCTGAGAAGGAATACCCGTCGATGTTCGAGCCGGTGCACGGCTCGGCTCCCGACATCGCGGGCAAGGGGCTGGCGAATCCCATCGCCCAGATCTGGACGGGGGCCCTGATGCTCGAGCACCTCGGTCACCCCGAGGCCGCGGCGGCCGTGGTCAGAGCCATCGAGCGCGTGGTAGAGGAGGGCAAAGTCCTCACGCGCGACCTCGGTGGAAGGGCCGCCACCGCCGACGTTGGCCAGGCCATCGCCGGGCTGGTTTGAAGGGCGAAGGAGCGCCGATCGGATTCGCGCACTGCGTCGATGGAATGCTCGGCGCGCTACCAGATGGTGATCGCCCCCAATGCCCTCAGGGCTGGGTCGGCGCTCACGAGGTGGCCGTTCTCGATGGCGCTCGGGGCGGCCAGCATTCGCTTGAACGGGTCGCGATGGCCGTGAACGAGGCGCCCGGCTTTCTGGACGTGGGCGAGCCTGATGGGAGTTCCCGGAACCCTGCGCGCTCGACGTATCCGGGCTCAAAGATGGCCGCGCCCACGTGGCCCTTGGGGCAACCACGGCACGAGTGCTATGTTTCCTGCGCGCCCCGCGCGGGGTTGGTGGATCGGGTCGCAGGGCGGCGCGCGTGGGGCGCGGACACGATCCTTCTTTGACCAACCGTCGGGAGGTGCCAGATCGATGATCGGAGTGGCCCATCCTCGCCTCGGTGGCGACCGGCTCGTCTTGGGAGCGGGCCAGTTCGTGGCCGACGTGCATCCTCCAGGGATGCTGGAGGCCGCGGTGTTGCGCTCCCGCCATGCGCACGCGCGCGTGGTGGCCATCGACGCCAAGCGGGCGTTGGAGCTGGGGGGCGTGCGCGCCGTCCTGATGGCCCCCGACGTCCCGGAGGCGGCCATCATTCCCAATCGGGTGCCCGCGCCACCGGGGACCGCGCGTTATCTGCAGCCGGCCATCGCGCGCGGGGTCGCGCGCTACGTGGGCGAGCCGCTCGCTCTGGTGGTCGCCGACGATCGCTACATCGCCGAGGATGCCTTGTCGCTGATCGACGTCACCTACGAGGCGCACCCCGCCTGCACGTCGGTGGCCGAGGCCTTGGCACCGGGCGCCCCACGCCTCTTCGCCGGCACGGAGTCGAACAACGTCGCCGTCATCCAGATGCGCGTCGGCGACGCCGACGCCGCGCTGACCGGCGCCCCGCTCATCGTCCGCGAGCATTTCCGCCATCCGCGGCAGACCGGGGCGGCCCTCGAGACACGTGGGCTCGTGGCGGTGCCCCCCGATCCCCGCGGCGGGGAGCTCCACCTGATCGGCTCCACGAAGTGCATTCACATCAACCGGACTATTCTGGGGCCGATCTTCGGCATTCCACCGGGCGCACTCCGCCTCACCGAGATCGACGTGGGGGGCGGCTTCGGGCCCCGCGGCGAGCTGTACCCGGAGGACATTCTGGTGCCACTCGCGGCCATGAAGCTCGGTCGACCGGTGCGCTGGATCGAGAGCCGGCGCGAGAGTCTGATGGCCACCAACCACGCGCGTGACGCCGAGTACGAAATCGAGATGGCCTTCGAGGCCGACGGGCGCATCCGCGGCATGCGCGTGGTCATTCGCGCCGACATCGGCGCCTACGTGCGCACGGCCGCCCTCGTACCCTCGGAATTCGGGGCCGCGTTGCTCCCGGGCCCGTATCGCGTTCCGCACTATACCTGCGATCTGTGGTCAGTGGTGACCAACAAGACGCCGGTGGGCACCCTGCGCTCGCCAGGCCGCCCCGAGTGCAACTTCGCTCGCGAGCGCTTGATGGACATGGCGTCCGCGCGTCTCGAGCTCGATGCCGCCGAGATCCGGCGCCGCAACCTCATCCGCCCCGAGGAGATGCCGTACGACTGCGGGACGAAGTCATTCGGCGCGACGACGGTGTACGACTCCGGCGACTTCCCCGCCCTGTTCGACGAGATGCTGCGCCGGCTCGACTACCACCGGGCGCGGGCCGAGCAGCGGGCTCTCAACAAGGGCTCGGGGCTCCGGCGCGGCATCGGGCTCGCCGCGTATGTCGAGAAGACAGGGCTCGGCCCCTTCGAGACGACGCATGTCGAGGCGCGGCCCGACGGGCGGTTCACCGTCGACACGGGTGCGGCCTCGATGGGGCCAGGGCTGGAGACGGTACTCGCGCAGATCCTGGGCGACGCGCTCGGCCTTCCCGCCGATCGCTTCGATGTCCGGCATGCCGACACCGCCACGGTGGAGAGCGGCGTGGGGACGTACGGCTCGCGCGGCACGGTGACTGCCGGCAATGCGGCCCACATGGCGGCGGCCAAACTCGTGGCCGATGCCCGCGCGCGCGCCGCGGAGCTGTGGAACGTGCCAGTGGACACCATCGCCTACGCGGCCGGCGTTCTCTCCACCAATGGCCGGCGAATCAGCCTGGCCGAGCTGGCCGCACGCGGCAAGCTCGCGGCGGGAACGTCGTTCAATGTCACCAAGCTGACCTATGCCGGATGTGCGGCGGCCGTCGTGCTGGATGCGGATCCCGAGACCGGGGCGATCAGATTGCGGCGGGTCGTCGTGGGTGCCGACGTGGGTCGCGCGGTGAACCCGGCTCTGATCGACGGGCAGCTCATCGGCGGCGTGGCCTTCGGTATAGGCAACGCACAGCTCGAGAGCCTGGAGTACGACGGCGCGGGCCAGCTCCTCGCCGGGACGTTCATGGACTATGCGCTGCCATACGCGCCAGACGTGCCAGCGGTCGAGGGCTTCTACCAGGAGGTTCGCGCCACCACCAACCCTCTCGGGCTTCGCGGACTCGGAGAGTGCGGCAACCCGGGGCTCGGCGCAGCCATCGCCAACGCGGTCTGCGACGCCTTCGCTGACCTCGGCGTTTCGCTCACCGCGCTGCCGGTGTCGCCCCAACGGGTCTACCAGGCCATCCGTCGGGCTCGCCCCGCGGCCGTTGGCCTCGCACCGTGACAGCACCGCCAGGGGGAGGGGTTTGTCGTGTTGAATTGCGCGGCGCGAATGCCCGGACTCGTCGACTGACAAGGGGGCCAGCGCGATGATCCCGGCCGCATTCGAGTATCACGCCCCAGGCTCGATCAATGAGGCAACCGCGCTGCTCGCGACGCTCGGTGAGGACGCGAAGGTGCTCTCGGGAGGCCAGAGCCTCATCCCGCTCATGAAGCTCCGCCTCGCCAGTCCGCGCCATCTGGTCGATATCAACGGGATCCCCGGTCTGGCTCACATTCGCGAAGCCGATGGCGGCCTCCACATCGGCGCCCTCACCCGCGAGGCGGAGTTGGAGGAGTCCGATCTCATCCGGACCCGCTATCCGCTCCTCCACGACGCGTGCCGGGTGATCGCCGATCCTCTGGTGCGGAGCCTCGCCACCGTCGGGGGCAATCTCGCCCACGGCGACCCGGCCAACGATCACCCCGCGGTCATGCTGGCGCTCGGCGCCGAGATTGTCGCCATTGGTACCCGGGGCGAGCGCCGTATTCCCATCGCCTCGTTCTTCACCGGCCCCTTCGCGACGGCGCTCGGTCCCGACGAGATTTTGGTGGAGATCCGAATTCCTGCGCCCGCGGCACGCAGCGCGGGCGCTTACCTCAAGCTCGAGCGAAAGGTCGGTGACTTCGCCACGGCTGCCGTGGCGGTGCAACTCACGGTGAGCGCGGGCCGGTGCGAACGCGTGGGCATCGGCCTCACCAATGTGGGGTTGACGCCCATCAAGGCCGAGCAGGCGGAGTCGTCGTTGGTGGGCCAGCGGCCGGATGCGGCGCGCATCAGGCACGCCGCGCAGCTTGCCGCCGAGGCGTCGCAGCCCACCGCCGATCTCCGAGGCCCCGTGGAGTACAAAAAGGACCTCGTGAGAGTCTTGACGGCTCGCGCACTCTACCGCGCCCTCGAGCGCGCCGGCGTAGAAAGGTGACGCACATGCGGATCGCCCTGTCGATCAACGGCGAGAAGCACGAGGCCGACGTCGAGCCGCGCCTCTTGCTCGTTCACCTGATTCGGGACGTGCTGCGGCTCACCGGCACCCACATCGGGTGCGACACGACCCACTGCGGCGCCTGCGCGGTCATCATGTCTGGACGCCCGGTGAAGTCATGCACGGTGTTCGCCGTACAGGCCCGCGGCAAGGACATCATGACGGTGGAAGGCCTCGAACGCGATGGCCAGCTCCATCCGCTCCAGGAGGGGTTCATGGCGAAGCACGGCTTGCAGTGCGGGTACTGCACGCCGGGCATGCTGATGACCAGCTACGCCCTCCTCGCGAAGCATCCGGCCCCGAGCGAGGATGAGATCCGCTGGGCGATCTCCGGCAACCTCTGCCGTTGCACCGGCTACATGAACATCGTCAAGGCCATCCGGCACGCGGCGGAGAAGATGCAGGGAGATGGGCGAGCGAGACAAGGAGGGGCGTGATGGCGCTCAGGACTACGCCCGAAGTCGGCGGCATGGGGCATTCGATCAGGCGCAAGGAAGATCCGCGCTTCATCCGCGGCAAGGGCACCTACGTCGACGACATCGAGCTGCCGGGCATGCTCTATCTGGACATCGTCCGCAGTCCCTTCGCCCACGCGACAATAAGGAAGATCGAGGGCGCCAAGGCCTTGGCCACGCCCGGTGTTCTCGCCGTCATCACCGGCCAGGACCTCGCCAAGTACAACCTGCACTGGATGCCGACCTTGATGTCGGACACCCAGATGGTCCTTCCCGTCGAGAAGGTGATGTATCAGGCACAGGAAGTCGCGGCGGTGCTGGCCACCAGCCGCTACGCCGCCGCTGACGGCGCCGCCGCGGTGGAGGTCGAATACGAGCCCCTCCCGGTGGTGGTGGATCCCAAGAAGGCGCTCGAGCCCGGCGCGCCCGTGCTGCGGACTGACAAGAAGGACAAAAAGGACAACCACATCTGGCACTGGGAGTGGGGCGACCGGGCCGCCACCGATCGCGCCTTCACCGAGGCCGAGGTGACGGTCACCCAGGACATCTACATCCCGCGCATCCACGTGGCGTCCATCGAGACGTGCGGCTGCATCGCCCACTTCGACAAGGTGAACGAAAAGCTCACCGTCTGGATGACCACCCAGGCGCCCCACGCCATCCGCACGGTGTTCGCGCTGGTGGCCGGGCACGTTGGGTTGGCCGAGCACAAGATCCGCATCATCTCGCCCGACATCGGCGGCGGCTTCGGCGGCAAGGTCCCCGTGTACCCCGGCTACGTCATCGCGGTGGCGGCCTCCGTCCTGACCGGGAAACCCGTCAAGTGGATCGAAGACCGGATGGAGAACCTCCAGGCCGACTCGTTCGCTCGCGACTATCGCATCACCGCGGAGCTAGCGGCCCAGAAGGACGGCACGCTCACCGCGCTCCGGATCAAGACCCTCGCCGATCATGGGTATGCCGACGCCGCGGCAAATCCGTCCAAGTTTCCGGCCGGGCTCTTTCACGTCTGCACCGGCTCTTACGATCTCAAGGCTGCGCACGTCGAGGTTGATGGCGTCTACACCAACAAGCCGCCGGGCGGGATCGCGTACCGCTGCTCGTTCCGGGTCACGGAGGCGGTACACACCATCGAGCGGATGGTCGATCTCATGGCTCACCAGCTCGGTACCGATCCCGCCGACTTGCGGTTCAAGAACTTCATCAGGCCGGAGCAGTTTCCGTACAAGTCGGCGCTGGGTTGGGAGTACGATAGCGGCAACTACGCCGGCGCCCTCCAGAAGGCCATGGAACAGATCGGGTACGCCGAGCTGAAGCGGGAACAGGCGGAGAAGCGAGCGCGCGGCGAGCTGATGGGGATCGGCATCTCCAGTTTCACCGAAATCGTCGGGGCCGGGCCGTCGAAGCACTTCGACATTCTCGGGCTCAAGATGTTCGACAGCTGCGAGATCCGGATCCATCCCACCGGCAAGGCCATCGCGCGGTTCGGAACGAAGTCCCAGGGGCAGGGGCACGAGACGACCTACGCTCAGATCCTCGCCGAGGAGCTCGGTATTCCCGCGGCGGACATCCAGATCGAGGAGGGCGACACCGACACCGCGCCCTACGGTCTCGGCACCTATGCGAGCCGGTCCACTCCCGTCGCGGGCGCGGCCGCGGCCGTCGCCGCGCGCAAGATCCGCGACAAGGGCCGCAAGATCGCCGCCCATCTGCTTGAAGTGGCCGAGGATGACCTCGTGTGGGAGCCCGGCCGCTTCTCCGTGAAGGGAGCGCCCGGCAAGACCAAGACCATTCAGGATATCGCCTTCGCGGCGTACACCAATCACCCGCAGGGGATGGAGGCCGGGCTGGAGGCAGTCAGCTACTACGACCCGCCGAACCTGACCTACCCGTTCGGCAGCTACATCTGCGTTGTCGACGTCGACACTGGAACGGGCGAGGTGAAGATCCGCCGGTTCGTGGCCATCGACGACTGCGGCAACATCATCAATCCGATGATCGTCGAGGGGCAGATCCACGGCGGCCTCACCATGGGGCTGGCGCCCGCCCTCTTCGAGGAGATCTCGTACGACGAGATCGGCAACATCCAGGGCGGCAGCTTCATCGACTATCTGTTACCCACCGCGGTGGAGACTCCGAAATGGGAGACCGGTCACACGTGCACGCCGTCGCCGCATCACCCCCTGGGAGCCAAGGGCGTGGGTGAATCCGCGACGGTTGGCGCCCCGGCGGCCATCGCCAACGCGGTGGTGGACGCGCTCTGGCACCTCGGTGTTCGCCACATCGACATTCCGATCACGCCGGCCAAGGTGTGGCGCCTGCTCAGGGAGAAGGGCGTCACTGAGTGATGAACGCGTGGTGTCTCGACTCGTCGATTTGGTCAGTTGCAGCGCGGTGGCTGACGATCTCCTCGAACTAGCATCGGAGCTCCGGCGCTGCGGCGAACCCTTCGCGCTGGCCACGGTCGTGCGGTGCGAACCACCGACCTCGGCCAAGCCGGGTGCCAAGGCGCTGGTCCGCGCCGACGGCAGCGTTTCCGGCTGGGTCGGCGGTGCCTGCGCCGAGCCGGTGGTCGTGCGGGAGGCCCTCAGCGCCCTCCGCGACGGGCGGCCGCGCCTCGTCGGGCTCATCGGAGAGGGTCGCCGCGGTCCGGGCCGGACAGAAGGGTTGCTCGAGTACCCGATGAGCTGCCACAGTGGCGGCACCCTGGAGATCTACGTGGAGCCCTACCTTCCCAAGCGCCGGCTGGTGATCGTGGGACAGGGTCCGGTGGTCGAAACCCTGGCAACTCTCGCCGGCGCCGTGGAGCACTCGGTGGTGGTGCTCCGTGAAGGTGCCGTCCCGTCGGGGCTCGACCGGCTGGACCTCGCGGGCGCTGCCGTGGTCGTGGCGACTCACGGAAACTTTGACGAAGACGCGCTGGCGCGGGTCCTCACGAGCCAGGCTGGGTACGTGAGCCTGGTCGCCAGTCGCCGTAGGGCCGCTGCCATCGTCGAGAGTCTCCGGCAGAGGGGCGTGCCATCCGAACATCTGGCCCGACTCAAGGCCCCGGCGGGCGTGGACATCGGTGCCTCCACCCCCGAGGAGATCGCCGTGAGCATTCTCGCCGAGATCATCCAGCACCACCGAAGCGCCAAGAGCTTGCCGGGAGTCGCCGCTGAGCCGTCCGGTAGGGATCCGATCTGCGGGATGCTCGTCCCCCTCGCCACCGCGAAGTACGGCTCGCAGGCGCGTGGACATCGGGTGTACTTCTGCAGCCGTCACTGCCAGGAAACCTTCGACCATGACCCCGAGCGTTACCTCGCGGGGGCCGGCGGATGAGGCCATTCGTCTCCGGCCTCGTCCTCGCGGCTGGCTCCTCCACGCGCCTCGGCCAGCCCAAGCAGCTCCTCCCGTTCGGCGCCACCACGCTCCTCGACCGCGTGGTGGGCGAGGCGAATTCCGCCTCGGCGCTGGACGAGGTCGTCGTGGTCATCGGAGGCGCCGCCGCCGAGGTCCGCGATCGCGTCGATTTCGGCGGGGCCAAGGTCATCGAGAATCCGGAGTTCGCCCGGGGATGCTCGGCCTCGTACCGCGCGGGAATCGGCGGGCTCGACGCGGACTCTGCCGCCGTCGTCGTGCTGCTCGGGGACGAGCCGGGTGTCGACCGAGACGTCATCGACCTTATGGCCCTGGCCTGGCGCGCCACCTCCGCGCCCATCATGCTGGCCGCCTACTGCGACGCGGAGGGTCACCCGCTCGTCTTCGCTCGCGGGCTCTTCGATCAGCTCATCGCTCTGCAGGGCGACAAGGCGGCCTGGAAGATCGTCGATGCGCATCGGGATTGGATCCAGCCGGTTTCGATCGACCGTCCCCGGCCGCGGGGCGTCAACACCCGGGAGGAGTACGAAGCGCTCGTCGGCCGCCGCTTCCCGAGAACACCTTACGAAATCACTTGAAGGCTCCGAGGGCAGCGGCGCGCCCGGAAGCACCCTGATGATGAGGCGGATCGTCGTCAGCGCCGTGCTCCTCGGGGTCGCGAGCCTGGTCCTGCCGACCGGGGCGCAGGAGGCATATCCGAACCGGCCGATCACCATCGTGGCTCCGTTTCCGCCGGGTGGCGTGGCCGATCTCACCGCTCGCCCGGTGGCGGCGGCCCTCGAGAAGATTCTCAAGAATCCCGTGGTAGTCGTGAACAAGACGGGCGCAGCAGGGGCGGTAGGGATGCAGTTCGCGGCGGCGAGCCGGCCCGACGGCTACACGCTGCTCCTGGCGCTGTCGTCGATGTCGATCATTCCCGAGGCCGACAAGCTCTTCGGCCGCGCTCCCGCTTTCACCGTGGACCAGTTCGAGCCCATCGCCCTCATCTCGGCCGACCCGACGATCCTGGTCGTGCGCACGGAGAGCCCCTGGAAGACCGCCCGGGAGTTCATCGAGGACGCGCGGAAGCGACCGGACCAGATCACATATAGCTCGTCGGGGGTCTACGGCACGCTTCACATGGCGATGGAGCTCCTGCAGCAGGCGGCCGGCATCACCTTGCGCCACGTGCCCTATCCAGGCGGAGGTCCGGCCGTCACCGCCCTTCTGGGAGGCCACGTGGATGCCCTCGCCTCCGGGCCGTCGGTGGTGCTGCCCCACATCAAGGCGGGCAAACTGCGTCCCCTCGCCGGCTGGGGCGATCAGCGCATTGCCGCGCTGGCAGAGGTTCCAACCTTCAAGGACCTCGGGTATCCCGGCGCCGAGTTCTACATCTGGGCCGGGCTGTTTGCCCCTCGGGGGACGCCCGAGCCGGTGCTGGCCAAGCTGCGCGAGTCCATGCGCGCGGTCGTCAACGACTCGGATTTCAAGGCGGCCATGGCCAAGCTGGAGACGCCCATCGCGTTCAAGCAAGGGGAGGATTTTCGGAGGTTCTTCGACGCGGACGCCCGGCGCCTGGCCGAAGGCGTGCGCCGGGTGGGGAAGATCGAGGCAAAGTGAGCGTGAGAGCCGGCGCGGAGCGTGGCGGCGTTGTCAGGCCAGGGCGAAGCCTTGCCGGCGAACGAAGGGCCCGAAATTGTGGCGCTCGGGCACGGAGTACTGGCGCGCTTTGTCCTCCGACCATCCGTAGGGCTCGGTGTAGCCGTAGCGATCCGCGTAGCGCTGGCTCTCGCGCGGCGTGGCATGGCGGCCTTCGCGGCGACGATCGTACGCCTCGAGCTCATCGGGCAGGTGGCTGTCGTCGTAGCGATCCGTGTGCACGGTGACTGCGGGCGGCAGGCGCATGCTGATCCAGCCCGGCTGGCTGGGATAGCCCACGCCAAGCTGCGCCCGCCGTGGGTAGGCAGCCCAAACCGATCCTCGATGAGGTCGGCAATCGTCTTGGTCCCGGCGGTGCTCATGACGTCATGGCCCCTCGCTCGGCCGGGAGCGCCGCTCCCGGGCTGGTCGCTCACGGCAACCCGGGCGCATAGCGTCTTCGAGAGAGCGCCCGGAGGCGGTCAGTGTAGCGCGTGCGGTGGAGCGGCTGAAGTGCGAGAACGCGGGCGAAGGCGGGGCGGCCTGAGGCATGACGATGCGACGTATGGCCGTCGCACGCGATATGCCGAGTGCTCGAGGAATCTCCTGAACGGGCGGCGCCCGAGGGGATCGCCATGTCGATAATTTGCGCGCGGTGCGGCCGCCGCTACGACGCGATGGAGCGCGTCTGGCGCTGCACCTGCGGAGGCCCGCTCGATCTCGAGCCGGGGGCGTCCCTCGATCCGCGGCGCGTGCGCGAGGGTCCACCGACGATGTGGCGCTACGCCGACGCCCTGCACCTCATGGGCGAGCCCGTCTCGCTTGGTGAACCGATGACGCCCCTGGTGACCGCGGACCACGATGGGGGTCGCGTCGAGCTGAAGTGCGACTATCTCATGCCGTCGGGATCGTACAAGGACCGCGGAACGGCCCTCCTCATGACCCATCTGCGCGCCCTGGGCATTCATCGCGCGGTCGAGGACTCGTCGGGCAATGCCGGCGCCTCGACCGCGGCCTACGCGGCTCGCGCGGGCATCGAGCTGACGGTGTTCTGTCCGGCCTCGGCGTCGCCTGGCAAGCTTGCCCAGATCCGGCTCCACGGCGCGCGGCTCCGCCCGATCGAGGGGCCGCGGCCGCGTGCCACCGAGGCGCTGCAGGCGCACATAGCGGCCAGTGGCGAGTTCTACGCCTCTCACCTCTGGCATCCGTTCTTCATCGAGGGCCTGAAGACGCTGGCCTTCGAGATCGCCGAGCAGCGCGGCTGGCGCGCCCCCGCGGCCATCCTGTGCCCGGTGGGAGCGGGCAGCATCCTGCTGGGCCTCTGGCGGGGCTTCGGGGAGCTGCAGAAGGCTGGTCTTGTCGATCGGCTGCCGCGGCTCTTCGCCGTGCAGTCCGAGCGCATCTGCCCCGTGTACCTCGCCCACGCGCGCGGTGCCTCGGACGTGGAGGCAGTGGTCTCACAGCCCACCGTGGCAGAGGGTATCGCGCTGCCGCGCCCGGTGCGCGGACGGGAGGTTCTTCGTGCCCTGCGCGAGACGCGAGGCGGCGTCGTCTGCGTCAGCGAAGACGACATCCGGTGGGGATTGCTGGCTCTTGGCAAACACGGCCTCGCCGTCGAGCCGACCTCCGCCGTGGTCCTGCCCGCGCTGGACCGTCTGCGAGGTGAGGGGGCCATTGTGGGAACCGAGGACGTGGTGCTCGTGCTCTCGGGCTCCGCCCTTAAGGCCGGTGCGCTGCTACCCCAGCTCATCGGCGCGGAGTAAGTCTGTGTGGTGTGCCCCGAGCCGGCCGAGTTGTTGACGGGCACGGAGCGGCCGTCTACGTTGATCCGGACGATCCCCGAGGAGAAAGGAACGCTCGAATGAGCAACGTGCGCGTCGGCGTCGACATCGGCGGCACCTTCACGGACATCGTCTTCCTGGACGCCGATGGGCACCTCCACACGAAGAAAGTGTCCTCCAGCGTGGACGATTACGCCCGCGCCATCGTCGATGGCCTCCGCGAGGTGTTCGAGGAGACCGGACTGAGGGGGCGCGATGTCGTCGAGGTCTTGCACGGCACGACGGTCGCTTCCAACGCCATTCTCGAGCTGCGGGGCGCGCGTACCGGCCTGGTGACGACCAAGGGCTTCCGCGACGTTTTGGAGATCCGTCGGCTGCGCATGCCCCGGCTCTACGACCTTACCTGGGAGAAGCCCACGCCTCTGGTCGAGCGCTACCTCCGCCTCGTGGTCGACGAGAGGATCGACGCCCGCGGCCGGGTGCAGCAGCCGCTCGACCCGGCCGAGGTCGATCGGGCCATCGATCGATTGCTGGCCGAGGGCGTCGAGGCCGTCGCCGTGTGCTTGCTGAACTCCTACGCGAATCCCGTCCACGAGGAGGTCATCCGCGACGCCGTTCGGCGGAAAGCCCCCAGCCTCGCCCTCTCGGTCAGCTCGGAGGTGCTCCCCGAGATCAAGGAGTACGAGCGCACCTCCACCACTGTGATCAACGCCTACGTCATGCCCGTCGTGCGCCGGTACCTCTCCACACTGCGGAGCGGCCTCCAGGACATCGACCTCCGCGCCCCGCTGATGATCATGCAGTCGAACGGCGGGCTGATGACCGCGGAGGCGGCGGCCGCCAGCCCGATGCACATCATCGAATCAGGGCCGGCGGCCGGCGTGGTGGGCGCCCAGGTGCTCGCGCGGCGCATGGCGCTCGGCAAGGCCATCACCTTCGACATGGGAGGAACCACGGCCAAGGCCTCCATCATCGAGGACGGCGAGATCAACCGGGCCGCGGAGTACCAGGTGGGCGGCGGCCTCATGCTCGGCTCGCGCCTGCTCACCGGCGCCGGCTATCTGTTGCGGGTGCCGTCGATCGACCTCGCCGAGGTCGGCGCGGGCGGAGGCTCGCTGGTGTGGGTGGATGCCGGCGAAGCGCTTCAGGTCGGCCCGCGCAGCGCGGGCGCCTCCCCGGGTCCGCTCTGCTACGACCTCGGGGGGACCGAGCCGACCATCACGGATGCCAACGTGATCCTGGGCTACCTGAATCCCCGGGCCCTGGCCGGCGGCGCGGTGAAGCTCAACGCGGCCCGGGCCCGCGAGGTCTTCGAGGACAAGGTGGCCCGGCGCATCGGTCTGCCGCTGGACCGCGCCGCTTACGGGGCGCACCTCATCGCGGCCTCCAACATGATGCGAGCCATCCGCGCCGTCTCGAGCGAGCGCGGGCGGGATCCCCGCGAGTATGCGCTCTTCGCCTTCGGCGGCAACGGGCCGCTCTTCGCCGCCGGGATGGCCGCGGCCCTCGAGATGAGGCGCATCGTCGTACCACCGGCGCCGGGGCTCTTCTCGTCCTTCGGCCTCCTCTATTCGGAGGTCGAACACCACTACGTCCGCTCGTACCGTCGCCTCCTCCGCAAGGTGGCGCCTGCTGAGCTCGGTACGATCTGGGCGCGCATCACGGACGAGGCCCGCGCCCAGCTCGAGCGCGAGGGCTTCCGCGGCCCAGCCGCGCGCTTTCGTCGTCTGGCCGACCTGCGCTACCAGGGGCAGTCGTTCGAGCTGAC